>NZ_PIPL01000001.1:0-305745 GCF_003987145.1 Aliidiomarina minuta | reverse complement strand
GGTATAGCCTTTAATGGCATTCAGTACTTCCAGCGTTTGCTGAGGTAACGAAGATATGCCAAAGACAATCACTCGCGGAGGTAACCCCGAAGGCCGCTTAGCCAGCTTCTTCGCCTGCTCAATAAAGTGTTGGTGTAAAGCCGCCCGATTGCTCCATATATCCTGAGCGCCAATATCAGCAACCAGTGCCCGCCATAATTCTGGCTGCCACTGATTCGCCCCTTCCAACTCCACACCCTGAGTCCATTCGTCCAGCCAGTCCGCCCGGTAGACCTGATATTGATCCAGTAAATCGGCAATTTTTTCGCTTAATTGATAGAGTTTACGCTGATCTTCATCATTTTCAGTGTAACGGCGTAAGGTTGCAAACGCCGGATTGCTTTCCATTAACGCTGGTAACAAACGCATCAACCGCCATACCAGGCGGTCTTTATCAAAGGGAGAGTGTTTTGGAATCTGCTTACCCAGCACAGCCCGGTAAGCTTTCCAGACAAAACGTGCTGGCAAAGAAATGTCGAGCATGGTGGCAATACCGGTAGCCCGGGCAAGTTCAGTCTTCAGCCACTGGGCAATGCCATTCGACTGCACCAGTATCGTTTCCTCTTGCAGAGGAGCCAAGGGGTGATTTTTACTCAGTTGCACCGCCACATCAGTTAAATCCTCTAACCGGTGGCTGTGGGCTACAATAAATCCCGGAGTCAGTTCGCTCATGAAATAGCCTTTAGGTCCCTTATATGCAGATGCGAATCACCTGCTTCAGCTTAACCAAAGTGAGCGTAATACACCATAGCCAACTGCCTGCCAAATCATGCTAACTCACTAATTACAAAGCTTAGCTACCGCTTGCGTCATGCCGCCCTACGTCATACCATCAGAAGAAATCGCGACCAGATAAAAGGAAAGAGGCAGCATGCAAAATCTAGCAAAGGGATATGATGTTATCGGTGATGTTCACGGCATGGCTGACAAACTGCATGCTTTATTAACCAATCTGGGATATTCATATAAAAACAACATTTGGCAACACCCGCAGCGACAGGCCATATTCATTGGCGACTTAATAGATAACGGGCTACAAACCGAAGCGGTGTTAACGACAGTTAAAAATATGGTCGACGCGGGTTCCGCTCAGGCGTTGATGGGTAACCATGAACTGAATGCTGTCGGCTACGCCACGCGCCATTCAGTAACAGGTAAGTACCTGCGTGAACACAATGACGCTAATACTGCCCATCATCAGGCATTTTTGGATAACTTACCCACCCCTGAACAACGGGCCCCCTGGCTGGAATGGTTTAAAACCCTGCCCATCTTTCTTGATTTTGGCAGTGTTCGTTTTATCCACGCCTGCTGGCATCAACCTTCTTTTGCTGCGATCCAGCCTTATATCAATAGCGACAACAGCTTAAAAGAGGACGCATGGGAAGCGGTCTTCGAAGAAGACAGTGCGCCTTTTAATGCTATCGAAAACCTACTCAAAGGCATTGAAGTTGATTTACCAAAGGGCATGAGTTTTCTCGACCATAAAGGTAAGCGCCGTTATTCAACCCGAATTTCCTGGTGGCTACAAAATGCCGACAGCATGCGCGACATGGTGCATATACCTACCCCGGCTGTAAATGCAGAAATACTAAAGGAGTTAGCGCTTATACCAGCTGATGAAGCATTGCTCAAAGCCAGTTGCTACCAGGGAAACTGTCCGGTATTTTTTGGCCATTACTGGCTTAAAGCGCCGCCGCGGATTTTACACAGTAAAGCCGCCTGCACCGACTTCTCCGCCGGTAAAGACGGCCCGCTCGTCGCCTATCGCTGGTCCGGTGAACAGGAACTAAGCGACCAAAACTTCGTTACCAGCTTAGATTAATCAGAAGATGACTCACCTGAAGCTACAGCCTGTTCCTTTATTTTCGGTGCAGCGGGCTGGTACGCTTTCAGGTTTTCTGCCACATGCATATAAAACTGCCTGACAGTTTCCTCCAGGCGCTGAATAAATACTTTATTCTTAGAGAAATCCCGGGACATATGCTCGGTCCAACACACCACAAATTTTTCCGGAGTAAAGTTTAACCGCTCTCCAAATGCCTCGTGAGACTCTTCTTTAGCCTCAGCCAAAGAAGCTTCGGCACATTGTGTTTTGCGTTTACCATAACAAATGATTTTAACGGGTTTATCGACAGCCTCTTTCAACTGCCGTGTGAGCCAGTTAATGCGTGCGGAAGCTGATTTCTTATCATCCGGCGCATCCATCTGCATACTAAGACTCACCGTTTTACCTGTTAAGTAAGCTTTCAGTTCCAAATTTGACGCTGCATTGGGAACTTCAAGTTCGCAGCGCAAACAACTTGTTTGTATCAGCTGCTTAACATCATCCTGCACTCTCAGTACAGGATCGGCACTTTGTGCCTTCGGTAATTTCAAGCGTACCGACTGTTTTAGCTCTCTGGACAACATCAACACCAGATCGCGGATTTCCTGATGCCAGCAACCGACTGTATTTTCTATCGCCGCATCCAGTTTAAAAGCCTCGCCAGTTGCGGCGTGCTTCACCACAGCGGGCCACTCTGGATTCATCGAGTCAAAAGAACGCATGCCAGATTTATCGCTGCGCAAAAAACGCAGATACTCAGCGAGTACAAAACGTTTTTCCGGTTGCACAAAATCATCTTCATCAGCCAGCAAAGTTGCCTGAGTTTCAATGCTGGTCCACGACCAATGAAACAGAGACACTTTACGTCGCTTGTCCTGTAGATTAGAAAAAGGATGGTGTGCGGGGATAGCTACAAATTGATTGGAAATGGTAATAACTGCATCGATATCGTGACGGGTAGCTAAATCCATGTAACGTTTGACCTGATCTTCATTCAGCTCGTTATTATCCGTTTTCGCTTCCACTAACGCAGACCAGCTCGTACGGCCAGTATCTATGGTAATAAGGCCATCCGGGCGATTTACTGATTTTTTAGTTTTTTTGTCGCGTTCAAGTTCAACTTCAACGTAATTAATTAACCGGCTGCGCTTACCTAAACGCACTCCTATGCTACCCAGCAGTTTTTCCGCAAATTCAGGGACTAACTGCATAACGGACAAAGTAACCGATGTCAGTCGTTTTTCTCTATCTGATATCGAATTGTCTGGTATTAAACAGGCTCGGTGCTTTTCTACTTCCAATGCTACTGGTATTGCCATGCCTAGCTCCTTAGCAATCAGATACCGACTGCAGGAGAACCCTCAGCATCCATTCAAACTATGTGTTGTGGGAGTTAAGATGACAGCTTATGTATAAGAAGTGAACAAAAATACAGATAAAAACGGGGGTGAAAGTGTTTACCCCCGCTTTATTGATTCGTTAGTCCTGGTAACCCCAGGGCGTAGGTGGTAGTTCAACTTCGTTCGTGAGATCAAAGTCGACACGGAACTCGCGGCCTTCGCGGATCAGGCGATAAGTGAAAGTTTCCGGATAGATATACATTTGCCAGATATTGGTATTTGAAGCCGGTATGCCCTGCTCAAAAAACATTTCTTTTGAATACTGATCAACCGGGAAAGACTGAGCCCGTTCGTAACCGGCATCTAGGGTATGACCGCCGTACATGGTCTGTTCGTCATAACTACCGTCTGCATATCTATGATCGTGTTTGAGGCTGATACCTGAACCGGTTTTGGTCAAAATCCAGGTGCGTGAATGATTGTCGCCAACATGGAAAGGGATTTCCAGTCGATCTTCAGTGCATTTGCGCACATGCATGATCAAAGGCCCTTCAAAACCATCAGCCGCTGGATTGTTGACTGTTACTTCACCTTCATAGGCTTTGCCACAATGCTCCGCGATATGTTCAAAAAATTTATCCTGACTGGCTATGGAAACTAAAGGGGCTGGTTTCACCACTTGTGCCAGAGCAGAGCTCGCGAACACCAGGCTCAGGCCGGCAAAAGCTAGTTTTTTATACATTTTTTTCTCCTTTAAAGTGAACAAATTAAGCTTATCACGCTTAATAAGGCTGCTATAGTTTAGCAAAGACTTATTAAAAGGTAGTTTATGGCAACTCGTTATCCTTTGCTGGGTGAGGCGCTTTTCGTGCTTTGCGCATTGCTGGTTATCATCACGCATCATTTTAATCTGAGTATCATTGCCTACTGGAATATGGTGCCCGTACTAATCTTCGGCGCGTCCTGGGTCATATGCAAAAAACGTAGCAAAGTTGTGCGTTACAGCTCGGCCATTGGTAGCACCATTGGCATGCTGATGCTGTTATATAGCAATCTGGTCATGTGGTTTGATATGCGGGAAACGGGCGCTTCCCTGCAAGAAGCGTCCCTAATGTATACCTATATACCTATATATAGTCTGCTCGCAGGCGGACTAGCCTGGTTGGCTATATTCATTGTGCTGAGCATAAAGCGTAAGCGTGGCGAGTTTTAAAACGCAAACACCAGACCAAAACGTACTTCATTGCTCATACTGACACCTGACTCTGTATGGTCATTGTATTTATAGCCATAATTAAGCGCCAGGTTACGGCTTATATACGTCTGCACCTGAGCACCCAGGCCATAATAACCGCCAGCGGCATCATAATAGTTGGCAGCAAATTCTATCACTGAGCTTTGCCCGATGGGGGTACGCAAGCCCAGCCCTGCAACAAAATCCGTATCACTGCCACTACCCGCATAACTAACATGGGTCGCACCCAGATTAACCCGGAATCCGCGGCCAAAACTACGCTGAGCTATAATTTCAAAAGCGCCATCCTGTACATCATAATAATCTCCGAGAATTGACACTACCGGAGTCGCCTGGAGACGTGTGGTAAGATGCATTTCAGTGCTATCTCCTCCGTCCCATATACCACCACCTATATAATTAGTATTTATATTCGCGGATGCTGCACCAGATAACGCCAGGGCAGACAACAAAGTGGTTAACATTATCTTTTTCATGTTCGAACTCCTTATCTAAAGCCAGTTATTGTAAAGCGTTTTCAATATCGCGCTGTAAACGCTGATCATCCGGACGCGTGGTACTGGAGTATACATCAACTACTTTACCCTCTCGATCGACCAGATATTTATAAAAGTTCCAGCGTGGTGCCTTACCTGTCTGCTCGATAAGTTCAGCAAACACCGGATTGGCATCAGAACCTCTTACTTTTGAAGTGGCAAGCATGGGAAAAGTCACGCCGTAATTGACATAACAAACTTCAGCAGTTTCGGCTTCATCGGCATGCTCCTGACGGAAGCTGTCTGATGGAAAACCTATAATAGTGAAGTCCTGCTCACGATACTTCTGGTACAAAGCTTCCAGCCCTTCGAATTGTCCGGTAAAACCACAACGACTGGCGGTATTCACCACCAGTACTACTTTATCCTGGCTTAATTGGCACAGATTCAGGCTGTCATCAGTGCGCAACCCCCGTTGTTCACCTTGCAGCGGCCCCAGACACTCTGCGGCAACAGCAAAACCGGGCACCAGCAAAGCTGTAGCCAATAAAAATTTATGTAACATGACACCCACTCCTGTCTTTTATATCTCTTTGTTATACCACAAAAAGGTAGTCTAAGCCTGTGTTGCAATAGCGAGTGGGCTGTATACATTTACTTATTTGTATTATGATAATTTTAATTAATTCTGGATTAGAATAAAAACAACAGTAGCAGGAGATTTTATGCGTAACTCAGTCACTCGTCTTGGACTTACCCTCGCAACCCTGGGGTATGTGGCACTCGCTCAAGCGGGCAACCCGGTTATAACTGAACGCTTTAGTGCCGATCCAGCCGCCCTGGTGCATGATGGCGTAGTCTATTTATATGCAGGTCATGATCAGGCCGCTGAAGACGGCGACTTTTTTGTGCTCAAAGAATGGTCTATTTATTCTTCAGAAGATTTAAAAGACTGGACCCTGGAAGGTTCCTTGCCCCGTACTGAGTTCGAATGGGCCCGTGGCGACACCGCCTGGGCTTCTCAGGCCATTGAGCGGGATAATAAATTTTACTGGTACGTAACCGTGCTAAATGACGATCCTGATCCTGAACGCAGTGGTTTTGCCTTAGGTGTCGCGGTTTCGGATCATCCGGTACATGGCTGGCAGGATGCCATCGGCGGTCCTCTGGTCACAAGTGACATGACAGAAGCGCCCGAGTTTATGGATGCAGAGGAAACCTGGGACAATATAGACCCTACGGTTTTCATTGATGAAGAGGGTCAGGCGCACCTCTACTGGGGCAATACGCATCTCTATTACGCCCCTCTGAAAGACAACATGATCGAGCTGGAGGGCGATATTCAGCAGATAGAAATTGCCAATATGCCCGGCACTTTTACCGAAGCCCCCTGGTTGCATGAATATGAAGGGCTGTATTATCTGACCTTTGCGATGAATTACCCGGAAGAGCTGGCCTATGCAACAAGCGATAACCCAGAAGGTCCCTGGGAATATGCAGGGCTGATTATGGACACATTAGAAGACAGCGGCACTAGCCATCAGGCCGTGCTTGAGTATGAAGATCAGTGGTATCTGATTTATCACACCGCCGCACTGCCGACTGGCGGTAATTACCGCCGCGCGGTTTCTATGGAGCACCTGAATTATAATGAGGACGGCAGTATTCAGAAAATCACGCCGACCGCTTCAGGCATTCATTACCAGAGTAAACATCTGCAAAGCGTAGCCAATGGACAAGCCTATATTGCTTACGATGAGCAACCTGAGATAACCGTTGGCCCCTTTGATGAAGCTCACCACTTTAGCTTCGAATGGCATCTGAAGTCACTTCAGGACATCGACAATACGTTGTCTTTCCAGCCCGAAACCCGGGCCGGTTATTATCTTGCTGAACAGGGGGGTACGCTGCAAATAAGCCGTCATGACGGCACTGATGAGTTTATCCAGAAGACTACCTTTGAACGGGTTGAAGGACTCAGCGATGAAAGCGCAGAATCCTATCGATTACTCCACAGCCCCGAACATTATCTGATGCTGGATGGGGAGACTCTGGTATTGACCTCCCCGCAGTCTGAGTCCGAGCGACAGGCGGCTACTTTTCACGTACACAGTAGCGACTGAAGCTACATTAAAGGTGCCGCTGACTACTGATTGGCTGATTTTACAGCGCGATAGCGCTTGCCATAGGTCAGACGGCGCCATAATGCTTCCAATGGCCCCTGTGCATAACGAGATAAATACCAGGGAGCAAACCATAACTGGAACGCCCAGACTGCAAAAACAATAAGAAGCAGATGAAAACGCTCCAACTGGCCAAATAAACCAAACAGATTGAAAATAACGACGCCTATCAGGGTATGCATAATATAACAGGTAAACGCCATCCGCCCGATAGCTTGCAGTCGTCTTTTAATTGCAGGCATATAGTTACTTCGCAACCATAAAATAATTAAGCCGATATAACCTGTTACTACGAATATACTGGCAAAGTAATTCCATTGAGAATCAACAAACATGCTTTGCTCAAAACTAAAGCCATGAGCAAAGTACTGTGCTACGCCATACACGGACAACAGGTAACCTGGGATCAGCAGTAAAACCAGGTAGCGATAAAAGCGCTGGCTGCGTTTAGCGCTGAGCACACCCCAGCGGTATAAAAACATACCCAGCAGCATAAAGGCGCCGGTTCTCCATACAAAATCCAAGAATAATGACTGAGTCTGCATCATCCAGGTGAACTCCGCACGTTGTGCAAACTGCTCGCTGTAGGATCCTGTCATAGCACTTACTTCAGCTTCCAGCTGCGCAGGTGACGGCTGCCACATCGCCAGGATATTCTGCGTTTCAGCTTCTGACCACATCGGCATAGATGCCGCGACCAGCAAACTCATGACATAAGGTATGAGGAAGAATATTGCAGACCAGATCAGTAACGCGTAAGTTCTAAGGCGGCGCATGGTATATACCAACATCCCGGCAACCGCATAAATAAACAGAATGTCACCGTACCAGAGCAACCATGCATGCAAGGCACCGAAAATTAATAACCAACCCATCCGGCGATAATGCAACTTAGCTACTGGCAATTCTTTTGCTTGAGCCCGCTCCGTGAATAACGCGATGCCAGCTCCGAAAAGCAAAGCAAACATGGCGATAAATTTTTGTTCCGCCAACACATGAGTAAGCACCCAGGTCGCCAGATGAATGCCGCTAAAATCGCCATAAGCAGTCGGATTAATATAAGCGGTTATGGGTAGTCCCATAGAGGTAATATTAAGCAGAAATATGCCCAGCACCGCCACTCCCCGCAGCAGGTCCAGGCTCAATAAGCGTTGATTTGGCATACTAAAATCCCAGTCAGTACTTTATTATCGACCATAAAGAATAGCTTATAAAAAGCGATCAGTATTTATAGTTGTCGGAAGCGTTAAAAAAAGCCTCGATCCGCGAAGCGGCCGTTTCTGCCCACAACTGACAACTCCTGGCGCTGGGATGAAAACCATCCTCGGCCATATAGTCACGGGTAAGAGGGAAATCTACCTGCAGTAACTCAACCCCTTTATATTGATCGGTTGCACTAAGTAGCAAGCGGTTCAGAAGCCGGGCGCGTCCTCCAAGATACCATCGCAAGGGCTGGGGCAACGCTGGAAAAGCCTGCATTGGAGGAATCGCAGTAAAAAGAATAAGTCTGACCTGGTATTGTTGTTGCAGAGATTCAATTAGCTGACTTATCGCCCGCAGCCACTGAGCGTTTTTGGTATTGGCGGTAACATCATTAACACCGGCAGAGACTACCACCACGTCGTAAGCTTCTTTGGGTAATTCAGTTAAAGACTGATATACCTGATGCACCGTCAAACCTGATTTTGCATGTAGTTTCCAGGCAACGGTGTAAGTATCGGCCAGCAACTGCGTCAACTGGCCACTGAGCGCTATTGATTGCCGCGCCACGCCAACACCGGCAGCGGCGGAGTCACCCAATATTAATAAGCGTAGCGATGGTCCCTGCCCACTTACGCCCTCTCGTTTACCGGGAGCTTCAGGCAGACGAGGCGTCTGCTTACGCACTCGCCGCCCTTGCCAAAGCAGTGCAGGTCCGAGCAGGATAGTTACAACAGGATGCAACAGATCGCCTCCTTGCGGAATCAGCCTTTTTCGATAGCTTTAGCCAGGCCGGCCACACCAGCTTCAATTAAATCCAGGCACTGCTCAAAACCTTCAGCACCACCGTAATAAGGGTCGGGTACGTCAGTCTGCGATAAGCCTTCAACATAACTCAATAACAAACGAGCACGCCCCTTATGACTCGGCGGTGCCATGCGCTCTATATTCGCCTGGTTACTTACGTCCATCGCAATAATATGCTCAAAGCGATCAAAATCTGAATGGGCAAACTCACGACCTCGCAGGTGACTAATGTCAAACCCCCGCGTGCTCATGGCTTCCTGCATACGCAGGTCAGGCGCTTTACCTACGTGCCAGCCACCGGTTCCAACCGAGTCAATGACAATATCATCAACACCGGACAACCAGCCCTTGTCTTTAGCCAGTTTTCTGAACATGCCTTCCGCCGCTGGAGAACGACAAATATTACCTAAACAGACAAATAATACTGATGTCATTATATATCCCTAGCTTTTCTTTGCTGCAAAATTACGCCTTCTATTAATTTATCGTTGGATCCGCATGTGTGGAAATAACAGCACGTCACGGATAGATGGAGAATCGGTTAATAACATTACCAGGCGGTCAATGCCTATGCCTTCACCAGCCGTTGGTGGCAAACCGTGTTCCAGTGCTGTCACATAGTCAGCATCATAGAACATAGCTTCATCATCCCCGGCTTCTTTCTGTTGCACCTGTTCCTGAAAACGTGCCGCCTGATCTTCAGCGTCATTCAGCTCTGAGAATCCGTTCGCCAGCTCGCGTCCGCCGACAAAGAACTCAAAGCGATCGGTAACAAATGGATTTTCATCATTGCGACGCGCCAGTGGTGAAACTTCTGCTGGATATGCCGTAATGAACGTCGGTTGCATAAGCAAGTGCTCGGCAGTTTCTTCAAAAATTTCAATCTGTATTTTGCCTAACCCCCAGGACGGTTTAACCTTAACGCCCAGACTCTCAGCCACCTGCTTAGCAGTCTCCAGGTTATTCAACTGAGTTTCGGTCACCGAAGGGTTATACTTCAGAATTGCGTCAATAACACTCAGGCGCTGGAACGGCTTACCAAAATCATAAACATCGCCCTGATAAGGAACTTCCATACTACCCAACAGGCTCTGCGTCAGGCCACGCAGCATATCCTCTGTCAAATCCATCAGGTCATTGTAATCCGCATAACCCCAGTAAAACTCAAGCATGGTAAATTCTGGATTATGGCGAGTGGAAAGACCTTCATTACGGAAATTACGATTGATCTCAAAAACTTTTTCAAAGCCCCCAACTACCAGACGCTTCAAATAAAGTTCCGGAGCAACCCGCAAATACAAATCCATATCCAGAGCATTATGGTGAGTAACAAAAGGACGTGCCGTAGCACCACCTGGAATCACCTGCATCATCGGTGTTTCTACTTCAAGAAACTGACGATCGGCCAGATAACGACGAATAAATTCAACTGCTTTACTACGCGTTACAAAAGTATCCCGGCTTTGCTGATTTACAATCAGATCCAGGTAACGCTGACGATAACGGGTTTCCTGATCAGCCAGGCCATGAAATTTATCCGGCAATGGACGCAGCGCTTTGGTCAGCAAACGAACTTCATCCACCTGTATCGTTAGCTCTCCCGTGCGGGTAACAAATAAAGTACCGCTGGCACCCAGAATGTCGCCCAGATCCCATTTTTTAAACTCTTCGTTATAAATGCCTTCCGCCAGGTTATCCCGCGCCGCATATATCTGAATCTGGCCGCTCATATCCTGCAACGTAGCAAAACTGGCTTTACCCATAATCCGGCGCGTCATCATGCGACCCGCAATCTTCACCCGTACGCCTTCTTCTTTTAACTTATCACCATCAACGTCGGCGTAAGTAGCCTGCAGGTCAGCGGCCAGTGCATCACGGCGAAAATCATTTGGAAAAGCAATGCCGCGTTCACGCAGCGCACTCAGCTTAGCCTTACGCTGGCTAATCTGTTCATTTATTTCCTGTTGCACGTCTGGCTGCGGTTGCTCACTCATTTCGTTTCCTTATCCTGTTCAGATTGTGCTGCTGAAATGCCCTTACAGGCCTGATTTCAAACTTGCTTCAATAAATTTATCTAAATCGCCATCCAGTACGGCCTGGGTGTTATGAGTTTCCACACCCGTGCGCAAATCTTTAATGCGCGAATCATCCAGTACATAGGAGCGTATTTGACTACCCCAGCCGATGTCAGACTTGCTTTCTTCCAACGCCTGGCGTTCTTCGTTTTGTTTTTTCAGTTCCAGTTCATACAACTTGGCTTTCAGCTGTTTCATCGCCTGATCTTTATTCTTGTGCTGGGAACGGCCACTCTGACATTGCACCACAGTATTGGTGGGTTCATGTGTAATACGTACCGCCGAATCCGTGCGGTTTACGTGCTGACCACCAGCGCCAGATGCGCGGTAGGTGTCAATTCGCAAATCCGATGGATTAATCTCAATATCGATATCATCATCCACTTCCGGATAGACAAATACCGAAGCAAACGAAGTATGCCGACGATTACCTGAATCAAATGGTGACTTGCGCACTAAACGATGCACTCCTGTCTCAGTACGCAGCTGACCAAAGGCGTACTCTCCACTGAATCTGATAGTAGCGGATTTAATACCTGCCACATCGCCTTCTGAAAGCTCTACAATTTCGCTCTTCATGTCATGCGCTTCGCCCCAGCGAAGATACATACGCAACATAATATTGGCCCAGTCCTGAGCCTCAGTACCACCGGATCCCGATTGTAAATCGATATAACAATCGTTGGCGTCGTTAGCGCCGGAAAACATGCGTCGGAATTCGAGTTTTTCTAACGCCTGTAACCAGTTATCAATCTCACCCTGAGCTTCGGACAAGGTTGCCTCGTCATCAGCTTCTTCTGCCATAGCAACAAAAGCCTCAGCGTCCTCAAGACCCTGCTCGAGATCACGAATAGTAGTAACTATCTGCTCCAGGGCTACTCTTTCTTTGCCCAATGCCTGTGCTTTACTCTGATCATTCCATACATTAGGGTCTTCCAGCTCGCGTTCGACTTCTTCTAAGCGCTCAACTTTGACATCAAAGTCAAAGATACCCCCTAAGCTGCCCAGTGCGCTGCTTCATGTCTTTAATACTGTTATAAATTGCATTAGTTTCTAACATGCAGAACCTTTCAAAATCAGAGTCAGGAAAATGGCGCGTATTATAGCGAATTCAGCCATTAAACAACAGGGTCAGGCGGTTTTTATATACTCCACCAGCATTTGCAGGCTCACCCGCCCCCGAAATTCATTAGGCTGTAATTTGTAAGCTATATGCACCTGTTGGCACTGATGGTCTGGCCAAACCGAAGTGTCTACGTTAAATGCAATGGCGTCCAGAGTGTCGCCACCATGCTCGGGTTGCAACACCAGCTTTAAATGTTTTTCACCCACGATACGCTGCTGGATGACCCGGAAAAGACCATCGAACAAAGGTTCGGCAAACCCCTGCCCCCAGGGCCCTGCATGGGCCAGAGTTTCAGCAAAGTTAAGACATAGCTCATCATTGCTAAGCTCACCATCACTCCACAATACTTGCTGTAATACACTGTCATCTATCCAGTCCTGAGCAACTTCTTGCAGGACCCGTTCAAACTCAGCCAACTGAGCCCGCGGCACGGTTAAGCCTGCCGCCATCGCATGCCCGCCAAAAGCGGTAATAGTGTCCGGAGCCAGTGTATAAACCCGTTCCAGTAAATCCCGCATATGGACACCAGGTACAGAACGCGCCGAGCCTTTTACGACACCCTGATCGGCATTAGCAAAAGCGATCACAGGCCGGTACACCTGTTCTTTTACTCGTCCCGCAAGGATGCCAATCACGCCCTGATGCCAGTTATCACGATGCAGGGTAAGTACGGGAGGTAACTGCTGTTCTGCAAAACTTAGCTCCGCCAGAAACTGCTGAGCGTCCTGTTGCATGCTCTGCTCCGTGCTGCGCCGCTCCCGGTTTAATCCATCCAGTCGCTGTGCCAGCTGTTCAACCTGCACGGGGTCGTTGCTCAGCAAACATTCGATACCAATCTGAATATCATCCAGACGCCCCGCCGCATTAATGCGCGGCCCCACCGTAAAACCTAAATCCGTAGCCTGAAGCTTTTTCGGATCTCGCCCGGCCTGTTGCAATAAAGCCAGAATACCAGGACGACAGCGACCGGCTTTAATACGTGCCAGCCCCTGCTGCACTAATATTCGGTTGTTATAATCTAAGGACACAACGTCAGCGACAGTGCCCAACGCCACTAAATCGAGCCATTGGGCAACGTTAACCGCTGCGGCGCTATGCCCTTGCTGGCGATAGTAAGCACGTAACCCCAGCAGCAAATAAAAAGCCACACCGACTCCGGCCAGATTCTTACTGGCGAACGAGCAATCGTCCCGGTTGGGATTTACGATGGCAAATGCCTTAGGTAATTCAGCACCTTGCAAATGATGGTCGGTAACTATGACATCAATGCCCAGCTCAGTGGCCGTATCGACTCCCTGATGCGCAGCAATGCCGTTGTCTACCGTGATAATCAATTGGCTATCATCGGCAGCTGCAGCCTGCACTAACTTAGGTGTCAGACCATAACCATCGTTAAAACGGTTAGGCACCAGATAACTTACCCGGCGAGCGCCAAACTCAGGGAGTGCCAACATCAATAAGGCCGTACTGGTCGCGCCATCGGCATCAAAATCACCGACGATACAGATATGCTGTTGCTCTTCTATCGCTTTGGCAATTCGCAGGCAGGCTTTATCCAGGTCAGTCAGCGCGGAGAAATGCAGCAGGCCTTTGACACCCAGTTCCAGTTCATCCTGATGGCCAACGCCACGACGTGCCAGAACCTGACGCAAAGTAACGGGTAAAGAGTCCGGCAAATGGGCATCGTCCACCTGCGGACGGCGTTTTATACTCAGCTTTGACTGCAATGAAAAATGTCCTGCTACTGGTTGTTAATTTCAGACAACACTGCCGCCGCTGGCCGAAATCCAGACAACAGACGGCCATCTTCCAGAATGATTGCCGGGGTACCGGTAACCCCCAGTTGACGGCCCATATTAAGGTGTTTTTCTACATCAAAGCCGCATTCAGCGGGTATCGCCTGATTACCTGCTTTAGCACTATCAATTGCATGGTGCTGATCATCGGCACACCAGATTGAGGTTAAATCACGGGCGCCATCGGAGCCGACTCCCGCGCGGGGAAATGCCGCATACTGAACGCTAATACCCGCCGCGTGATAATCGTTCATTGCGTTGTGCAGACTACGACAATAACCACAGGTGTGGTCAGTAAAAACCGTAATACGGTGCTGCTCATCAGGCGCTGCAAAAACTATCATTTCATCTTCAATGGTCGCCAGCTTGTCAAGCCGCAGTCGCGCCTGAGCAACTTCGGTCAGGTTACTGACCTCACCTTCGATATTAAACAGCTGACCGGCAAAAAGATGTTGTCCATCCTTTGAGGCATAAAATAAGCCCTGGTTGGTAACCACTTCGTGGAAGTCGTTCAGGGGAGATTCAGATATAGATTCGACCTGCAAACCTAAAGCGTTAATATTAGCTTCCACCTTAGCGGTTTCATCACTGGCGAAAGCTACCTGAACAGAAAAGGCTAACATCATTAACAACGCGCTTATTCGCACAACAAACTCCTTAAATATAAATTCAACGGCATTATATACTAACCACGTGGATGATGCTGCTCATGCAATACCTGCAAACGAGCACGAGCCACATGGGTATATATCTGAGTGGTAGCTATATCACTATGCCCAAGCAGCATTTGTAAAGCCCGTAAGTCGGCACCGTGATTCAGTAAATGAGTAGCAAAAGCATGGCGCAATGTATGCGGAGACAACTCTGAATTCAGGCCTGCCTGTAACGCGTGTTGCTTAATACGATGCCAGAAGGTCTGTCGGGTCATCATAGTTCCCCGGTTGGATAAAAAAATAAGGTCCGTCGACTGCCGGATAAATTCAGCCCGGGCCTCTTTCAGGTAGCGCTCCAGCCAGTCCAGCGCTTCTTCGCCTAAGGGCACGAGACGCTCTTTATTCCCTTTACCCGTAACTCGCACCAGTCCCTGACGGGTATTCAACTGACTATATGTCAAGGCAATAAGTTCACTGACTCGCAAGCCGGTTGCATAGAGAACTTCCAGCATACAACGGTCACGCAGACCCAGAGCGCTAGTGACATCAGGAGCGGCCAGCAAAGCTTCAACATCTTGCTCATTCAGACTTTTGGGTAAATTCTGCAGCTGCTTAGGCGTGCGTAAGTGGGCGCAGGGATCTTCTTCGCGCACCTGAATATGTATAAGATAACGATAGAATTTTCGTGCTGAACTTAAAAAACGAGCATTACTGCGCTGACTGATGCCTTTCTTATGGCAGTCAAATAAGTAGTTTTCCAGTAGCTGACCGGAAACCTGACAAATATCTTCCCCCTGAGGTTGCAGCCACTTTATAAATTTATTCAGGTCACTGCGATAAGCTGACAAAGTGTGCTCACTGACGCTCTGATGCAGCCAGAAATCATCCAGGAATTCATCAACACGTGCACGCATAGACTCGATGCTCAAGAGACCGCTCCCTCGTGGGTTAATAACCAACGCTTCACATCTATGCGCTCGCCCTCCTGCCATTGCCCTGAGTAACCACCAATACCTGAACGACTGACAATGCGATGGCAGGGAATAAACAGAGGCAAGGGATTTGCCCGACAGGCTCCACCTACTGCCCGCGCAGCGCTATTCCTGAGTTTTGCGATCTCACCATAAGTGCGTACCTGGCCGGCAGGAATAGCCGACATTTGCTGCCACACCCAGCATTGGAAATCGGTTCCTTCAGGAGCTAAAGGCAGATCAAAAGAATAGTCAGACTGCCGCAAGTAAGTACCCAGCTGCTCCTGCACTCTGTCAATCAACGGATGCACAACAGGTTTAAATTGACCGGAGGATAAGGCTAACGAAGACGCGTACAGCTCAGTATCTGAAAACCAGATACTGAGCTGTAAATCTGCGAAAGGAATTATGGTCAAGTTCATAGGTGTGGAAGCCTGCTGGATAGTTAAGAGGTTAACTATAGCTCAGCGAGGAAGGTTAGTTCAATCACGCTGCGCTGCGATCAACGCCCCGCAGGTTATCAATAATATCAACCAGTCCGGCTTCCTCAGTCTGCAGATTTTCAGCCGACTCTCTATCAGCCCAGCGTGCACGCACGAAACCAGAGCAATTGTCTCGCACTGCTCCCGCCAGGGCTTTACTGTCATTATGCAAATGTAAGGCTTCTGGCTGTAAAGCATTTAGTAGTCGCCAGCTGGTAAAACTGTCATGTATGGCTTTGGAAGGATTGCGCTGCCAGTCCGAGTTGCTGGCTCCCAAAGGCTGCGGAGGTGCGCTGGCAAAAGGCGGCTGCCACTTCTGGTCTGGCTGTGGGGCACGCTGCAAGCGGGCAAAGCCACTTTCAGTAGCATTGGTACTAAGCAACGACAACAAATAACTAAAATCAGCCCGGCGACCACTTTGAAAAGCTTCTGACAGATGTTTACCCAGCGGAATCTCGTGCTGAATCCACTCTGCCGGGCTGGTTTGTTGTGTGTTGTTAGCTGCGTCCATGCAATTCATATCGGCTTTGCGACGAAAACATTAACTTTATTCTCTGTTGGCATTCGGTCTGGCCTGCTTTATGCTGACCAGATAACATCGGTGACTCTGAGATATAAATAAACAATGACTGACCAACTTAACCTGGCGGATAAGAAAATTCTTATCATTGATGACCAGAAACCTTTTCAGATTATGCTAAAGGGACTGCTGTCACAGCTGGGGGCGAGAGATATCACTGCAGTCGCAACCGGGGAAGCAGGTGTTGCCTCTCACAACCGCCATGGTTTTGATATTCTACTGGTTGATTACAACCTGGGACGAGGTAAAAACGGCCGTCAGGTACTGGAAGAAATGCGCGTACGTGATCTGCTACACCCCAATGGCTTATTTTTTATAATTACAGGTGAAAGCACCCGCCCTATGGTGCTCAGTGCAATTGAACTGCAGCCCGACGATTACTTAATGAAACCCTTTTCCATTGGTGTGCTGCGCACTCGATTAAAAAGAAGCTTTCAGAAAAGAGCCAGCATCGCCAAAGTCTACCAAACCATGTACGACAAGGAGTATCAGGCCTGTATCAAAGCCTGCCGGGCTCATATCGAAGAAGAAGGCCGCTATCGTAATTACTGTCGCCAGCTCTTATCTGAACTATACCTGAAGCTTGGTAAGCTTGAGCCGGCAGAAAAAGCGGTACGGGAACTGTTAGACGAACAGCGTTTCAGTTGGGGTGTGCTAGCGCTGGCTAAAGTAAAATTTGCCCAGGGCGATTACCCGGAATCCATTGAATTGTGTCATGAAGTTATTCGTTCAACGCCCAATGCTGTTGAGGCATATGACGTCTTAGCCCGTGCACTGGAAGGCGATGAACAACCAATAAAAGCACTTGAAGCTGGACGCAAAGCCGTTACTTTGGCTCCTTTTTCAATGGCTCGCCAGCTATATATGAGTGAGCTGGCCCGGGATGGCGAACAGTTTGAACTGGCAAAACAAGCGATGTTTAATGTATTGGATATCAGCCGTAAATCCGTATATCGCCACCCTAAACATCTGTGCAACTATATTCGCAGCATTCTGGACGCCGCCGAACACAGTGAATCAAGGCTGGAAATCAATAAATACCAGCAGGAAGCGTCACTCGCATTGCAACGCGCACGCCAGGATGACAGCTTTAATAACTCCAAACTCAGTTATCCTCAGCTGGAAAACGCCTTTCTGGCGAGAATTGAAGCCTTCAACGGTCGTTATACTCAGGCCCAGGCTTACCTGAATACAGTGGCTGGTGACTTTATTCAGAATAATGCTGATATAGCCCGGGAAATAGCGCCCGATATTGCGGTTGCTTTCCTTGATATTGGTGAATTTGAAAGGGCTCATGCATTGATACGCCAGCAACAGAAAAGTCAGCAGTTAGATAATTACAATCAAAAATTACTGCAAAGCCGTTTAACCGCCTCAGAAGATCAACATGAAGCTTTTATGAAGTCCAATAAACAAGGCATTAAAAGTTACACCAAAGGTGATTTCGGAGAAGCGATTCAGCATTTCGACGAAGCTTTAAAAATGGCACCTATGAATAGCGGCGTAGCACTTAATTATATTCAGGCAGCGATTAAGATACTAGGTAACACGGAAGCCCCGCACCAATACCTGGTCGATGGCTGCAAGCGCAGCTTCAAAGTTATTGAAGGCCTGACGCTGCCAAAGTCGCATCACGCTCGTTATGAACAATTGAAATCTGACTTTACTGCCATACAGGGTACACTCTAACCAGAGCGCCTGCAGCTGCAGACGCTCTGGACTCATTCAAGCGGTTAAACGACCACTTTGATAATCAGCAAAGGCTTGCTGCAATTCCTGCTCAGTATTCATCACAAAAGGTCCATACTGGGCTATCGGCTCAGCAATAGGCTCCGCAGCTAGCAAAATTAAACCGGCACCTTTCTGTGCTCTTAGGTTCAAGTCACCTTCTGCTGACAATTCCACGAGTTCCCCGGCATGCAGAGTTTGCTCACCGATTCGTAACTCGCCCTGATAAAGGTACGCCAGACGGGTTTTCTGGCCTTGTGTTGCGAGCTTTAACTGGCCGCTTTCAGTAAAACGAAAGTCGAGAAACAAAAAGTCCCGGCCAGGAGCATTCACAGGCCCGGTTTTATCTTCATAGTTACCAGCAAGCACGCGCACCTGGCCAGCATCATGATTAACCACAGGCACTTCATCACCCATGATGTCAGCGTAGGCTGGGTCGCTCATTTTTTCTGCCGCGGGCAGATTAATCCAAAGCTGAAAACCCCACATCATACCGTCTTTTTGTTTCGGCATTTCTGAATGAATCATGCCTCGGGCTGCTTTCATCCACTGCAGTCCACCCGGCCCTACTTCACCGGTGTTTCCCTGCGAATCTTTATGCGCCATACAGCCTTCCAGCATGTAGGTTAAAGTGCAAAAGCCGCGATGTGGATGTGGCGGAAAGCCAGCAATATAGTCATCCGGATTATCGGATTTAAACTCGTCCAGCATCAAGAAAGGATCCTGATGTTTATAAGACGGCTGGTTTATTACCCGACTTAATTTTACACCGGCTCCATCCTGAGCTGGCATGCCTCGTACTCGACGCTGAATAATTGCTTCACTCATTAGCTGAATTTCCTCCGATCGTGAGGTGCCGTAAAGTCTACTTCAGGGCCCACAGGCACTACACCATGCGGGTTTATAGTTTTATGGCTGCCATAATAATGCTTCTTAATATGTTGCATGTTAACGGTCTGCGCTACACCTGGCCGCTGATAAAGGTCACGCACAAAGTTCCATAAATTGGGGTAATCCAGAATACGTTTTAAATTGGCTTTAAAGTGTCCTACATAAACCGCATCAAACCTGACCAGAGTGGTAAATAAACGCCAATCCGCCTCAGTGATTGTTGAACCGACTAAAAAGCGCTGCCCAGCTAACCTTTGCTCTAGTTTATCCAGAGCTGCAAATAACGACTCAAATGCTTCTTCGTAAGCTGACTGAGTAGTCGCAAAACCACATTTATAGACACCGTTATTGACGTTATCGTAAACAAACTCATTAATTTCGTTAATCTCTGCGTGAAGTGATTCTGGATAATAATCATCCGTATTACCCGTCAGCTTATTGAAGCCAGAATTGAGCATACGAATGATCTCTGCTGATTCATTACTGACAATAGTTGCCTGCTTTTTATCCCAAAGCACCGGCACTGTTACTCGTCCGCTGTAGTCGCTTTTCGCCCGAGTGTATATCTGGTGCATAAAATCACTGCCGAATAAAGGATCTGTTAAGTCTCCACTGCCAAACTCCCAGCCATTCTCTAACATTAATGGCTGCACAGCAGAATACGAAATATGCTCGGTCAGGCCTTTCAGCTGGCGAAATATGAGAGTTCGATGCGCCCAGGGGCAGGCATAGGAGACATACAGGTGATAGCGCCCTGATTCAGCTTTGAAGCCTTCCTGCCCATCGGGTCCTGCTTCTCCATCTTCGGTAATCCAGTTGCGAAACTGGGCCTCAGTACGCACAAAACGACCACCTGTTTTTGAGGTGTCGTACCATTGATCGTGCCACTGGCCGTCTACTAATAAGCCCATAATTTACTCCTTAATCAGAATTAGCCTAAGTATAGAGTCAACTATCTGGAATGGTAAGCGTTAAATATGCAGGTTTTTATTCTATTTTATAGAAATAAAGGATTTTTAGAAAGAAGAGAGGCTAGTGCTTACTAATTACATTTAATACCGCTTCTGCGGCTTTGCGGCTGGCACCTAATTGAAGTTGCTGGTGCAGTTGATAAAACTTATCAAGCAAAGCACTTTGATCATTCTCTAAATGGTCAAAAACCTGCATCGCTAAGCTCTCTGCGGTTACCTGCTGTTGCAGTAATTCAGGTACCATCGCCTCCCCGGCCAGCAGATTAGGAAGAGAAAAATGCTCTACTTTGACCAGATTACGCAATAATTGATAATTCAGCCAGCTGAATTTGTAGGCAACAACCATTGGACGTTTAAGCAACATAGCTTCCAGAGACACTGTGCCAGAAGCAAGCAACAGGCTATCACAAGCAGTCATAACCTCTCGGGAACGACCTTCAAAGAAAGTAACTTGCAGGTCGGCTCCATGTTCCGCCAACGCCGCTTCAAACTGCTCCCGACGTGCCTGATTAACCATAGGCACCAAAAACTCAGCTTCTGGATACCTTTGCTGAATCAGACAGGCGGCTTTTATAAACGGCTCGCTCAATAAACCTACTTCAGTACGGCGACTACCCGGCAGTAAACCCACATAGGTTTTATCGTGTGCGAGCCCAAGTGCCTCGCGTGCCTGCTGAGCAGAGTTCTGCAAAGGGATATCGTCTGCCAGAGTGTGACCGATAAAAGTACTGGGCACATCAAATTTATCGTAAAACGCTTTTTCAAAAGGAAGCAGGCAAAGCACCTGATTTGTTGCAGCCTTAATTTTAAACACACGTTTTTGACGCCATGCCCAGACTGAAGGGCTGACATAATGTACCGTCGTCAAACCAGCCTGCTTCAATTTAAGTTCTATGGGAATATTGAAGTCAGGTGCATCGACACCAATAAATACATCCGGACGTTGCTCCAGCATATAATCGATAACCTGACGACGTGCCTGCAGTAAGTCAGGTAACTGTTTAACGACATCCACTATGCCCATCACTGACAAGCGCTCTATATCGAACAGCGACTGCATGCCTTCCTGCTGCATCAATGGACCACCGACACCGATAAAATCAATATCCGCAACCTCGGCTTTGAGGGCTTTCATTAAACTGGAAGCTAAAATATCGCCAGAAGATTCTCCGGCCACAATGGCTACCCGGAGGGGCTTTTGCTCTTCATTCACTAGCGAATAATTCCACGCGAGCTGGAGTCAATAAAATCTACCATAATATCCAACTCTTCGGCTTGCATGCCCCGTATCTCTGACAATGCATTGTCCAGAGTTAAACCGCTACGATAAAGAATTTTAAAGGCTCGGCGAATATTCTGAATCTGTTCTTTACTGAAATTGCGTCGCTTCAGGCCTTCAGCATTTATCGCCCGAGGCACTGCATTATGCCCCTGCGCCATAATGTAAGGTGGAATATCCTGAATCACGACGGAGTTAACCGCAGTAAAGGCATGGGAGCCTATTTTGCAAAACTGATGCACACCGGTAAAGCCACCCATAATAACCTGGTCACCGACATGAACATGGCCAGCCAGGGTAGTTGCATTGGCCAGGATGTTGTCGTTCCCTATCACGCAATCATGAGCAACATGCACATACGCCATAAACAGATTACCATCGCCTATCTGAGTCAGCCGATTATCCTGTACAGTCCCTCGGTGCACTGTGGTGCATTCACGAAATACGTTATTGTCACCAATAATCAGCTTCGTATCCTCGCCAGCATACTTTTTGTCCTGGCAATCTTCCCCGATTGAGGAAAACTGGAAAATCTGATTATTACGACCCAGCCAGGTAGGCCCCCGCAAAACCACGTGCGAGCCAATTTTACAGTTATCACCAATTTCGACGTTAGAGCCAATAAACGTCCAGGGGCCAACTTCTACGTTAGCCCCTAATTTAGCCCCTGTTTCTATAATGGCAGTTTCATGAATCAAGGTTTCATATTCCTTCTGGCGCACATAAGTTCGGCACTGGCAGCCACCTGACCATCGACTTTGGCCTCACCACTGAATTTCCAGAGCCCTCGGCGCTCTTTAATGAAAGTAACGTGAAAGTCGACTCGGTCGCCCGGTGTAACCTGGCGTTTAAATCGCGCTTTATCAATACCTGCAAAAAGGTACATTTCATCGCTACCGATTTCATTTTCCATCATCTTAAAACCAAGCAGACCGGTTGCCTGAGCCATAGCTTCAAGTAAAAGAACACCGGGAAAAATAGGTTCTCCGGGAAAGTGCCCGGTAAATACGGGTTCATTCATGGTAATGTTTTTAATCGCATGCAAGGATTCGCCTGGCACATAACTGATAACACGATCAATTAAAGCAAACGGATAACGGTGCGGTAAAATACGCTGAATTTCACGGATATCAAATCCATTATTAGCCTGTTCTGTCAAAGGTCTCTCCCCAAAAGCTACTGGTCTTTTATATTTAGTTTAGTTTCCAGCGCTTTGACTCGCTTAAATAGGTCTGGCAACTGGCGGTAACGCACTCCGGTTTTAGCCCACTCACCTTGCGGTGCAACCGGGTTACCAGAAGCGTACACGCCTGCTTTATCAATAGACTTGGTAACCATTGCCTGACCATGTAGTTGCACATTATCGGCGATTTCAATGTGGCCGCCCAAACCGGCCTGGCCACCGATAAGGCAGTTCTTGCCGATTCGGGTACTTCCAGCAATACCAGCCTGTCCAGCTATTGCAGTCCCTTCGCCAAGCACAACGTTATGCCCAATCTGCACCAAATTATCAATAATACAACCAGATCCTATAATAGTGTCATCAAGCGCCCCACGGTCGATACTACTATTGGCGCCAATATCTACATTGTCACCCACAATAACCCGACCCAACTGGGGGATTTTAACCCATTTTCCATTTTCAGTGGCCCAACCAAAGCCATCAGCTCCAATTGTGCTACTGGAATGTACAGTGCAGCCCTTACCCAAAACCACATTATGGTAAAGAGTAACCTGCGGAAAGAGTCGTGAGCCTTCACCTATCTCTACATTTTCACCAACGAAACACTGAGCTCCAATCACCACGTTATCGGCAATATGAGCGCCACTCTCGATAACAGCATGAGCACCTACTGCAACATTCTTGCCCAGGTTAGCCTGTGCGCTAATAACCGCTGTTGGATGAATATCCTGAGCTCTCTTAGGAGAGGTATCGAGTAGTTGTGCTACTTTAGCGTAACCCAAATAAGGATTTGTAGTTAATAAGGCATTTCGTGCCCTGCCATCGTCGGCATCAGGATGCATAATAACTGCACCTGCTCCAGTATCTGCTAACTGAGAACGGTATTTTTCATTAGCCAGAAATGACACTTGCTCAGCAGTTGCTGAAGCCAGTGTCGCCAGACGATTTACCTGATAGCTGGCATCGCCACGTACAGATGCGCCAATATGCGATGCCAGGTCTGCCAAAGTTACACTTTTCATAATGTTAGTCGTTAGTCATCTCTTCTATAATTTTAGATGAGATGTCATAACTATCACGAGCGAAAGCGACACTGTTAGCTTCCAGCACTATGTCATAACCCTCTTCTTCTGCAATACCGGCTATCACAGTTTGCATTTGGCTTAACAGGCGATCGCGTTCTTCGTTCTGACGGCGACGCATTTCTTCATTTAACTCTTCGCCTCGTTGCTGAGCCTGACCTACACGCTGTTCAAATTCCTGCATAGCCTGGTTGCGCTCATCTTCGCTCATAATAGATTCATCACGCTGAATACGTTCACGCAACTCACCAATCTCCTGCTCCATTTCCTGCATACGCTCAATACGTTCACGGAATTCGCGTTGCAGACTCTGCGCAATTTCGTCACGCTGTGGAAGCTGCTGGAAGACTGCACCTACATCAACGACAGCAATACGATTAGTTTCCGCGCTTGCTGTAGCGCTCATTCCCAGAGACGTAGCTGCTAAAGCAGTAACTAACAATATAGATTTAATTAAGTTTTTCAATTTTCTATCCTCTTTCCTTAAAGTAAATTTATTAGTTCACATTCTGTTTAGAATGTTGTGCCCAAATTAAAAGTAAAGGTCTCTTCTATACGTGGATCCATGGAGCGAATCGGGAAACCAAAACTAAAGGTCAATGCACCCATAGGCGACAACCATTGAATCGACGCACCATAAGAAGCGTTATAATTGCGCGGACTGCCATAATCCCATAACGTACCCGAGGTTTGAAGGTCTTCATACTGGGAATAGTCAAACTCAGTATCCCATATGGTACCCACATCGACAAAAAAGCTGGTGCGTACTGTATTTGAAGCTTCATCGCTAACAAAAGGTGTAGGGAAAATCAATTCAAAACCACCATGAACCATGGCATTACCGCCGAGAGTCTGGAATCGCTCTACTGTAATATTATCAAACTCTGGTCCCAGCGCTATTTGCGTCGGATTACCTTCCGCATCAGGAGGTCCCTGAATGAAAGTCGGTTGACGTGTGAGACCACGTGGGCCTAAACGGTTAGTTTCAAAGCCGCGCAAGGATTCCGCTCCACCACCATAAAAATTTTCCCAGAATGGCAGGGTATAATCAAACTGCCCATCACTACCGTAACCGTTACCATAACCAGCACTGAAACGAGTCAGGAAAACAAAGTTGTGATCACTATCGAGCGGCAGATAGTGACGAAAACGGTAGTTCAGTTTGAAGAACTGTAAATCACTGTTTGGCGTAGTCACTTTCGCATTCAGTCGATTCGACGAGCCCGCTGTTGGATAAACTCCACGGTTCAAAGTGACCCTGGACCAGGCTGCCGTTAAATCAACAGTCCTGAAATTCAGTGCCCCTTCAGGGTTCTGCGGATCCACGTAACGCTGATAAAAATTCTGCATCTGTTCAAATTGATTAAACTGCGAAATACCCGTATTGGTGAAACCGATACCAAAATTAATGCGGTTATATTCATTGATAGGAAAACCAAGATCCGTGGCGACACCATAACTGGTGCGGTTAAACCGCTGCGTCTGCGCCCTGCCGCCATCATAAGTCTGATAGAAAACATTGCCGCCCAGGCTTACCCCATCGTCAGTAAAGTAATTGTCTCGCGCCGAGATACGTGCATCTTTCGAGAAACGGTTGGTATTCACCTGAAAGCTTACCTGATTCCCTGTGCCGAAGAAATTTTCCTGGGAAATACCAGCATTCAGACTTAAACCACCCCAACTGCCATAACCTATACCTGCTGTTATATTGCCTGAGGGCTGTTCTTTAACCCGATATACCAGGTCAACCTTATCTTCTTCACCAGGCACCCGAACCGTATCCACTTCAACCGTTTCAAAATGACCTAAGCGCTCTAACCTAACCTTGCCTGTCTGCACGAGCTGATCATTTAACCAGGCGCCTTCCATCTGCCGCATTTCACGACGTAGTACTTCGTCTTTAGTGGCATTGTTGCCAGTGAAGTCAATACGTCTTACATAAGCGCGGGCACCCGGTTCAACCACAAAGGTCAAATCGACTGTCAGATTTTCGTCATCCATATCGGGTATTGAGCGTACTTCCGGATAGGCATAACCGTAACGTCCCAGAAAACCTTTAATGGACTCTTCTATACCTGTCATGTAACCGGCGTTATAACGTCGGTTTTTGGCGGTTTCGGCTACCCGTTGAATCACTGAATCATGGCCGCGAAGATCACCTAAGACAGTAACCTCTTTTACTTCATACTGTTCGCCCTCGGTAATATTTATAGTGATATAAATACCATCCCGCTCTGGCGTCATAGCCACCTGAACTGAGTCAATCGAAAACCGGGCATAACCCTGATTGCGATAAAACGACTCCAGATTTTCCAGATCACCACCTAACTGCTGTTGCTGATACTGTCTTTTACCAATGATATTCCACCATGGCAGCTCATCACGCAGCTCGACTTGACCAAGCAACTCTTCCCGTGAAAAGCTGTTATTACCAATGAAATTAATTTGCGCAATTTCTGCGGCAGCACCTTCCACGAAATTAAACCGTAATTCAACCCGGTTACGAGGCAGGTTAACCAGAGCTACAGATACCGATGCATTGTACTTACCAACGCTCTGATAAAAGTCTTCAAGACCTTTCTCAATATCCGATATCATTGTCTTGTCCAGCTGTTCACCTATCGTGATACCGCTGTTACTCAGGCTGTCTGTCAACTGCTCATCTTCGATATCACTATTACCCTCAAAGGTAATATCACTAATGGTTGGACGTTCTTTTACGCGAACCATTAACACGCCGTCACGACGATATATCTGAACATCGTCAAAGTGTGCGGAAGCATAAAGCTCTCTGATAGTCTCGGCAATTAGTCCTGAGTCTACTTCTTCGCCCACGCGTACGGGAATATAAGTCAGTGCAGCGCCTAAAGCGACACGTTGCAAACCTTGTACCTGAATATCTTCTACTACGAACGATTCAGTTGCTTGCGCCGTAGTGCCAACACCCAAAAGTACCGCTCCGATTAACAGCTTTTTCAACGTCATGTAGTCATACTTATTAATTGCAAAGTCAAATTCAGGGTGTGAGCCTGGAAATATCGTTAAATATCGCCAGAGCCATTAGCGCAAACAGCAGAATCATCCCCACTCGAAAACCTATTTCCTGAATGTACTCAGGAACAGGTCGCCCACGCACCCACTCGATTATGTAATAAACCAGATGGCCACCATCCAGTACTGGTATTGGCAGCAGATTAAGGATTCCTAAGCTGACACTAATCAGTGCTAAAAAGCTTAGAAAGTAAACCAACCCGTAACTGGCATGGTCACCTGCACCTACTGCTATACCTATAGGGCCACTTAGATTCTTCACCGACACATCGCCAGTGATGAGTTTCTTTATCATGTTCACACTTAGCGTCATCAGTTGCCAGGTGCGACTTATACTTTCTGGTACTGCCGTCAGTGGGCCGTACTGCAAATAAAACTGGTATTCCTCTGGATAGGCGTCCGATTCAGGTACCACTCCAATGAAACCCTGTCCCTGTTGCTCTCCAATGCGTACATCCTGTGCCAGCTGTTCACCTTCACGCTCGATGTATAAAGTAACCAGCTCACCCGGATGCTCGGCTATGAAGCTCCTTATTTGTTCCCAATTCATGGGCATAGTTCCATCTGGCCCAAGAATTTTATCGCCTTCCCGTATACCCGCCGCCGCAGCTGGGGAGTCTTCAATTACATGCACCAGTCTGGTATAGATTGCGGGTTGAAATGGACGTAAACCCAAACTACCGATCGTTGACTCCCGGTCCGGGTCGAATTGCCAGCCACTGAGATCCAGTGTTAACTCTTGTTCACGGCCATTATAAGCAACCACCCAATCACTGGCGCTATCGCCCAAACGTTCCACCAGGGCCAGATTAACCGCTTGCCATTCCCGAGTATTACGGCCATCAATGCGAATAATTTCAGCGCCGCTTTGCAGACCAGCACGGTGGGCGATGCTACCCTCTTCAACCTCCCCCACTACGGGTTTGACGGCAGCAAGACCAATCAGCAACATTAACCAGATCGCAACAATAGCGAATATAAAATTAAAAACAGGTCCAGCGAGCACTATGGCAATGCGTTGTTGCACGCTTTTACTGTTGAAGCTTTGATGCTTTTGATCTGCGGGCACATCATCCACCCGCTCGTCGAGCATGCGAACATAACCGCCCAAAGGAATCATGGCTATCTGATAACGTGTACCGTCTTTTGCAACCCGTGACCAGAGAGGTTTACCAAAACCCACGGAAAAAGTTACCACGCGCACTCCACAGCGGCGGGCAACCCAAAAATGACCAAATTCGTGGAAGGTCACCACTAATCCAATGGCGACAATAAAAGCGCCGATAGTCCAGACAAACTGCTCCATTTACTGCAATGCCTCTGCTATCGTTGTGGCCTCGCGCCTTGTTGCGGCGTCAAAGGCAATTATATCTGCAATAGTTGCCAGCGCTGGTAATTCAATACGATCCAGTACTCGTTTACACACTTCTGCAATACCTGAAAATTGAATTTTTTGCTCTAAGAATGCGGCTACCGCAATTTCATTCGCGGCATTCAGTGCGGTCGTAGCCGCCTGTCCGTGCCAGCAGGCCTGCTGCGCCAGTCGTAAACAGGGAAAACGCTCCATCTCAGGCCGCGTGAAGGTTAACGCATTCAGGGTAGTAAAGTCGAGGGCTGGTACTCCGCTGTTTTGTCGTTTCGGGTAATGTAAACAGTGCGCAATGGGCGTTTTCATATCCGGTTGCCCTAATTGGGCTAACACTGAACCGTCAGTATATTGCACCATAGAATGAATAACGCTTTGCGGATGTATAATAACGTCTATTTCATGCTCTGCACAGTTAAACAACCACCGCGCCTCAATATACTCAAGCCCCTTGTTGAGCATAGTTGCTGAATCAACGGATATTTTCTGCCCCATAGACCAATTTGGATGTTTACAGGCAGCCGCCGGAGTTTGTGCGGCCAGTTGTGGCAGTGGTAAATCAAGGAAAGGACCACCGGACCCAGTCAGCAGGATTTTACTAATCCCTTCTTCCGCCAGGTTGACATGGCCAAGCTGTGCTTGCGCATGCGGGGTCAAACATTGAAATATCGCATTATGCTCACTATCCACTGGTAACAACTGAGCACCCGACTTTTCGACGGCGTCCATAAATAACTGGCCACTCATAACCAGTGCTTCTTTATTCGCCAGCAACACTCGTTTACCTGCATTCACAGCAGCTAATGTCGGCTGCAAACCCGCAGCTCCCACGATGGCAGCCATCACCACATCCACTTCCGAAGCGCTACTGACCTGTGCAAGTGCAGCTTCGCCAGACAATACTTCGGTCTTTACCGCTTCTTGTTGGCAGCGTCTAGATAAAGCCTGGGCAGCAGCATCATTCACCATGACTGCATAGCGCGGCTGATGCTTCTGGCAAATGGCAAATAGTGCATCATGATTGCTATTTGCCGTCACCGCAAAAAGCTCATAAGCATCTGCGTGCAATGCCATTATATCAAGAGTACTGGCGCCGATAGAGCCGGTCGCGCCCAATAAGGTCAGTTGCTGCTTCATAAATTAATGAATCAACCAGAGGTAACCAATAACAAATATTGGTAGAGCAGACGTAAGACTGTCGATGCGATCCAGCACTCCGCCGTGTCCTGGTAGGATAGAGCCACTATCTTTAACACCGGCACAGCGTTTAAACATGCTTTCGCTCAAATCACCAAAAACGGAAACCAATACGGTGGCCAGGCCTACCGTATAAAAACCAGCATAAAGTTCAGGGGGAACTGGCAATAACTGGGCTACCAGAACCATCACGATAAAAGCTAGTACGACACCACCTAACAGGCCTTCCATGGTTTTTCCCGGACTCACTGCAGGCATCATTTTGTTGCGTCCGAATGCGCGACCTGCAGCATAAGCTCCCACATCAGCAGCCCATACCAAAGCGAATATAAAGAGCACTGTCCAGGCTCCAAACAAAGGGTTGGTATCATAATTCAAGGCGCGAATACTGACTAAAGCAGCCCAGGCCGGCACCAGGATAAGAAAACCAAAAATACCGACCCAAATCCGGCTGCGCTGCCATAATCTTTTGCTTTGCGGAAAGTTCAGGACCATCAACACAGCGAACGCCCACCAGACACAACCGATTAAAATAGTGCTATACATTGGGGCAACCAGGCCCTGCTCATTCCACAATGAATCAATTGGAGTAATCAGGTATAAAGCCACTATAACCAGTCCCACAGCCAACGTATAAGCCACACGACCCGCCTTACGGCAGACCCCCATTAAAGGTGACCACTCCCAGGCCCCTATTGATAAGGCAATGAACGCAAAAATAGCAAAGCCGTTCAGGGGCAAAAAGAAAATACAATAAAGAGCAAGCGGCAATAATACCAACGCCGTTAAAATACGTTGCTTAAGCAAAATTAATCCTCATTTGTATCACCAGTCGATAGCATATTATGTAGTTGTTCGCTGGTGAGTCCAAAACGACGTTCACGCTTTACGTAACTATTGATAGCCTGTGCGAACGCATGGTCATCGAAATCTGGCCACAGTACGTCACTGAAATAAAGCTCAGCATACGCCAGTTGCCACAGTAAAAAATTGCTAATCCGTAAATCACCGCCTGTTCTTATCAACAAATCTGGTGCAGGGCAATCCGCGAGTGTTATATATGATGCTAACTTTTCTTCATTTAGATCAGCCACTTCCAGCTCACCGTTCTGAATTGCCTGACAAGCCTTCTGGGTAGCCTGCACTATATCCCAACGCCCACCATAGTTGGCTGCAATATTCAGTATCATATCCTGATTGCCAGCAGTTTTCTGCTCCGCTTCACGAATTTTTTGTTGTAAACGCTCACTAAACTTACTTACATCACCAATTATGCGTAGTTGTACGCCATGTTTATGCAGTTCATCTACTTCACGGTTCAGAACAGTCACAAACAGCTCCATCAGCACTTTAACTTCAAGTGCGGGCCGTTGCCAGTTCTCACTACTAAAAGCAAACAGGGTCAGTGCTTTGATACCGTTACGACGAGCAAAGGCGACCGCTTTACGTACACTGACCGCACCAGCTTTATGACCACTAGTGCGAGCTTTGCCACGCATTTTAGCCCAGCGCCCGTTACCATCCATAATAATAGCAACATGGCGCGGCAGCATCTCCTGATTAAGCTCTGTCCGCTGTTCTGATGTCATCTTGTTGTCACAAAAAATAAACGCCGCGCAAGTATACCTGACACGGCGTTAAGCTCCAATCTATTGGCTGACGAGCGGTTAAACTTCCATCAGCTCGGCTTCTTTAGCACTTAATAAACGATCCACTTCTTTAATCGCTTCATCCGTAATCTTTTGGATGTCATCCTGCGCTTTGTGTTCATCGTCTTCACTGATTTCTTTTTCTTTTAATAAATCTTTTACATCCGCATTAGCATCACGGCGGATATTACGCACCGCAACCCGTCCTTGCTCAGCCTCGGCGCGAACGACCTTCACCAGCTCTTTACGACGTTCTTCAGTAAGAGGTGGCAAAGGAACTCTGATTACAGCACCCGCCGCAGCAGGGTTAAGACCTAAATCAGCAGTCATAATCGCCTTTTCTACAGCACCTGATGCTGATTTATCAAATACCGTGATAGCCAGCGTACGTGAATCCTGAACCGTGACATTAGCCACCTGATTCAGAGGCACATCGGAACCATAATAAGGAACCTTTACCGTGTCTAAAATACTGGGGTGAGCACGTCCGGTACGAACTTTACCCATCTGGTTTTTTAATGACTCGACACTTTTTGTCATGCGGTCTTTTGCGTCTGCAATAATTTCTTTAATCACAATCATTCACCTTAAAAATTAACTGCTAATCCGAGTACCTTCGTCTTCACCCATGATAACTGCCTTTAATGCTCCTGGTTTATTCATATTGAATACCTGAATAGGCAATTTATGATCACGGGCCAGAGTAAAGGCTGCCAGGTCCATCACCTTAAGTTCTTTTTCCAGCACATCGTTATATGTAATATGTTTATATAAAGTCGCATCGGCATCTTTCATCGGGTCCGCGGAATACACGCCGTCTACCTTAGTCCCCTTCAATACCAGATCGGCTTCTATTTCAATACCACGTAAACAGGCAGCAGAGTCGGTAGTAAAGAACGGGTTACCGGTACCAGCGGAGAAAATAACCACTCTACCGGACTTAAGAAGGCTGATAGCCTCAGCCCAATTGTAACTGTCACAGACGCCGGTTAGTTCTATAGCTGACATTAAGCGTGCATTAACGTAGGCCCGGTGCAATGCGTCACGCATTGCAAGACCATTCATAACGGTCGCTAACATACCCATGTGGTCGCCAACCACCCGGTGCATTCCCGCCTTTGCCAGACCTTCGCCCCGAAATAAGTTACCGCCGCCAATGACCAAACCTACCTGCACGCCCAACTCTACAATTTCGCGAATTTCCTGCGCCATGCGGTCCAGCATTTTTGCATCAATACCAAAAGGCTCGTCACCCATCAGGGCCTCGCCACTTAACTTCAATAGAACGCGGTGGTAGCTTGCTTTCGGTTTTGTGCTCATGGTTCTGGCTTCCCTCTATACTCGAATAAATTCAGGTCAAAAAAAACCGCGCCCTGCCGTAACTGAGGAGGCGCGGTTAGTTTATGGTTATATCAGTCCCGGCGTCAATGCCACTGTGCCTTAACCTTTAGCAGCAGCGACCTGAGCCTGAACTTCAGAAGCAAAGTCTTCAGACTTTTTCTCGATACCTTCGCCCACTTCGTAACGCACGAAGTCAACTACATCAGCACCCGCTTCTTTCAATAACTCGCCCACAGACTTAGCTGGGTCTTTCACAAAAGGCTGACCTGTCAGGCTGATTTCACCAGTGAATTTCTTCATTCGGCCTTCAACCATTTTTTCAGCGATTTCTTTTGGTTTACCAGACTGCATAGCGATATCGATCTGGATTTCACGCTCTTTAGCAACAACGTCTGCAGCCACATCTTCTGGCTTCACAAACTGAGGGTTGCTAGCTGCTACATGCATAGCGATATCTTTCGCCAGCTCATCGCTACCGCCAGTCATAACCACAGCAACACCAATACGGCCACCATGTACATAAGTCATCACGCGATCACCACCAGATACGGTAGTCACGCGTCGAACATTCATGTTTTCGCCAATTTTTGCGACTAAGTTAGCGCGCGTTTCTTCAACCGTATTTTCGCTCAACGGAGTACTTTTCAGCTTCTCAACGTCGTTTTCCTGATTAGCGAAGGCTGCATTGATAACTTCTTCACCAAAAGCCAGAAAGCTTTTATCACGTGATACGAAGTCAGTTTCACAGTTCAGCTCAACCAAAGTACCCGTATTGCCTTCAGCTTTAGTCAGAATGATGCCTTCAGCAGCGACACGGCCAGCTTTCTTAGCTGCCTTAGCCTGACCACTTTTACGCATGTTATCGATCGCGGTTTCGATATCACCCTGGGTTTCTTCCAGCGCTTTTTTACAATCCATCATGCCAGCGCCTGTGCGCTCGCGTAACTCTTTAACCATTGCAGCAGTTACAGCCATTGTCTTTTCCTCAACCAATCCGATTCAACATAAAGCCCGGCACTGCTAATACAGTACCGGACTGACTATTCAATATGTGCGTTATTACTCAGCTTTTGATTCAGCTTCAACTTCCGCTTCTGCTTCTACGAATTCGTCAGAAGCTGATGCTTCAGCACCACCTTGTTGACGGCCTTCAGTAGAGGCTTGGGCAGCAGCGCTTAAATACAGCTGGATAGCACGAATTGCATCGTCGTTACCAGGGATAACGTAATCTACGCCATCAGGGTTCGAGTTAGTATCAACAACAGCTACAACCGGAATACCCAGGTTATTAGCTTCTTTAATAGCGATGTGCTCGTGATCAGCATCGATAACGAACAGAACGTCAGGCAGACCGCCCATGTTTTTGATACCACCCAGGCTCTTCTCAAGCTTGTCCATTTCACGAGAGCTCATTAGAGCTTCTTTCTTGGTTAGCTTTTCAAAGGTACCGTCCTGGCTTTGTCCTTCTAAGTCTTTCAGACGCTTGATTGACTGGCGTACTGTTTTCCAGTTCGTCAACATACCACCTAACCAGCGATGGTTAACGAAGTACTGGTTGCAAGACAAAGCAGTTTCTTTCACGGCTTCTGCTGCGGCACGCTTCGTGCCCACAAACAAAATCTTACCGTTGTTGCTCGCAGTGTGCTGTAAAAAGCTCAGAGCATCATTAAACATAGGAACAGTCTGTTCCAGGTTAATGATATGAATCTTGTTACGTGCACCGAAGATGAAAGGCTTCATCTTAGGGTTCCAGTAACGAGTCTGGTGACCGAAGTGGACACCTGCTTTTAACATGTCACGCATTGACACTGTAGCCATTTTAAATTCCTCAAGTATAGGGGTTACGCCTCCATATATCCCATGCCCCGACCTCTGCTTTTTAATAAAGAGAAGGCACCCCGGCACATGTGTCGATATATGTGTGTAATTTAGTTAAATTTTCCAGCCAGGCTGGTCTAAGTTGCAATCAACAGAGATTGCGGCGCGTTTTATACCATAATCAGCCCCCAGACTCAAGATTTTATCGCTTAATTTGCCCTGTTAGCCGGGTGCGCAGCGCCCTGCTTTCTGCTACCATTTGCAGCTTATTAGTCACCAAGTAACCACGAAGAGCATGTGTTATGGCAATTAAGATTAAAACTGCAGACGAAATTGAGAAAATGCGCATTGCTGGTCGTCTGGCAGCCAGTGTGCTGGAGATGATCACTCCCCATGTGAAAGCGGGCATTACCACGGATGAACTCAACACCATATGCCACGACTATATAGTGGAGCATGACGCTTACCCGGCACCACTGAATTACCATGGCTTCCCAAAGTCTATTTGCACCTCAGTGAACCACTGCGTCTGCCACGGTATTCCAAATGACAAAGCATTAAAAAACGGCGATATCATCAACATCGACGTGACGGTACGTAAAGATGGCTACCATGGCGACACCAGCAAAATGTTTATTGTCGGTGAAGGCTCTATCCTGGCCAAGCGCCTGGTACAGGCCACTCAGGACTCATTATATAAAGCTATCAAAATGGTCAAGCCAGGTGTTCAGCTAGGCGACTTAGGATCTGTTATTCAAAAACATGTTGAGCCGCTGGGTTATTCGATAGTCCGCGAATTTTGTGGCCATGGTATTGGCGATGAATTTCATGAAGATCCGCAGGTCTTGCACTACGGCAAACCAGGCACTGGCGAAACGCTTGAAGCTGGCATGTGCCTGACTATCGAACCTATGGTCAACGCCGGTAAACGACATACCAAAATACTCGGTGACAAATGGACTGTCCTCACCAAAGACCGCAGTTTAAGTGCTCAATGGGAGCACACCTTACTGGTCACTGAAACGGGCGTCGAAATTATGACCCTGCGGGAAGATGAAACCATCGACCGTATTATCAACCACAGTTGAAGTGAGAGTCAGATGCTGGAGCCCAATGATAAAGTACCGGATAACCTGTTCACTCCCCAGTGGCCCACGGATCTTACCGATTTAAATGCCTTTCGTGAACAGATCACGGCTTATAACGATTGGGCTGCCGAGCAATTTCTCAGCGCAGATATTGATACGTTAGTACGTCACCGGGCGAGCTTTTTTGACGATCTGCTGCAACATATCTGGCGGCGACTGAAATTGCCTGACACTGAGCTTTGTTTGCTTGCCGTAGGTGGTTATGGTCGTGCCACTTTGCACCCGGGTTCAGACATTGATCTTTTATTTTTATTCAAAGCGCCGTTGAGCGAAGCCAACCAACACCGTGTCAGTCAATTTGTAACGCTTCTGTGGGATCTGCGTCTGGATGTAGGCCACTCAGTACGCACTCTGGATGACTGTATGAGCCGTGGCGGTGATGATATAAGCATCGCTACTACCCTTATTGAGAATCGCTTTCTGACCGGGGATGAGCAGCTGGCAGACCAACTGCAGCGTGAAATACATCAGAACTTTCCCTGGCAAAGTCGCGATTTCTATCAGGCAAAGGTAGACGAACAAAAACACCGTCACCAACGCTATCATGGCACCTCTTACAACCTTGAGCCCAATATTAAGTCTTCACCCGGAGGCCTGCGTGATGTGCAGACCATTGGCTGGATAGCTAAACAACACTTTCGCACCAAATCCGACGAAAGCCTGGTCGAATATCATTACATTACCGCGGACGAGTTCATTGAACTGCGCGAATGCACCAGTTTTTTATGGCGCATCCGTTATGCACTGCATCTTGAGGCCGGAAAATGCGAAGACCGTCTGTTATTTGATTTTCAGCCTGATGTTGCCATGCGTTTAGGTTATGGCCGGGAAGGCAAATCGTCAGTAGAACTGATGATGAAAGATTACTTTAAAGTGGTGCTTCGGGTAAGCGAACTGAATCGCATGTTACTGCAATTTTTTGAGCAGGCCATTCTGGGTCAGTCGAGCCTTAAAAAACCACTCAGCCTGGACGATGACTTTGCACTCAGTAATGGTCTTATCAGCGCTCGTCATGATCAGGTTTTTGATAAACCTGGCAACATCATGTGTTTTTTTCTAATCATCGCCGAGCAGGCAGAGATTAAGGGCATTCATTCACACACCATACGTTTATTGCGTAACGCGCGCAGTAATCTGCAGGAACCGTTAAGCCACCACCCTGAATGCCGTGACTTCTTCAATGCTATTGTGCGCCACCCAAATGGGTTCGGGCTGGCATTCTCGCTGATGCACCGGCATGGAATCATGGCCCATTACCTGCCTCAGTGGCAGCATATTGTAGGCCAGATGCAATTCGACCTGTTTCACGCCTATACCGTGGATGAACATACCTATCGCCTGCTGTCCAACCTGTACGAATTTACTTTGCCTGACAAAGATGACGAATTCCCCCTATGTAGTGAACTAGTGCAGGATATGGAAAAACCAGAGCTGCTTTTCCTGGCTGGTATCTTTCATGACATCGCCAAGGGGCGTGGAGGTGATCACTCCGAGCTCGGTGAACTGGATGCACGCCATTTTTGCCAGCAGCATGGTTATGCAAGCGAAGATACCGAGCTGGTCGCCTGGTTAGTGCGGGCTCACCTCTTGATGTCAGTGACCGCCCAAAAACGTGATATTTATGACCCGGAAGTCATTCATAAATTTGCCACTCAGGTTTCCAGCCTGGAGCGACTGCAGTACCTGTACTGCCTGACTGTCGCTGATATCCGAGCGACTAATACCAACCTGTGGAATAACTGGAAAGCTACTTTACTGGAAGAACTGTATCAGGCCACCGCGCATATTCTGCAGCAGGATGGCGAACAAGGCCTGGATGTGCGCGAAAGAATTAATGCTAACAAAGCAGGCGCCATGGCTTTACTGTTAAGTGCGGGTTATCAGCCACTGGATATTAATCAACTCTGGGGCCGCTTTACTGCCGATTATTTTCACCGCCATACTCCAGAACAAATTGCCTGGCATTCGCAACATATTGTCAGCCTGCAGGAACACCAGCTGCCTCTTATTTTAATTGGTGATGAGAATAACCATGGCACTACCGAGTTGTTTATCTACCACCATGAAGAAACTCACCTTTTCGCTAACGTTGCGGCTGTACTGGATGGCGAACGATTAAGTATCCACGATGCACAAATCCTGAACACCCGCGATGGTTATGTTATGGATACCTTTGTGCTGTTACAAACGGACGGCAAACCTTTGCTGGATATAAATCGCATCGAGGAAGTTAAGCAACATCTGTATGATGTGCTGCGCAAACGACGCGATGCTCCCTACAACAAGCGTAAGCTGTCGCGCCGTATGCGCAATTTCAAAGTGCCAACAAAAGTTAATTTCCTGGCACAGAAAAACAACAAACGCAGCACTTTTGAGCTGATAACCTTAGACCGGCCCGGCTTGATAGCGACCCTGGCTAAGGTTCTGCAGGAATTAGATATCACCCTTCAGGCCGCAAAAATCACCACTATTGGTGAGCAGGCAGACGATTTATTCATGGTTACTTCAGCCAGCCATGAAGCTTTGACCAACGATGAACGTGAAACTTTAAAAAACACTATTATTGAAACTCTAGATAGCTAAACAGGTACTTTATGCACGCTTTACAAGAACAAATTGAAACCGCTTTTGAAAACCGTCAACAGCTTTCCCCTGCTCAGGCCCCTGCTGAACTGCGCGATGCAGTCAACCAGGTCATTGCTGCACTGGATGCCGGCACCTTACGAGTCGCTGAGAAAAAAGAAGGTGACTGGATTGTTAATGAATGGGTAAAAAAGGCAGTCCTGCTGTCTTTCCGTCTTAACGATAACCACCTGATGGTAGGCGGCGAAACCCGCTTTTTCGATAAAGTAGAGAGCAAATATGCCGCTTACTCAGAAGCCGACTTTAAAGCGGACGGCGTTCGCATCGTTCCGCCAGCCATGGTTCGCAAAGGCTCTTTCCTGGGTAAAAATGTAGTGGCCATGCCCAGCTACGTAAACCTCGGTGCTTATGTCGGTGAAGGTAGCATGATTGATACCTGGGCTACTGTTGGCTCCTGTGCGCAGATTGGTAAAAACGTGCACCTTTCCGGTGGCGTAGGTATCGGTGGTGTACTTGAACCACTTCAGGCGACTCCGACAATTATCGAAGACAACTGCTTTATCGGTGCCCGCTCAGAAATCGTTGAAGGTGTCATAGTTGAAGAAGGCGCGGTGATTTCAATGGGCGTTTATATTGGCCAGAGCACGCGCATTTTTGATCGTGAAACGGGTCAGGTTCATTATGGTCGAGTACCAGCTGGCGCTGTCGTAGTACCTGGTTCTTTACCAGCCAAAGACGGTAGCCATAGTTTATATGCGGCTATTATTGTGAAAAAAGTAGATGCTAAAACCCGCGCTAAAGTAGGTATCAACGAGCTACTTCGTTCTGTCGATTAAACAATAAATCGGCTTTCAGCTCTGTGTTTCCAGCGCCCTGTTTCCAGCATCAGGAAAAGGGCCGCTGGAACTCTTCTGGTAACGGAATATTTATATTCACTCGCTCGCCGCTTACTGGATGATTAAAGTCCAGTCCTGTAGCTGCCAGCATCAGTCGGTGGCAGTTAAAATGCTCCCGAAAAAAACGGTTCTGCCGGCCATCACCATGGGTCGTATCCCCCACTATCGGATGACGAATATGAGCCAGGTGACGTCTTAACTGATGCTTGCGCCCCGTTTTCGGTGACAGTTGCAATAATGAATATCGACTGGTCTGATGTTTTTTGCTCACCGCATAAGGCAATTCGACCTGTTGCAGAGTTAAAAAGTCAGTCTCCGCTGATTGTGCAGCCTTATCAGTACGAGCCTGTTTATCAGTGACAGCATCTAATTCTTCTTTTAACGGGTAGTTAATATGGCCGTGCTGCTCGACAAAACCACGTACCACAGCGTGATACATTTTACTCACCAAACGTTCGGCAAAGAGCTCTCCCATTGCTTGAGCGGTCTGTTTATCCAGCGTAAACAAAAGAATGCCTGAAGTCGGACGGTCCAGGCGATGCACCGGATAAACATGACGGCCTAATTGATCGCGCACCATCTGCAAGGCGAACTGACGTGCCTCGGCGGCAATTCTTGAGCGATGCACCAGCAAACCGGCTGGCTTATTCACTGCTACCAGCCATTCGTCCTGATACAAAAGCGGTAAAGAGTCCTGTTCTGCAGTGAAACTCATCTGCTATCGTCACCCAAATCCTGATCACCCGCTAAGGGATCCTGATCGCTTAATAAAATATCAAGTTTCCGTAAAATCCGAATTAATTCATGGTGCGTATCTAAACTGTCTTTATAAACCTGCACCGCCATTGGACTTATCGCAATGGAGGTTGGCAAAGGCTGCTGCTTATCCACCATATTTTGCATTCGTGGTATCATGATAAACTGTAGCCACTGGTGAAAATCCAGAGTGTCCACTGCAAATGGCTGGGTGCTTTGCAAAGCCTCGGGCGAAGGCTGCTCAGGCTGCCATAAAGAAAGTTCTTTTAATGCGTCCTGCAATTGCTGCAGAATGATAGTTGTTTGCTGATAATGCACGTTGTTTATCTCTTACAATGTAAATTTTTCAACCAAAGGTTCCAGAAACATAGTTATGAATCAGGACACTTTATCCGTCGACACTTTGACTGAATTTTTAAAAATGGGTGACACCCATTATTACATTTTTGACCTCAGCCGTCTTGTGCGGCGCATTGAGAATGAAGAATTTGCAGCAATGGAAGCTGGAATGATGCCATTTCCCACGCCTATGCAACAACATGCCTGGCTCGGCATCGTCTTCTGGCACAAAGCAAGAAAAGACCAGCCTTATGTCTGGTTCGCCAAGTTTCCGCTCGATGAACGAGGCTTATTAAGCCATGGCGCCCGTCAGCATTACCTGCAAATCATAGTCGAAGCTCTGGGGCGCGACATTACCGCTCAGGCAGCGCCTGAGCAGGAAGAACTGTTAAAACAGAACCCCTATATATTTACCCCTCCAGAGCAAAAGCGGGCGGCCTTCCATGCCAAAGTAGGTATTCTGCTAGAGCAAAGCGCTTCTATTTATTATGAAGAGGCAGAAGCCTATATTTCAGGTCATAATAGCTCTCAAAAGTGGCAGGATCTTGGCGTACAGGGCTTGCATGATGTAGCCAGCCGGCTTTCTCTGAATCCGAAAGTAGCAGAACGTATTGCGACTCATTTTGAACAATGGCCGGAGCAATTTCAGCACGCGCTGAGCAATGTTCTGGAACATCACCTGATGCCTTCGGGCCTGGTCAGTAACCTGAATTCACTGTTACAAAAAGATATCAATAACGGCCCGGGCAAATTGTCGGTACATCTGTTGCGCAGTCTGGCCAGTGCAGCGGATAGTAAAGCGGTACAACTCAGTGTCCGTCAGTTGCTCAGTAAACCTTTGCCCTCATCTCTGGCTCAGGATTTACTGATTATAGTGGCAGCGCGTTGTTGGCCCGCTTTACAAGACAGTAAAGCACGGCAGCTCTATATAGAAAGACTGAGTGACTGTGCACCGGAGCTTTTTCCCCATTTATTCGCCGATCTGGTCGGCATACCACAACAGCGACCTCACCTATTGCAGATACTGCGCTCACACAAAGAGCAGCCAGAATCAGTGCAACAGGCTCTGGCCCAAATGACTCAGCAGGTGCAGCAAGGTGTTTGACTTAACGAACGTACTTTTGCTTATGCTGATTGCTGTTATCGCATTGCTGTTCTGGCAATTGCGTCAGCAATCTGAACGAGCTCACTATTTTGCGGTTCAATTTTGCAAGCAAAATCAACTGCAACTGCTGGATATCAGTAGACGTAAGGGCAAGTTTTCATGGCAAAAACGAGGCCCTACCTGGTTAGCGGACTATAACTTTGGCTTTAGCAGTGATCATGAACAGCGTTATGAAGGAACTTTACGCATGGCAAACCTGCAATTACGAAAAATTGATACTCCGGTTTTTCGCGAGCCCGAACCCGCAGCCCCTGCTTCTTCAACCTCTTATGAACAAGGCTCCTATTACCAGTAAGAAATACCCGTTCAAAAAGAAAGCCCCGTGGTGAAAACACCCCGGGGCCTGTGCTATTACACGCCACTCCAAACAGCCCGTTCTCCGCGCTAACTTTTACCTGACCTCCCTGTCAGTGACTGCCGCTGGTACGCATTTAACACTTCATAAGCTTAGCAAAAACTACGTTAGCCGCGTTTTCATAGGTATATATTCAGAACCCAAATAACTTCAAACGAAAACAAAGTCTTTGCCTGTTTACGAATCTTTCGTCGAATTACCACTATTACGTCTGCATAAACCAACCCAGAAGTCTTTATACATCACCCAGTCTGCAATAAAACTATACCAGGGGTGTTTAAAAGTAGCCGGTCTATTGTGCTCAAAAGCAAAGTGTCCAAGCCAGGCAAAACCATAACCCGCTACAGGTACTAACAATAACCACCAGGGTTGGGCCAGAACAATAGCGAGTAAAATAATAAGTAGCACCAGAGTACTGCCGATATAATGCAAGGCCCGACAGACTTGGTTACTGTGTTCTGCCAGGTAATAAGGATAAAACTCTTTAAATGAATTAAATTGCATCTTTTTGCCCATTGCGCTGATGAAACATTAATAAACCTTTAATCTCGTCCACCTGAACTTCGCTGACTAATTGATAACCCCGCTGTTCCAGGAAATGCTGATACTCAGGCCTTGTTGCCAGGGCAGCTACGCCAGCTGACTGCGGATCTTCCTGCATTACAGTATCGACCGCCTTGATCAACAATTCACCTAAGCCGCGTTGCTGATACCTTGGATGAACAGCAATGAATGTCAGCATGTGATAATTATCTACCGGCATAGCTTCTGCGATCAGTCGTTCTTTCTCAATCATTTGGCGAGTACTGAGGTAACCTGCTGTAAGTAGCATTTTCAGGCGCCAGTGCCAGAACCTGCCCGGCCCAAAATTCGCACCCGGCCGGGTCATGCAAACCACACCTTCTAAGGTGTCGCCGTCATAAATGCCAAACATCTGCTGACCACTTTGCCAGAAAAAGCTCAGCTCTTCACGGATAGCAGCGCGCAACCGTTGTGCATAGCCCTCTTTATCCGCTTTAAAAATCGATACAAACACCGGATCATCCTGATAAGCCTGAAACAATAAAGAGGCGGCCAGTCTGATGTCTTCTGAAGCCAGAAAAACTAATTTGCCCGTTAATTGAGGTTGTGTAGTGGTGGTTGTTGCCATGGGCGATCCTTTTTATAAGATGATGGCGCACTGCTAGTGCGCCAGTTTCTTATAAACTAACCAATTCAGCGCCAAAAGCAACTTTCAGTTTGTGTTCTCCCCAACCAATCAAAGTTCCATTTTCAAACACCAGGGGCGTGCACTCATCCCGTGTAGTCTGACCATCGCTTTTTACCCGGTGAGTACGATAAAACAGTGCACGATAGTCGGTATCTCCCTTAGTCAGGCGTTCATCAAAATCAGGGGTGCCCATTTTGTCCAGAACCTGGGCTAATGACTCTCCGGTGTCCAGAGCCGCTATCTGTTTGCGGTTACTCTGTTCAAGTTTTTGCCAGTCAGATTGAGAAAATACAGAAGAACTTCTTTCCCCTTTGCTCCCATCAACCACCAACACACAACCACTTAAAGTTAAACTAAGAGGCAGCAGGACTACCATAATGGCTCGTGAAATACGCATAGGTTACTCCATTTTATGATTATAAAAATAAATTACCTATGGCACATAGCAACTTCTAAGCCAGATTTTAAACCCCTTTAATTTCAATTACTTAAGGTTATCCACTTAAATAAAAGGTCACTTTTAGTCGTTGATTTCGCGAAATTCACCACTTATTGGTCAGTTACCACACGGGGAGTAGCATTAGCCAGCAACTCGGCGAGCGAATTTGCCAATTTGGCATGTTGCTCCTTGCCAACATACTCGAGCCCGACCACGCCAGTTTTGTTATCTACTGAAATAATGAGATCCTCACTACTTGTTCCAACACCAACAAATAATGTTACTTCCTGCTTCAAGCGTTGCTGCATCAATACATGACCAATAAGGTTACGTTGCAGACGGTCCGCATCCTGCGGGTGAATGACCTGTAGCAGCGTGAAATCTTCGCCTGCATAACTCAGATGCAGATCGCCGGCATAAAAACTGCCATAAAATTCAGCTACATCAGTATGTAAGCTGAGTTCAAGGCCTTTCTCTATCGCCGAAAAATCAAACTCGGGCTCCTGCTTACAAGGTTTCCAGCCAATGAGTCCATACTTCACTTCGCCCTGATAACAAGTACCACTCCACTCTTCCATATAATCAGTTTGCGGTAATAAGTCCTGTTCTTCATATGCTGACTGATACCGCTCATGTAACTTTGTTAACGCTTTCACCACATCTGACATCTGGCGTTGTTCCCTGGTTAATCATATAATGCGGCCATTCTACTGACAGGAGAAGCAATATGCCAACCACAGGCAACCACAACAGCATGTCTAACCTGTCACTGGGTCAGGCTACTGAATATTCGCAGCAATACAATTCCGAACTGCTGCAGCCGGTGCCTCGTGCTTTGAATCGCACTCCCATCGGTATTAATGAGCAGAATTTACCTTTTTACGGTTATGATGAATGGACAGGATATGAGCTTTCCTGGTTGAACAGCAAAGGGTTACCTCAGGTTGCTATTGCACGTTTTACAGTTCCCGTCACCTCAACAAATTTAATTGAGTCCAAGTCTTTCAAACTTTATCTGAACAGCTTCAATCAGAGTCGCTTTAATGACTGGCAACAGGTGCAAACACTTATGCAACAGGATTTGAGCGCCTGTGCTGCAGGACCTGTTACGGTTCAGCTCTACCCGCTGGCTGAATTTGCTCAGGAAAGTATAAGTAACTTACCCGGAATTCACCTGGACAGTCTTGATATCAGTATTAATAGCTACGATTACAACCCCGGACTTTTGCGTCAGAAAAGCGGCTCCGAAATTGAAGAAACACTTACCAGTGATTTGTTGAAATCAAACTGTCTGATCACTAATCAGCCTGACTGGGGGTCTGTTTCCATCGCGTATAAAGGTCCTCAAATAGAGCATGAGTCCTTGCTTGCCTATCTGGTATCGTTCCGCAACCATAACGAATTCCATGAACAGTGTGTAGAGCGTATTTTTCAAGACTTAATGCAACATTGCGGCTGTCTTGAGTTAACAGTCTGCGCCCGCTATACCCGTCGTGGAGGACTAGACATTAATCCGCTACGTTCAACTCAGAAACAGTGGCCGCAATTTCGCCGGACTGTACGCCAATAACTCGTGAAAACTGTCCCACTTACGTGCATACTAAAGCCGTTGAATTCAGATGATGCCTGTAGTTTTAAGTCAGGTACCAGCCAAGAGGTAATCAACAAAACGTTGTGACTAATACAAATGATGACAGTCAATTGCGCCAGGCTTACGAAGGTGAGTTAAAGACACTGACGCTGTTTATTAACCGTCTGGGTAATGCCCTCAGAGGTATTGATGTTGAGCTGGACCACAAACTAACTAAAATACGCAGCCTTAGTTCGGGTAAACCCAACTTAACAAAGCTTCGTCCTTTGTTTGATGAAGTCGGCAACTTGTTACAAAAGCATTCATCAATGAATGAGCGACAAATCCAGGAAGCCCGGGAGAACGCTAAGGCCTGCATTCATAATCTCAAACGCACCCCAGATTTCAGCGCTGAAGCACGTATCCAGTTGCGCGACCTTTTACAACAAATTGATGAACCTATTTATTCGCTCTCTCAATTGTTGCTGCTATTAAATAAAGTAATACTTTTATATCGTCAATATTTGCCGCACCAAACGGAAAGCTCTTCAGTACAGGCAAAAGAACAGCTCAGCTCATTGCAGAATGAGCTGGCTAATCTGCTCTCCAGCATTGACTTCGCGGGTGCTACCAGCAGTGCGCTGAATACTATTCGTCAACAATTAATGGGGGAACTGGGTAGTCAGCAGTTATTGCACAATAGCATGGATATATTGCGCCTTATTATTCGTGGTATCAGCGAAGAGCGTCAATCGGCACAACAGTTTCTGCATTCATTAAATGACGCATTATCTTCTTTGGCACAGGTTCTGGACAGCTCCATGAAGACTTCGGAAAATGCCAGCGAAGAACAAAACAAATATAACCAGCAATTGCAACAACAGTTGAATAAATTATCGGCTTCGATTAAAGAAAGTGACGAAATCCAACAATTGAAGCAACAAACAAAAATGCATGTTGAATTGCTGAGCACGACTTTGTTCCAGAAGAGTGAAGCGGAAGCCAGCGCGCAACAACAATTGCGCAGGCAACTACTGAGCATGCAGGCGCGCCTGGAAGACGTAGAGAGTGAAGCTCAAATGTATAAGCGCAGGCTCAGCGAACAAACCTTTAAAAGCTTGCAGGATAGCCTTACCCGTCTGCCAAATCGGGCTGCCTTCGAGGAACGTCTGCAACTTGAATATCAGCGCTGGCAAAGTTATGCCGCTGCGCTTACTATAGCTGTTGTTGATATCGATAATTTTAAAGTCATTAACGACAATTATGGCCATATCGCAGGCGACAAAACCCTTCAGGTTATCGCCAATATGCTGAAAAAATCACTACGTGATACTGACTTTGTCTGTCGCTATGGGGGCGAGGAATTTGTTATATTATTTCCACAGACCAGTGTACAACAAGCGACAGAATTACTGGATAAATCTCGTTCTCGGATAAAGAACATTCCATTTAGATTTAAGAATAAGAATATCTCGATCACAATATCTGCCGGCGTTGCTGATTTTGGCACCGAAGATAGTAAAACCACAGTGTTCGAAAGGGCTGACAGCGCCCTTTATCAGGCCAAAAAACAAGGCCGTGATCGAGTTTGTTACCAATAGCCGAAGGAGAAATACGGCCGCATGAGAATTTCATTATCACCACAAGGCAGCATGTCGTTGCTATCGCAGCTGGAAATAGAACGCTTACAGCAATCATCAAACAGTCCTTTATATACTCTTTTTCGCAACTGCGTATTAGCCGTTTTGAATGTAGGCAGCCACACCGACAGCAGTGCCGAAATTTACGACCAGTTCAAAGACTTTGAAGTTAACGTCCTGCGCCGTGAAAGAGGCGTTAAAATAGAGCTTATTAATCCGCCACCGAAAGCTTTTGTTGACGGCGAACTCATTGTTGGTATTCGCGAGCATGTAGAAGCGGTGTTACGCGATATTCTTTATGTCGGTGAACGCTATCCAACCGACGTACTGGCGCAAATGTCTCCCCGACACCTGACTCATGTCATTTTTGACGTATTGCGAAACGCAGAGGTGCTAAAACAAATAGCCGAACCCGATATGGTGGTCTGTTGGGGAGGACATTCAATCAATGATATTGAATACAAATACAGTAAAGAAGTTGGCTACCAACTTGGTTTACGCGGTTTTAATATCTGCACAGGTTGTGGTCCCGGCGCAATGAAAGGGCCAATGAAAGGCGCTACCATAGGACACGCTAAACAACGCAACTCCAATGGCCGTTATTTTGGTCTTACCGAACCTGGTATTATTGCTGCAGAGCCGCCGAATCCGATTGTTAACGAACTGGTCATTATGCCTGATATCGAAAAACGTCTGGAAGCTTTTGTCCGTTGCGGCCACAGTATTATTATTTTCCCAGGTGGTGCCGGTACTGCAGAGGAGCTTCTGTACATTCTCGGCATTCTGATGCACCCGAAAAATCAGAAACAACAACTACCTATTGTGCTTACCGGACCGGAAAGTAGTCGCCAGTATTTCGAAGATCTGGACCGTTTTATTGTTAAAGCATTAGGCGAAGAAGCGACTCGTTGGTATGACATCATTATTGATGATCCTGAGACCGTTGCTCAACATTTGCAGACGGGCATGGCCGCTGTAAAGCGCTATCGCAGGGACAGTGGCGACGCCTATAACTTTAACTGGACACTGCATATTGAAGAACCTTTCCAACATCCTTTTGTGCCTACTCATGAAAATGTCGCTGGCCTCAAGTTAAATAATGAACAGCCTAAAGAGCAGCTGGCTGCTGATCTACGTCGTGCTTTCTCCGCGATAGTGGCTGGTAATGTTAAAGCGCCAGGTTTGGCTGCAATTAAGCAACATGGCCCTTATATTATCAACGGAGATCCGGCCATGATGGAGGAACTGGATACGTTGCTGCAGTCTTTTGTCGAACAGCACCGGATGAAGTTGCCCGGCGGTACTGCCTATGAACCCTGCTATCGGGTCATTACAAGTTAATATGGGTAAGGCATTAAAAATCACCGCTACCGGGTTCGTCTTATACTTCCTGGTGGCAGGTGCTATTCTTCATTTTTACACTGCCAATCCAGAAACAATGACCTGGCAGGAACGTGAAATATTTAATCGTAAATATATTGGTCGCCTGGAGCTAGGAGAACATAAAGAATCCGTTATGCGTCTTCTGGGTCCCCCTGACATCAGTGAAGCACGTAGTACTGATGAAGGTGACCTTCTTATCCTGTTTTATCGCACCCAGCATGTGAAATCAGACGGCATCACTACACGTGATGAAACAACACCTCTGCTATTTCGCGATGACCAGTTATTTGCCTGGGGTGAACAGGCCTACACACGCTACCTGGGTGAGCCATTGCGCTGACATTGACCATGCTCACTATTGACGATCTTGAACACAGTTTACAAGAGACAAAACTTACCGAAGTTGAGCCAGACCTATGGCCTTTTTGCCTCTTTCTGCTAGCCGCCCGGCAACGCTACCTGGCACCTTCTTATGTACGTAAACAGATTAAGGCTATGCAGCAATCAGACCAGCTAAAGCCTGGTTTCCTGGCACAGAGCTGCCTTATTATCCACAAGCGGCAACAGCTAGGTATTTGCCCGACTATTACGCTTGCTAAGCTGGCTCGCCGTGCATCACTACGGGACTCTGCTGAGCTTATCGCCCGGGCACTGCTAAATCAGCAGCAGACTCAGAGTTGGCCTGCTACTGGTAACATTACTCCCCTGCCCGCGAAACTCCTTAGAGCCTTGCTTCGCTGGCCAGAACAAACCGGGCTGCTGGAACGAGTTCTGGAAATCCTGCATAGTCAGCCACGTTTAAGTACCCAGTTATGTGCACAAGCGACACTTTTCACTGAACAGACAAAAACCTTGTCGTTAAAGCCTGCGCTTCTGCTCCTTGGCCCGGAGCGCAGCCGCGAGCTTCTATTGCTAAGTCACTTTGAAACCAGCCTTACCCATCCCTATTTTCCATTGCGCGAATCATTACTCGAGCGACGCCGACTCATGAACGAAGTGCTACTAAAGCTGCAACAGCAATTTGACTGGCAATTTCCCTGTCGCATAGAACTACTCACTTACCTACTGATTTATGATTGCTGGCGTCACTCAAAGTGGACTACCCAGTCGACCTGGACAGTTGATTCTCGTTACCCTGTTACCAGTATAAATCATTGGTTATTAACTAAACGACCATTAAAAGGACACTGGGCCAAACGACTGGTGCGTTATTGGCAACTCCCCCTGCAAATAAATAACCTGCTGGTGCCTGAGAGCAAACAGGTTAGTCAGCAAAAAGCAGCACTGGAACTTGCTATTGCCTGTATTCATTATACTGATGACCCACACCAAGCATTGAAGGCGCCGCTAAAGGCATGCAAACTCACCGCAGAGGATTATGCTAAACTGGTGGAACTTAGTATGATTGAAACAGGTCACTTTTCCCCACTGCCACAGGCCACTTATTAATTGGTCCTGCAACCTGAGACCTTAGTCGTAAGCTGCTGGCAAGAAACCTGAAAAAATGGTATAAATCGCGCCATATGTAGTTGTTACGCGCTATTTTCATAGTGTGAGTTCATTATCATCCGTGCAAAAGGAAATCCCATGACTAGAAAGATCACAGTAATCCCAGGCGACGGCATTGGCCCTGATATTATCGATGCAGCAACCCAAATTCTCGATAAGGCAGGCTGTGACTTTGAGTATGAGTATGCAGACGCGGGCTTGATTGCACTTGAAAAACATGGTGAGTTGATCCCTGAAAGCACTTTGGCTGCTATCGAGAACAACGCTATTACGTTAAAAGGCCCTTTAACAACTCCGGTTGGCGGCGGCTTTACTTCAATCAACGTCACCCTGCGCAAACATTTTGGACTCTACGCCAACGTCCGCCCGGTCAATTCTTTTAAAGGCACTCAGGCGCGTTACGAAGACGTTGATATCATTACTATTCGTGAAAATACCGAAGGCATGTACTCAGGGCTTGGCCAGACGACCAAAGCAGATGGCAGCGAAGCCGAAGCTATGAGTAAGGTGACTCGTTTAGGTTGCGAACGTATTGTCCGTTTTGCTTATGAACTGGCTCGCCGTGAGGGTCGCAAAAAAGTAACGGCAGTACATAAAGCCAATATTCTCAAGTCTACTTCCGGTTTGTTCCTTAGCGTTGCCCGCGAAATTGGTAAAGAATACGAAGATATTGAGTCCGATGAGATGATCGTAGACGCCACTTGTATGAAGCTGGTTATGGACCCCTCTCAGTTTGATGTGCTGGTTACCACTAACCTGTTCGGCGATATTCTTTCTGACCTCTGTGCCGGCCTGGTCGGCGGCCTGGGCATGGCTCCAGGTGCGAACATCGGCGAAAAATGTGCCATTTTTGAAGCTGTTCATGGTTCAGCACCTGACATTGCGGGTCAAAACCTGGCTAACCCAAGTTCAGTTATTCTGGCGTCTATTCAGATGCTGGAGCATTTAAACATGCATGAACAAGCTAATAATATTCGAAATGCTTTACGTGATGTCATTGAAACTGGTGACCGTACTACCCGTGACCTGGGTGGTAGCCATGGTACCACTGATTTCACACAGGCTATTCTTGAACGCCTTTAAATAAGCACCGATATAAAAGAGCCAGCAATATGCTGGCTCTTTTGCTTATGGCTATCTGGCCGATTTAAAAGCGCATTGTCACACTAGTAAACAGATAACGTCCCAGGGGATCATGAAACCCAGGAATTATGTTGCCCTCACTGGAATTAACACCAGCGACCACAGCAGGAGTTTTATCCAGAATATTATTAACCCCAGCCTGCAGACTGATAATTTCGCTGATTGCAAAACTAGCATTCAAATCAAAAAAGCTGAATGAAGACAGTCCACTGCCAATAAGCTCATCCGTATCTCCAACATAATCAACACCACCAACATAACGCCATCTCAGTCCAGCATCCCAGATACCCGATGACTGATAATTCAGGTTAGCTGTGTGTCGCCATTCCGGCTGAGGAAAACAGGTCGCGCTAATAATGCCCGAACAGTCATACTGAGCGTCATCAACACCGGGTAAGGTAGTGGTCTCCTTCTTCAGGTTGTAACTCCCATTAACACTGGCTCGCAGACGGCCTCCCAAGACATCCATCATATAATTTGCACTGACATCAATGCCGCGGAAGTGCTCTTCTGCCAGGTTTTCCTGAGTACCAATCACATAACTTTCATTACCACGCCATAAGTCACCTGCAGGGCCGCGTTGGATGCGGTCACAGAACTGATCATTGCCAGTGAGTGCACACTGATCAATAGTCAACTCAGGATTGGTATTACCAATGCTGCTCTCCAGTTTGATATCCCAATAGTCGACGGTAAAATTAAAACGATCAAAAGGATTCGCAACCAATCCAAGCGTATAAGTGTCTGCAATTTCGGGGTTCAATCCAGGATTACCGCCGAAAATACCATTATACTGATTTGCCGGACTGGTTGTCGCATTACCGTACTGGGCTTCGGTCATTCCGGTATTGATGCATTGCTCTAAAGTAAACTGCGGCGTTTCACCCGCGCAATTATCATTACCCACCCATAACCCCTGACTTTGCACGGAAAAAAGTTCTTCTACGTTAGGAGCGCGGACAGCGCGATTATAACTACCCCGAATTTTATAATCTGGATTAATAGTCCAGTCGACGCCCACTTTATAAGTCGATTCCGACCCCGTTGTATTGTAGTCCGAATAACGAAGTCCCAGATCTATGGCCAGTCTGTCTACAGCCACTGCATCTTCCAATACGGGAATGCTTAATTCCGAAAACACCTCCCGCACATTGTAACCACCGCGCAGGCTGTCAATCGGGCCCCCCATGCTGGTCAATAAAGACTGTTGGTAAACCTCATCCGCTATGCTTTCAAAATCAACTTCACGATTTTCGAGACCAATAACTGCAGAAATATTGTAACTGGAGCTGGGTAAACCCCAGTCCATTTCGCCAGAGATGAAACCATTTACGATACGTTGTCGTGTATAACCTGTCAGCATAGCCACACCGCCCAGTCCTCCGGCGGCCTCAGGCGTCACACCATTGTAAGTGAAAATTTCATAAGGAATACAATCCTCACCACAAACCTCTGCACCTTCAGCCCGAAGAACCTGAGCCAGAGAAGGAACAAAAAGGTCATTTTCAGCCACCCGTATAGACGAGGTAGTACCATATTGAAAAGACACATCATATTCCCACATATCGTTTATCAATCCATCCGCCCCAACAACGATACGATAAGAGTTGTGGTCCAATGAATTCCGTCTGGGCCCTCCTTCTACATTTCGTTTACCAATTTCGGCATATACAAGATCCTCACCAGGAAACTGTTCCTGTAGCTGAGCACGTTGCGCATCTGTAAAGACATCGCTATTAATATCGAACTCAAAACCCTCAAAGAAAATCCCAGACTCGCCCCGTTGGCCTACCGTGCGGTCATGCATGTAATTTGTTTCAACATAGGGGCGAAAGTGCTGATTAACCTCGTACTCCAGAAATGAACCGAATGTATAACGTTCATTCGGCCGCATAAAATGATTTGCTGGCGCATAGTTATAAAGACTCGTGGCATCAGGTGAGAATTGATTCTCTGGGGTCAGGGCCCAATACACCTCGCGATCGTAATCAGGGTCGCCGTTCTGTAGCGGCATAAAATAAAAATTAGGATTCTCCGCAGTGGCTGAACCGCCACAGGCCGTGCCCGAGTTGTTCAGAGCACAAGAAGAGTAGTCTCGGTCAGCCTGCAATACTTCTTCATTTTTTCTCCAGGTAGCATAAACCGAAGCATGACCTTTACCATTGGCAAAAGTACTACCGCCGACCAGATCAATGGTGAATGTTTCACCATCAAAGCCACTGCCTGTAGGATATTCGTAACCAGCAGTATCCTGAAGCTCACGCATGTATGAGTGTCCGTTACTGTGCTGATAACCAGCAACACCAGCGGATACTTCCAGTCCTTCGAAATTAGAACGCATGACAAAGTTCACTACACCAGCAACCGCATCAGCACCATATACACTGGAACCACCCCCGGTCATTACCTCTACTCGTTCCACCAGGGCAATAGGAATCTGATTCACGTCAGGAGCTTGCGATTGAGCACCACCCGGTTGCAAACGACGACCATTGACCAGTACCAAAGTACGATTAACGCCCATACCTCTTAAATCCAGATTTGCCACCCCTGTCGCGTTGGCCAGAAACGAACTTTGTCCCGCCATTTCCAGTTGCGGCAAGGTCGCCATTAAATCTTCAATTCGCGTGAAACCGGTTGCTCTTATGTCCTCAGCCGTGACTACATGAACCGGACTTGCGGTCTCTGTATCGGTTCGCCGGATACGTGACCCCGTGACCTGAACCCGCTCAAACCTCTCTTCTACAACTTCATCATTTGCTTCAGCTGCCTGCTGAGCATATAAAGGCATACTGCACGAAACACCAGCGACTCCCATCACCAATGCCCACCTTACAGACCTGGACACTTTATTATCGTTGAACATAACTCTTCTCCCGGTAGTGATTATTTTTTAACAGAGACCCTACTTATGAATTCAATGAACCCGACCGCTCGAAGGACTCTTATTAACAATAAATAAACAAAACCATACAGACAACCCCAAAACAGGTTTTTATTCATTAATAATGAATTAATAGTCAAATTATAAAATAAAAACATTTTATTTACTTCACCTTACGTAAACGTAAACAGGTTTAATGTGAATTTATATGCAACCAAAAAAGGTAATTGAAGAATCGTCTGCAGATTTTCATGGGGGTCTTTTATACATACTGATTTCAGGTATAAAAAAACCCCCTGATAATTAATTATCAGGGGGTTTAGAAAAAATTCGATAGGGTTAGGTGCGTCTTAAATACAAGGTGATCTCTTCACGATCATGGTAAAGATGCTTCGCATGCAACTCATAGTGACGCATTTCCGCTTCTGCCAGTCGATCATGAATAGCCTGGAGATATTGCTGCACTGCGGGATAACGCTTTTTCATCGGTAATTTCAGGTTAAATATCGCCTGCTGACAATATTCTTCCACAAACCAGTCAGCCATCAGATGGGAGACTTTTACCGGTTTATCTACCATATCGCAGACCAACCATTCAATATTGCGTTTTTTCGGGCGAAAAGCAAAACCGTCCTCACGGAAATGTTTCACCTGCCCGGTTTGCATTAACGACTCGTCCATAGCGCCATTATCGACCGCCTGAACCATCATGCCATGTTGTACTAACACCGCGGTCCAACCTCCAGGACAAGCCCCTAAGTCCACCGCATTCATGCCGGAAGAGACCCGCTTATCAAAATCAGCTGCTGGAATCATCACTTTAAAAGCTTCCGCCAGCTTCGCCGCCGAACGGCTCGGTGCATTCTTTGGAGAACGCACCCGGGCTATGCCCATCGGGTAAGGCGAATGGTTATAGGTGTAAGAATACCCCAGCATCGCTGAATGGGTACTGCGAAACATCACGTGCATCACCGGCCGCCTGTCCGTGTCTTTCTCCGTCAGGTGTTCATGTTCGCGCATGCTTTTACGCAGCGTAGCTGTGATACTGCGACATAAAGCTGAGAGCGCACGCCCTTCATTGGTATCCGCAGTTTCCACCCAGATATCACCGCATTTGGGCAAGACATCAGTGTCCAGCTCAGCTAAAGCTTCCAGCATAGCACCCACACGATCCTGTATCGGAAGCTCATTGCACTCAGCCACACGAACAAACAACTGCCGCGCAAAAATCAGCTTATACACTGGCGTTTTACGTGCGATATGATCGGCTTCTTCATGTTTACAGTGAAAGCTCACCAGACCACTGTTACCCGGTGCTTTACAGTATCCATGGATACCCAGTTCAGCGGCTCTCTCCTGAATTTCAGCCGCACACTCACCTTCAAAACCAGCACGACAATATAATACTACTGCACTCATAAACTTCCTGATACCTTAGCAGCAGCCCGCCAGGCTGCCATAAATACGGCTATCCAGCCGATAATAAAACTAATTCCCCCAAGTGGAGTAACCGGACCTAACCAGCGCCACTCAAGAATACTTAAACCATACAGGCTACCACTAAACAAAATAATACCAATTAACCAGGCAATCGCTGCGACCTGCAGCCAGCCCTGAGGCTGTTGTACCGCCCACACGCCGATAGCTAACAAAGCAAGTGCATGAATAAATTGATACTGCACGCCGGTTTTAAAGACTTCCAGCGACTGCGAACTCAGTTGATTCTGCAATCCATGAGCAGCAAAAGCCCCCATAGCTACACTTAAGCCACCCAAAACAGCAGCTAGCATAATAATCCAGTACATCAGCTTCTTTCCTTTATAAAGGTTGCGACTTTTGTCGCCACTAAGCGCCAGCTTTCTTTATCGCTGACCCCGGTTGATTTATTTGGCACCAGGTCGTGTTTAGCCTTCTCAATCCATTGTAATTCCAGGTTTTCAGGCAACTGCTGTTGCTTCACCCAATCCTCTTTACCAAAAGGATCCAGAGTTCCCTGTACGACCAGATTAGCAGCGGCTGCATTATTCAGTTCATGGGTGCGCGTACGTTCAACTTTAGCCGGCGGATGAAAAGGAAAACCCAATCCTACCGCGCCTCTGGCCTTAGCCTTGTCAACGCACTGAAAAGCTACCCGGGCTCCCATAGACTTACCCATTAACCACAAAGGTCGACCGGCAAGCGTGGCGGCTACTTCTAACATCTTGTCCTGTAACACCGGCTGCGGATTAGGTGGTCGTTTTATGCCAGTACTCCTGACTTTTTGCCAATATGGAAAGTCAAAACGTACGACAGCCAGCCCGTTATCTGCAAGACTCTGCGCTATAAATTGCATAAAGGCGCTGTCCGGGCCTGCTCCTGCACCATGAGCAAAGAGTACAACTATGTGCTGATGCTCTCCGTTCCACAGCAAATCTTTATCCGCCATTGCTTTCTGTCTCTTCCTGCTCCACCAGAGTCAGTAACCAATTGCGAAAAGTGGCTATTTTACCAATATCAGCCTGTGACTCCCGACATACCAAATGGAAAGCGTCACTAGTCGGCAGCACCGTATCAAAAATTTTAACCAGATGGCCACTATCCAGCTCCGGCTTAGCTAATACACTATTAGCCAGGGCTATGCCCTGCCCATGCACCGCCGCTTTCAGCGATAATGAAGAATGACTGAACACTGGGCCTTTTATGCGTGCAGGCACTTCCAGATTCACCATCTCAAACCAGTCTTTCCAGGCGTTACGGGTCTCTTCATGTAATAAAGTATGCTCTAATAAATGTTCCGGCTCTCGTAAAACCTTTGCCCCATCTAATAAACGCGGCGAACATACCGGCAGCAAAAATTCTTTATGCAGCTTATAAGAACGTAAGCCCGGCCAGTGACCGCGGCCGTAATAAATAGCTACATCTACATTATCGGTTAACGAGCCAGTCACTTCATCAACGGCTTTAATGCGTACATCAATATCCGGATAGGTATCATGAAACAGACTAAGCCGCGGCACCAGCCATAAAATAGCGAAACTGGGCGGTACACTTACGGTTAACGAGCCTCGTTCACTGGCCAACATTAACTTATTGGTAGCCTGAGTCAGTTGTTCCAGAATTGACCTGATATCAAGGTAGTAATTTTGCCCGGATTCAGTCAATAACAAGCTGCGGTTACGACGCAGGAAAAGCGGCATACCAAGATAATCTTCCAGAGCTTTAACCTGATGACTTACTGCAGCCTGTGTAACAAAAAGCTCTTCCGCAGCCTTAGTAAAGCTCAGGTGTCGAGCCGCTGCTTCAAAGGATTTCAAGGCGTTTAAAGGCGGTAGTTTGCGCATAGTAGCCGCTTTTGTTGGGAAAACGGCCTAAGCATACCGAAAATGAAGAATAAAGGCGAGTACGTAAAAATACAGGGCCGTTAGAACGGCCCTGTTCCATTGCTGGTTACAGTCGCACGCCACCGTCTATTTCGATAACACGACCACTGAAAAAGTCGTTTTCAATAATATAACGAGCAGAGTCTGCAACCTCTGAAGGCTGTCCCCAGCGTTTTAGCGGAACCATAGCTAAAGCGCGCTCGACAGCCTCTGGTTTCATTGCCTGAGTCATTGGCGTTTCAATAAAGCCTGGTGCGATAGCGCCACAACGAATACCAAAACGACCCAGTTCACGCGCCCAGGTTACGGTCATAGCAACAACACCCGCTTTAGTAGCCGCATAGTTGGTCTGACCTATATTGCCGGCACGGGCAACGCTTGAGATATTAATAATTACGCCGCCATTCTCACGTTTTGCCATCACCGCTGACGCTTCGCGTCCACACAGGAAGGTTCCTGTCAGGTTAACATCGATCACTGACTGCCACTGGCTTAGCGGCATTTTGTGAGTCACTTCGCCATTTTTATACTTAACCAGCATGCCGTCGCGTAATACGCCTGCATTGTTCACCAACACGTTAATGCCGTTAAAGTCACTGTCAATTTTAGCAAACGCCGCTTCGACCGCTTCTTCATCAGTAATGTTAACCACATAAGAGCGCGCATCTGCAGCGCCTTTTTGCTGGCAACTTTGGATAGCTTCTTGCAGCGCCTCATCGTTCATGTCAATCAACGCCAGTTTAGCGCCCTGCTCCGCAAAGTGCTCTGCCATAGCGCGCCCAAGCCCCTGGGCGCCACCGGTAATCACAATAACACTGTTTTTAATTTGCATAATCAGGTCCGTTTTGGTTCAAAGTAATTAAAAATACTGGAAAAGTCTTTTTTTCCGTAACCCGCTTCACTATGTTCCTTATACAGTTGCTGCACGCGCTCGCCCATAGGTGTAGCGGCGCCCGCAGCACCCGCTGTATCCATAGCCAGACCTAAGTCCTTAGCCATTAGATCAACCAGAAAACCACCCTCATACTGGTTACTGGAAGGCACATTCTCCAACACATCCGGGCACGGATTATACACCTCTAAAGTCCAGTTACGACCTGAACTCTGTAACATGATATCGGACAGCACTTTAGCGTCCAGACCATTGGCACGGCCTAATTGTAAAGCTTCCGAGGTACCGGCCATGAGCACTGCAAGCAACATATTGTTGCAGATTTTAGCCACCTGACCTGCACCATGTTCACCCGCACGCAGTACATTTTTGCCCATAACACCCAAAACAACTTTGGCCTCTTCTATATCGGCAGCGTCACCACCACAAATAAAGGTCAAAGTACCGCTTTTAGCGCCAGCCACACCACCAGATACTGGTGCATCAATAAAACGCAGACCGTGTTCATTCAGTTGTTCAGCGAGATCTCGAGCGCAATCGGCAGAGACTGTGCTGCTATCAATCACCAAAGCTTTTTTAGGAATTACCGAGGCGATTCCTTTATCACCCAGATATAAAGACTCAACATGCTGGGAAGCAGGCAGCATGGAAATCACAAAATCTGCATCCTTAACGGCTTCCGCGGCAGAAGGTGCCGCTGTCGCACCTTCCTTCACTAACGCTTGCATAGCCTCTTCAGATAAATCAAAAACACTTACCTGATGGTTCGCTTTGATTAAATTTGCGGCCATAGGGCCACCCATATTACCTAAACCTATAAATGCTACTTGTGCCATTAGCGTTGCTCCTCAGCTAAATTTTTTAAAGGGTGCTCGTCCTGACTCCAGGGCGCAATAAACATGCTATCCACTGTCTCATCAGGAACCTCAGAAACCGATTTATGTGTCCAGGCTGGTTTGCCATCTTTATCAATTAACAGAGCCCGGATACCTTCACCAAAATCGCCTTTACTGGCACAGTTAACCGACAGCGTAAGCTCCAGTTGAAAGCACTCTGCCAGCGTCAAATCAACTCCATGCTGCAGCTGCTGCCAGACAATATGCGCAGTTAATGGACAGCCGTTTTGAAGCGACTTTTGCGCCCGTTGCATCCATTTATCGTCACTTTGATAACTCAGAATATTATTGACTACTGTACTCAGATCATCAGCACTGACTAACTCACTTAGTTGTTCACGCTGCGCTTTAATAACGGGGGCAGGCATCGCGGCTGTATGACCGTTTTCAAAAGTCTTCATAGCATCGGTTAGTTTCTGTTTATTCAGCGTAGCGGTATCTCCCCACTGAATAGCTTGCAGACGTTCCAGCAAATTCGTTTTCTGTTCAAAAGGGACAAAATGGTCAGCCAAATTAAGATACAAAGCATCACTGGCGTTAATAGAAGCACCTGTAAGACCCAGAAATAAGCCCAGCCGTTCCGGCATGCGATTGAGGAAAAAAGTCCCGCCGACATCCGGATACAAACCAATATTGATTTCCGGCATCGCCAGCCGCGAGGCTTCAGTGACAATTCGATGGCTACCACCATTCATCAGCCCCATGCCGCCGCCCATGACAATACCATGGCCCCAGATCACAAAAGGTTTAGGGAAAGTCTGTATCAGGTAATCAAGCTCATACTCCGAGGTAAAGAAGTTTTCGACCTCTTCCACCACAGTGCCTGGCTTATCTTGCATGGCTTTATACATAGCGACAATGTCACCACCAGCACAAAATGCCTTTTCACCCGCACCCTCCAGCCAGACACAGGCAATGGCAGGATCATCCCGCCATGCCTTAAGTTGAGGAATCAACAATTCAACCATAGGCAGGCTGAGCGCATTTAATGATTTTTCAGAGTTAAGCTGGGCAATACCTATTTGTTTGTCATTGCCCGCTTCCAGCGTCGAAAAGTTTACTACATCCATGCTTTTTCCTTAGCTCAGAGCAGTTCGCCGGCACCGTCGGCTAATAAACGACGCGCAATAATAATGCGCATCACTTCATTGGTGCCTTCAAGAATTTGATGAACACGCACATCTCGTACATGGCGTTCCAACGGATATTCACGGATGTAACCATAACCACCGTGGATCTGCAGTGCCTGATCACAGACCTGAAAACCGACATCCGTAGCAAAGCGTTTCGCCATGGCGCAATAAGTCGGTTTATCGGCATCGTTCTGATCCACCTTATAGGCGGCCAGACGCACCATCTGACGAGCAGCGACCAGATCAGTAGCCATATCGGCCAGTTTAAACTGCAGCGCCTGGAAAGCCGCAAGTGGTTTACCAAACTGACTGCGCTCATGCATATAATCACGCGCTGTATTCAGTGCCGCCTGGGCAGTGCCTACTGAGCACACGGCGATGTTGATGCGGCCGCCGTCCAGACCCATCATGGCAAACTTAAAACCTTCGCCTTCTTCGCCAAGCAGGTTAGCCACAGGAATACGTACATCTTCAAAGGTCACCAAACGGGTTGGCTGTGCATTCCAGCCCATTTTCTCTTCCGCTTTACCATAGTGAACACCCGCAGCATCGGCCGGAACCACCAGTGCTGAAATACCTTTAGGGCCTTCCTCACCGGTACGCGCCATCACCACCAGGACGTCGGTTTCACCGGCACCTGAGATAAACATCTTGGAGCCATTAATGACATATTCGTCACCGTCTCGCTTAGCACTGGTGCGCAGGCTCGCTGCGTCTGAGCCTGAACCAGGTTCGGTCAGACAATAAGAGCCCAGTTTCTGACCGGCAACCAGGTCATCTACCCATTCTTCAATGACTTCTGGTTTGGCGAAAGAGCCGATCATCCAGGTCACCATATTATGGATGGTCATCATCGCGGTTGTCGCTGTGCATCCCATCGCCAGTTGCTCAAAGATGAGCGCACTGTCCAGGCGACTCATGCCAAAACCACCGGCACTTTCTGGGGTATACATGCCCATAAAACCCATTTCTCCGGCTTTACGGAATACTTCAACCGGGAAATGATGTTCCGCATCCCAACGCGCGGCGTTGGGTGCCATTTCTTTCTCAGCAAAGGCTCTTGCGGTATCTACAAACGCCTGTTGGTCATCGCTTAAATCAAAATTCATAACAACTGCCTCTGCTGCTTACTTAAGTTCGATAGTCATATTCGGACCTTGCGCAATGCCCGCTTCAGGCCAGCGTGCGGTAATGGTTTTCGTCTCACTATAGAAACGAACCGCTTGTTTGCCATACGCATGCAGATCGCCATAAAACGAATTCTTCCAGCCAGTAAAGGAGAAAAATGGCAGCGGCACTGGAATAGGCACATTAATACCCACCTGACCTACTTCCACTTCATGTTGATACTTACGGGCTGCAGCGCCATTGGCGGTAAAGATTGAAGTACCGTTACCAAATGGGTTCGCATTAACCAGCGCAATGGCTTCTTCCAGGCTTTCTGCTTCCATACCGCACAGCACAGGACCGAAAATCTCGTTCTTATAAATTTCCATATCCGCAGTTACTTTGCTGAAGAAAGTAGGCCCGACCCAGTTGCCGTCCGGGAATCCTTCAACCTGACACTCAGTACCATCCACCAGACAGTCTGCACCTTCATCTTTACCCTGCTGAATCATGCTTAACACACGATCTTTCGCCTGTGGGCTGATCAAAGGACCATAACCGGCATCTTTATCATCCCAGGCACCTGGACGTACTTTAGCCAGCGCTTCTGCCAGCTCTGGAATCCATTCTTTGGCTTTGCCTACAAATACGGCACATGAAATAGCCATGCAACGCTGACCCGCTGCACCTACTGAGGCACCGACCAGATTGTTAATCACCTGGTTTTTGTCCGCATCCGGCATAATAACGCAATGGTTTTTAGCACCGGCAAAGGCCTGCACGCGTTTCATGTTTTCAGTACCGCGACGATAAATGTACTGACCTACCGGCACTGAACCAACAAATGAAAGGGCTCTGATGTCCGGATGATCAAGCAACATATCGACCTGGTCTTTACCACCATGAATCACTTGCAAGACACCTTTAGGCGCGCCAGCCTGTTCAAAAAGCTCAACCAAACGCGTTGGTGTCAGCGGATCCTGCTCTGAAGGTTTGAGAATAAAAGTATTGCCGCAGGCAATTGACAGCGGGAACATCCATAAAGGAATCATAGCGGGGAAATTAAAGGGGGTAATACCCGCACAAACACCCAGTGGCTGCGTGTAGCTGTAGGTATCAATACCACGGGCCACGTTTTCCAGAGACTCGCCCATTAACAGCGAAGGCACGTTAGCGGCATGTTCAACAACTTCGATACCACGCCATACGTCGCCTTTCGCATCATCAAAGGTTTTACCGGTTTCTGTTGCCAGAATTTCAGCAATCTCGTCATGATGTTCTTTTAACAGCGCCTGATAGCGCATCATGACCCGGGCACGTTCTGAAACCGGAGTTTCTTTCCACTCATGAAAAACAGCTTTTGCACTCGCCACTGCGGTATTTACTTCTTCTGCAGTCGCGCAAGGAACCTGAGCTATTATTTCCTGGGTCGCCGGGTTCGTTACCGGGATCATATTTTTACTGGCTGAATCGATGAATTCGCCGTTAATATATAACTGAACTTGCTTAGCCATAATCTACTACCTGCCTGTTGTTGTTCATCTGTTTATTTGCGTGCCCGCATTAAAGCACTGAGGACAAAACTTTAGAATCGATAAAATTGCCTTTATAATGGACAAAACTGTCATTGAGTACGAGTTATGAGTCAACCATCACACTGGCCACTGCCTGCGGGCAGTTCTCGCCTGTTGCTGCCGCAGAACATAATTGGGCACCTGCAACAACATCCGTTTAGCCGCAATCTTTATCCGATCGCTTACGGACACTACCTGCACGCCGTTGGACACCGGGTTCGACGCAGTGTTCACACCGATCACCTACTCATATTCTGCCATCAGGGCCGCGGTAGCTACCGAACGGAACAGCATCAGGGCACTATCGAAGCCGGCCAGGTGCTTTTCCTGCGCCGCGGCGTAGCTCACTCCTATCAGTCAGACCCAGATCAACCCTGGAGTATTTACTGGGCCCACTTCGCCGGTGAACTGGTTGGCCACTACATGGACTATATTGGTTTACATAAGGACAGCGGTAGTCCTTTATTAAGTCTGCATAACTGGAAAGCCTTATTACCCGATGTTACCCAACTCCTGAACCTGCAACACCAGCGACTCAGCCAGGAACGGGCTCTGTTTGCTTCCACCCTGCTCCAGAAAATACTCATCCATCTGCCGCTACTGCGTAAAGAAGAGCAACAAAATGGTGCGGCGTTTAATCTTACTACGCTTGAGCGCTTTATGCATGACAACAGCCATCGCGCTCTGGAATTGACTGATTTTGCTCGCTTTACCGGGATTTCCACGCATCATTTCAGTAAAAAATTTCGCCAGCTGACCGGAGACAGTCCGATTCGTTATTTTAATCATATGAAAATTCGTCAGGCTCAGAGCATGTTAAAGGAAACCTCACATTCTGTACGTCAAATTGGCCAGACGCTGGGCTTCGACGACCCTTATTATTTTTCCCGATTATTTAAAAAGGTAACAGGTATCGCTCCAAGCGCTTATCGGCAAGAGTATGCTGACAGTGACAAGCTTACTGGGCTAGAATAGTATTCAACCTATCCCAAAGCCAGGCAGGAGTTATTTATGGCAGCTGATCAACTCGAGATGTTCAGCATTGCAAATCCCTGCATTGGGGTTTGCGAATCGAACCAACGCGGATACTGTAAAGGCTGTCTCCGTTCACGGGACGAGCGTTTTAACTGGCATGCAAAAGCCCCCGCTGAGCAAAGTGAAATTTTACAGCGCCTTTCTAAGCGTCGCGCCCGACTTCTGCAACAGAGAAAAAAATCACAACATGAAAATGATTCGCCAAATCTTCAGCTTCCAGGCTTTACGGATGAATAAATGATAACGCTGTGGTTAGTAACCCTGCTTTGGGCCTTTAGCTTTTCACTCATTGGTGTGTATCTGGCTGGTCAGGTTGACCCCTACCTGGCGGTCTTTATACGTATGTTGCTCGCTTCTGCGGTATTACTACCATTTTTACGCATACGTCATTTAACCCCCAGGCTCAGTCTTCGCCTGGCAGGCATAGGGGCCATTCAGATAGGTCTTATGTATCTGCTCCTATACCATGCTTTTTTATATCTGAGTGTGCCTGAAGTACTGCTTTTTACTATTTTTACGCCACTTTATATTACCCTGCTCGACGAAAAAGTAATTAATCGACGTCCTATTCCCGCGCGCTGGTGGCTGGCCGCATGCATTGCTGTTGTCGGTGCTGCTATTATTCGTTATCAGCCGGTAAGCGCAAATTTCATGTTGGGTTTTCTGTTAATACAGGGCGCTAACCTCTCCTTTGCTATTGGGCAGGTGGCTTATAAACGCACCCAGTTAGGGAGTGCGTTACAACAGACTCAGGTATATGCGCTCTTCTTTTTTGGGGCTACGCTGGTAAGCGGCATGGGTGTGCTGCTATTCACTAACTGGGAATTACTTCCAGCCACTTCCATACAATGGACTGTGCTGCTCTGGTTAGGGCTAATCGCTTCAGGTGTCGGCTATCTCGCCTGGAGCATCGCCAGTAAGAAAGTAAACATAGGTCAGCTCGCAAGCATGAACAATATGCTCATACCGGCTGGATTACTGGTTAACTATCTGTTCTGGGCACAAGATGTCAACTGGACCCGTTTACTGATAGGCGGTGCCGTCATTTTATTCGCAGTAAGTATCTGCTCCTACAAAATTAAAACTCAACAGCAAAGAATAGCCCAGGATCTGGATTAAATTAAAAACGTAAACCAATATAAATAGTAATTATAAGAAGAGCTAAATTATGTAAACCTGTACAATAATTATTCGCTCCTTATTAGCCATCAACAACAAGCCGATGCTACTCTTCAGCTAATCATAATAGCCACCATACGGATTGGACTCACTGTCGATCTTATCAAAGATGAATTGCAATCGGCTAAAAGTATGAATTCCTGCACCCACCCTGGACTGGAAAACTTATAACTTTTAGCTTTATAGCGCTTGCAATTTACTGGTTCTTAGCACTTCTGCCATTGATATTTCATCATGAGCTTTGTCTGGAGGCGCATTTGGAGTTGGGCCGCTCAATAAAACCAGGAGATATAATAAATGATAGCGATCAGTCCGGATGGGTATAGAAATTAAATTCCGGCTAATAGTTTTATGTAAGTCAGAGACAGCATTAACGCCCTGATTCCAGATGAAAACTTTATTACTAATGAAGTAGTTAACTGAAGTTATTCAGAAACAGGCCCCGCTCTCTCTCTACAGCACTTTACTGATAGTGGGCGCGGTTTGAAATTACCTGTCTGGCTGAAAGTATGCTATCTGCTATTCGTCTTGCTATCCTGAAAGCCTTTAAAGAAAGTAAAATTAACATCCCCTATCTGCAACCAGCCCTTCATATCAAATCAATGGATCAAGATATTATAAATCAGTTTAATTCAAAATCAGCAGACTGAGTGAATTAGTAAAGTATTTGCAAACCTCATTTCTAGATTCAGTTTTCCTACTATGCTTAATACCCGAGTACAGGGCGAAATTACCTTGTTAAATAAAAAATCATGTTTATCAGAAAAAGCATAAGGAAAAGACCATGCGTAACCTTTTAGTTAAATCATCCGCTGTTTCAGTCGCCGTATTAATGGGTCTGGTAAGTTCGGCTGCGTTAAGTCAGAGTCAGTCTGATGAGCATACTTACTTTGGCCCACGCTTAGGACTCGTCAACCCTGACAGCGACCGATGGATCTTTATTGACGGTACTGAGTTCCCTTATGATAGTGGTTTCTCGAGCTTGGCTTATGGCTTGCAGTTCGGTCACCGTTTCAGCAATAACTGGGAAATCCGCACTTATTATGATCGCTTGAATACAGATGTAGACGGCGCTTCTTCAGGATCTGGTCACATGTACGGGGTTGATGGTATCTACAACTTCCGTAATGGTATCTATGCCGGTATCGGTATTAACAATACACGTTTCAATCAGGAAAAGGATGCATTCCTGCGCGGTACATTAGGCTACAGATTCCAGCTTTCAGACCGTTGGAATATGGGCATTGAATATGCCATACAGAATGATGGCGACTTTACCGACCAGTATGCCGGAGCTAACCTAAATTACATGTTTGGTTTTACCACCGCTCGTCCGGCACCACGTCCTGAAGAACCAAGCGATCCAGTAGACCGTACTACGGATTCGGACGGAGATGGTGTACCTGACTATCGTGACCAGTGTCCAGGTACCCCACGTGGCCATGTGGTAGACGAAGACGGCTGTACTATTTATGTAGAGCAAAGCATCAGTCACGACCTTGTGGTTAACTTCGAATTCGATTCCGCTGAAGTGCAACGCGAATTCCGTGGCGATATTGAAGAACTTGCCGAACTGATGCGTGAGCATGAAGGCGTAACCGTAGAAATCGCTGGCCATACTGATTTAATCGGTCCTCAAGAGTATAACCAGGAGCTTTCAGAGCGCCGGGCACAGGCCGTTAAAGATGAGCTGGTAAATCGCTTTAACATCTCAGCTAACCGTTTAAGTACAGTTGGTTACGGCATGACTCGTCCGCTGTACGACGAGATCAGCCTGGAAGTAAACCATCGTAACCGTCGCATTGAAGCTGAGCTTTCAACGACAGAAGAAGTTCCCTTAACAGAAGAGATGCAACGTCGCGGTTATTAATACCGGGTAGCACTCAGTAAAAAAGCGAGGCTTTCGAGCCTCGCTTTTTTTATGTCTGATATTAGAACAGCTTGCTCATCTTATGCTAAGGTTAAATAAACTCTTAAATAACAATAACTTAGTATATTGAGACTATGATAAAAGGAATACATCATGAAGTGTGAAAATGCCCTCAAAGCTATACTGCTTACCGCTTGCTTAAGCCTTCCTTCGGTAACCATGGCCCATGATCTGACTGGTCCTTTTTTCGGAGTAAGGGCCGGTAGCATGAATCCAGACAGCGATCGTTTTTTTAATCCGGATGATCAGGCCTATGACTATCGCAGCGGTTTCAGTAGTTACACCTACGGTCTGCAGATAGGCCATCGTTTCAATGAACGCATCGCCCTGCGTGCATATTATGACCGACTGCGCACCAGCATTAGCGAGTATAATTCAAGCGGCACTGGTCATAGTTACGGCACCGATTTACTCTACCATTTTGACAACTCAGTCTACTTAGGTATTGGTATTAACTCGACCCGTTATAATAAAGAAAAAGGTCCTTTCGGTCGGCTAACTATTGGTTTTCAAGCCCCTCTTCGTGACCGTTTTCATTTATCTTTTGAAGCTGCCCTGCAAAACGATAATGATTTTCTGGAGCCCTATCTTGGTCTCTCTTTAAATTACCGCTTAGGTCGCGATGTAGAGCAGCAAATGCTCCCACGCCACCTTCGTGATCGGTGATAGTTTAATCACAATAAAAAAAGCGAGGCATAAGCCTCGCTTCTAATTAACCAGAAAAATCATCTATAACAGTTCAACCGCCATAGCAACAGCTTCACCCCCACCAATACACAAAGAAGCCATACCTCGTTTCTTATTATGTTGCTTCAATGCATGTAATAACGTAACTAAAATCCGCGCGCCACTGGCTCCAATGGGGTGACCCAGAGCGCATGCACCGCCATTTATATTTACCTTTTCATCATCGAGCTTCATTTCTTTAATGGCTAACATGGTGACCATGGCAAAAGCTTCGTTAATTTCCCATAAGTCTATATCATCCTTAGACCAACCCGCTTTATCCAGAGCGTCTTGCATAGCGCCTACCGGAGCTATCGTGAACTCGGACGGTTTGCGTGCAAACGTAGAGTGGCTGGCAATCCTGGCTAAAGGCTTAAGACCTCTGGTTTCAGCATCAGCGGCGCGCATTAAAACTAATGCTGCGGCACCGTCGGAAATAGAGCTGGAGTTTGCCGCAGTTACCGTTCCGTCCTTAGCAAATGCTGGACGTAACTGAGATATTTTATCGAGCCGGGCTTTACCTGGTTGCTCATCAATAGAAAAAGTGACTTCACCCTTACGGGTCTGATAGGTAACTGCTGTGACTTCTTCATCAAACGAACCGTCTTTAATAGCCCGCTGTGCTCTTTCCAGTGAACGAATCGCAAAATTATCCATATCTTCACGGCTAAAACCGTAATCATCTGCGGTGCTTTGCGCAAAACAACCCATAGCCTTTTTATCATAAGCATCTTCCAGGCCATCAAACATCATATGGTCGATAACCTGCGCATTGCCCATACGGTATCCCTGACGCGCTTGCGGCAACATATAAGGTGCGTTGGACATACTTTCCATACCGCCCGCCACTATTACATCGGCTGAGCCTGCTTTTAACAAGTCATGAGCAAACATAGCGGTTTTTAAACCTGAACCGCATACTTTATTAATCGTAGTAGCGCCACTACTTAACGGAAGCCCTGCGCCTATAGATGCCTGCCGCGCTGGAGCCTGGCCTAAGCCCGCTGGCAATACGCAGCCCATGAAGACTTCGTTAACGTCCTTACCCTCTATACCTGCACGCTCAACAGCTGCCTTGATAGCTGTAGCGCCAAGTTCTGTTGCCTGAACGGCACTTAATCCGCCTTGAAAGCCGCCCATTGGCGTACGTGCGGCAGAAACAATTACGATATCATCCGACTTCACAAAAACCTCCTGAATCAATGCTATTCTGAAGACTAAACAAGGCTGGATAGCTCTGTTTTAAAGAACAGCACTTTACGTTAACGTTAACTTCCTCTAAGCTTAGCCTTCAAAGAGGCTCTAATGCAAGCGAAACAGACTTCATTATGAATAATCAAACCACAACTCCATTAGCAACTCCTAAAGCGGTCACCTTCACTATAGGTGAATTAGCCCGAGAGTTCGATATCACTACCCGCAGCATCCGCTTCTACGAGGATCAGGGTTTGCTCGCTCCTCAGCGTCAAGGGCAAAACCGAATATATAATGGCAAGGACAAAGTCCGCCTTAAGCTTATTTTAAGAGGCAAACGACTGGGTTTTACGCTCGCTGAAACACGTCGTCTGTTTGAACTTTATGACCGCGATCAGAGCAGTGAAAACCAGCTAAAAACTATGCTCGGCCTGATTGAAGAAAAGAAAACAACGCTGCAGCAACAAATGGAAGATATTAAGGTGCTGCTGCACGAACTGGTAAGCGTCGAACAACGCTGCCAGGCAGAACTTCTTGAACACCAAAATAAAACTGACTCTGACCCGGTGATTTAATATTCACCATAGGTTATGAGCTTACTTCAGCAGTATGAGGAATAATCATGATTAGCCAATTTACAACGCTTAACTTTGATCTGGGTGAGACCGCTGACATGCTACGCGATCATGTCAATGCATTCGCACGCGAAGAAATTGCTCCGCGTGCCGCTCAAATTGACGAAGATAACCTGTTTCCGTCAGAGTTATGGCCAAAATTAGGTGATATGGGGCTACTCGGCATCACTGTTGAAGAAGAGTTCGGTGGCTCAGGTATGGGTTACCTGGAACACGTTCTGGCGGTTGAAGAAATCAGCCGCGCCTCCGCTTCAGTAGGGTTAAGTTACGGTGCGCATTCAAATCTTTGTGTTAATCAGATTCGACGTAATGGTACTCAGGCGCAAAAAGAAAAATACCTGCCTAAGCTGGTAACCGGAGAGCATGTTGGTGCCCTGGCTATGAGTGAACCTAATGCGGGTTCTGACGTCGTTAGCATGAAGCTACGAGCGAAAAAAGACGGTGATGATTACATTCTCAACGGTAACAAAATGTGGATCACTAATGGTCCTGAAGCCAGTGTTTATGTGATTTATGCGAAAACAGACCCGGATGCGAACTCTCGCGGTATCTCCGCTTTTATTGTAGAACGCGACACCCCAGGGTTTAGTCAGGCACAAAAACTGGATAAATTAGGCATGCGCGGTTCCAATACCTGTGAACTGGTATTTGAAGATGTACGGGTTCCCGCCGAAAACATTCTTGGCGAACTGAACCGCGGTGTTGAAGTGTTGATGAGCGGTCTGGATTATGAACGGGTTGTTCTGGCAGCTGGCCCTTTAGGTATTATGCAGGCCTGTCTTGATGTGGTAGTGCCTTATATTCACGAACGCAGCCAGTTTGGCAAATCTATTGGTGAGTTTCAGCTGGTACAGGGCAAAGTTGCAGATATGTATACCCGCATGAACGCTGCACGCGCTTACGTTTATACAGTAGCCAAAGCCTGTGACCGTGGTGAAACCACCCGTAAAGATGCGGCGGGCGTTATTCTGTATGCTGCTGAGTTGGCTACACAGATGGCACTGGATGCCATTCAATTGCTGGGTGGTAATGGCTACATTAATGAATACCCTACTGGACGTCTGTTGCGCGATGCCAAACTCTATGAAATAGGCGCCGGCACTTCAGAAATCCGCCGTATGTTAATCGGCCGCGAACTCTTCACCGAATCTAAATAAGGAGCCAGCCGTGGCAGTGCTATCAAGTAAAATAAATGTACGCGACGAGACTTTCCAGAATAATCAGGCCTCCATGGAAGCCCTGGTTGCGGATCTGAATGACAAAGTAGAGCAGATTAAGCTCGGTGGTGGTGAAGCCTTGCAGGAACGCCACCAGTCACGCGGTAAATTACTGGTGCGGGACCGTATCGAGCGATTGCTGGATCCAGGCTCGCCGTTTCTTGAAATCGGCCAGTTTGCAGCCTGGGCTGTATATGAAGATTATGTTCCCTGCGCTGGTGTAGTAGCCGGTATTGGCCAGGTGGAAGGCGTACAATGCATGATAGTGGCCAACGATGCCACAGTAAAAGGCGGTACTTATTACCCGCTGACTGTCAAAAAGCATTTACGGGCTCAGGAAATTGCCGAGCGCTGCCACCTGCCCTGTATTTATTTAGTCGATTCCGGCGGAGCCAACTTGCCCCGCCAGGATGAAGTATTCCCGGACCGCGACCATTTTGGCCGTATTTTCTTTAATCAGGCCAATATGTCAGCTAAAGGCATTCCGCAAATTGCTGTGGTGATGGGTTTATGTACTGCTGGTGGCGCTTATGTGCCTGCCATGGCGGACGAAAGCGTAATTGTCAAAGAACAAGGCACGATTTTCCTGGCCGGTCCTCCGCTGGTAAAAGCAGCAACCGGTGAAGAAGTCAGTGCTGAAGAGCTCGGTGGTGCCGACGTGCACACCCGCATTTCCGGCGTTGCTGACCATTTTGCGGTCAGTGATGAACATGCGCTGGAACTGGCCCGCCGTTCAGTTTCGCGCCTGAACCACAAGTTGCCGGAACAGCCGCAAATGGAACCGGTTAAAGCCCCCCGTTACGCTGAGGAAGAAATTTACGGCATTGTGGGTACTGACCTGCGCAAGCCTTATGATGTTCGCGAAGTCATTGCACGTGTAGTCGACGATTCCGACTTTGATGAATTCAAACAGAATTACGGCAACACTTTAGTTACCGGCTTTGCCCGCATTCATGGTTATCCGGTGGGTATTGTTGCCAACAACGGTATTCTGTTTTCTGAGTCAGCGCAAAAAGGCGCTCACTTTATTGAGCTCTGCGCACAGCGCAAAATTCCACTGGTCTTTTTACAGAATATCACCGGCTTTATGGTCGGTAAAAAATATGAAGCCGAAGGTATCGCTAAGCACGGAGCCAAAATGGTAATGGCGGTAAGCTGCGCTAAAGTGCCTAAGTTTACTGTGTTAATTGGCGGCAGCTACGGCGCTGGCAACTACGGCATGTGCGGACGCGCCTACGACCCAACGCTTATGTTCATGTGGCCCAACGCACGAATTTCCGTCATGGGCGGCGAACAGGCTGCAGGTGTTATGGCAACCGTGACCCGCGATGGCATGGAGCGTAAAGGCAAAAGCTGGAGCGAACAGCAAGAAGCTGACTTTAAAAAACCTATCGTTGAGCAATATGATGCACAGGGACACCCTTATTATGCATCCGGTCGCCTGTGGGATGACGGCATTATAGATCCGGCGCAAACGCGCACGGTTCTGGGTCTTAGCATTGCAGCTTCACTCAATGCCCCGATTGAGAAAACACGCTTTGGCGTGTTCCGCATGTAAGGAGTTGATTATGGAAAAAGTAAAACTAAGTATCGACGATCAGCACGTGGCCTGGCTTACATTAAATAAGCCAGAAGTACACAACGCTTTTGATGACGTTATGATCGCTGAGTTACTAACTGCTCTGCAGCAAATTAACGACGACCCTGACGTACATGTCATGGTACTGCGTTCAGAAGGCAAGAACTTCTCCGCCGGTGCTGATCTGAACTGGATGCGCTCCATGGCCGCCAGCAATCGTCAGCAGAATGTAGAGGACGCTGGCGAACTGGGACAACTCATGGCCCGGCTTGATAACCTCCGTGTGCCTACTATCGCCCTGGTTCAAGGCGCCGCTTTTGGCGGTGCTGTAGGCCTGGCGGCCTGTTGCGACATAGTGCTGGCAAACCCGGACAGCAGTTTTTGCCTGAGTGAAGTGAAAATCGGCTTAATTCCGGCGGTAATCAGCCCTTATGTAGTGCGCAATATGGGAAGCAGAGCTGCCCGCCGGTATTTGCTCACCGCTGAGCGTTTCTCTGCTGAACAGGCTTGCCTTCATGGACTGGTTACCGAGGTCACCGAAAAACCTCTGGACGAAGCCGTGCAAACTTTTTTAAAAGCCATTACTGGCAACGGACCCGCAGCCTGTGCTGCTGCCAAGCGACTAATTCTGGACGTTGCTGATCGCCCTATCGATGACGATATTATTGAGCAGACGGTGCAGCGTATAGCTGATATCCGAGTTTCCGCTGAAGGCCAGGAAGGTTTATCTGCTTTTCTGGAAAAACGTAAACCAGCCTGGCTAAACCACTAACCAACGGTAGTTGATATGTTTAATAAGATTTTAATAGCAAACCGCGGTGAAATAGCTTGCCGTATTATCAGCACCGCGCAGCGTATGGGTGTGCAATGTGTCGCAGTCTATTCAGATGCCGACCGCAACGCCCGTCATGTAGCCATGGCAGACGAAGCTTTCTATATAGGACCATCACCCAGCAGTGAGTCTTATCTGATTGCTGAAAACATCCTTAAGGTCGCCAAACAAAGCGGCGCCCAGGCTATACATCCCGGTTATGGTTTTCTCTCCGAGAATGAAGGTTTTGCCGATGCCTGTGAACAGCAAGGTGTAGTCTTTATAGGTCCACCAGCCAGCTCAATTGCAGCTATGGGTTCAAAAAGCGCAGCAAAATCTATTATGGATGAAGCCGGTGTGCCCCTGGTTCCCGGCTACCATGGCAGCGATCAGGACATTGAAAAACTACGTACTGAAGCCGAACGCATTGGTTATCCGGTGCTGCTTAAAGCAGCCTATGGCGGCGGTGGTAAGGGCATGCGTGAAGTGCACAAGCCTGAAGATTTTGATGCGGCCCTGGCCTCGGCTAAACGTGAGTCACAGGCCTCCTTTGGCAATGATAAGATGCTTATTGAGAAATTTATCATTAAGCCTCGTCACGTAGAAATTCAGGTGTTTTGTGACCAGCATGGCAATGCTGTGTATTTAGCTGAACGCGACTGTTCCGTGCAACGTCGTCATCAGAAGGTCCTGGAAGAAGCGCCAGCTCCGGCCTTGGGTGAAAATACCCGTCATGCCATGGGCGATGCTGCTGTGCGCGCGGCCCAGGCTATTGACTATGAAGGCGCAGGCACTGTTGAATTCCTGCTCGACGCGAACAACGATTTCTACTTCATGGAAATGAATACCCGCTTGCAAGTTGAACATCCGGTCACTGAAATGATCACCGGACAGGATTTGGTGGAATGGCAACTGGTGGTTGCCAGTGGTGGCGTGCTACCGCTCAGCCAGAGTCAGGTACAACTTCATGGGCATGCTTTTGAAGCGCGTATTTACGCTGAAGATCCGCAACAGGACTTCTTACCCAGTACAGGTCATATCGAATTTTTACGTACACCAACGCAGGACCGTCATATTCGCATTGATACAGGGATCCGCGAAGGCGATGATGTGAGTCCTTATTACGATCCCATGATCGCTAAACTGATTGTCTGGGACGAAGACCGTGACCGCGCCCTGCTCCGCTTGCAGCGTGCTTTACGTGAATACCAATTAGTTGGCCCAACCACCAATACTGATTACTTACATCGCCTCGCTACCCATCCCCACTTTGTGCGAGCCGATCTGAGCACCCAGTTTATTGAACAACACGGGGAGCAACTGCTTAAGCCTAACAATGCAATGGATGCCGAGCTGGCACATGCCTGCATGGCCTGTGCCATCACTTTGCAACAAAGTGTACCGCTAGCTGATGCCAATAATCCGTGGAACAGCGCCAGTAACTGGCGCTTGAATCAACCCGCCGGGCAGTACCTGGAACTAGTTTTTAACGATCAGTTGCTAAACCTTTATATTCAGCAACAGGGCAATGAATTTGTAGTTCTGCATGACGACAGCCGGGTTGAGCTTAAAGCTGAGCTGCAACAGGATAAGCTGAATGTCACCTTTGATAATCACAGCTTCAGCTTAACTGTTGCTCTGGGTACTGATAAGTTTGTACTTTTCAGCCAGCAGGGCCGGGTTGACTATCAGGCGGTAGATACCAGTGCCGCTTTTGGCCTGGCTGAAGATGAAGGTACCCTGACCGCGCCTATGAATGGCACTATCGTCAGTGTTAATGTCAAAACAGGAGATAGTGTAGAAAAAGACCAGCCCCTGGTTGTCATGGAAGCTATGAAAATGGAATACACTATCAAAGCGACTGTGAGCGGAACGGTTGAACAAATATTCTTTCAGGCTGGCGAACTGGTCAGTGACGGCGCGGAGCTTATCGCCCTGGCCCCTAACGAAGAAAGTTAAGGATACATTATGAGCTTACCTGAGCAGGTACGTATTGTAGAAGTGGGTCCCCGGGACGGTCTGCAGAACGAACAAAAGGTGTCGCTGGAAAATAAGGTAAAACTGATTAACCAGCTCACTGACAGCGGTATGCCTTATATTGAAGCGGGCAGTTTTGTAAGTCCTAAATGGGTGCCACAAATGGCAGACAGCAGCGATGTCATGCACACCATTAGACGCAAACAAGGTGTCACTTATGCTGCTCTTACCCCGAACTTAAAAGGCTTCGAGGCAGCAATAGCGGCCTCCGCTGACGAAGTGGCTATTTTCGGAGCTGCCTCTGAGGCCTTTAGTCAGAAGAACATCAATTGCTCTATCAGCGAATCGCTGGAACGTTTTGCCCCGGTGATGGAAGCCGCCCAGGCAAAAGGTGTTCGTGTTCGCGGTTATGTTTCCTGTGTCCTCGGTTGCCCGTACCAAGGGGAAGTCCCAATCAGTGAGGTGGTTCGGGTTGCCAAAGCATTGCACGACATGGGCTGCTATGAAGTGTCACTGGGCGATACCATAGGTGTGGGCACACCACTACAGGCGCAACGTATGTTAAGTGCAGTCGCTGATGAGGTGCCTATGCCGGCACTGGCTCTGCACTTTCATAATACCTACGGTCAGGCACTCGCTAATATTGCCAGTTGCCTGCCACTTGGCGTCGCCACAGTAGACAGTGCTGTAGCCGGCTTAGGCGGTTGCCCTTATGCCAAAGGAGCGAGTGGAAACCTGGCCACTGAGGATCTGTTGTACATGTTACATGGCATGGGCATAAGCACTGGCATAGATCTGGACAAAGTTGCTGCTGCAGGCCGCGACATTTGTACCGCCTTGGGTTTCCAGCCTCGCTCTCAGGTTAACGTCGCATTACACGCAAAATAACAAACAGGTTTGAATGATATGTCGCAACAAGCTACTACCACTCCCCTGGCCCCTATGTGGCAACCCAGCCGGGAACGTATCGAGCAGAGCCGTATGCATAAATTCATGCTGGCTCTCGAACAACAGGGCCTGCGTTTTGATAGCTACGCAGCACTTTATAACTGGTCAGTAGAAGAAAGCCCGGCCTTCTGGAGCGCGATCTGGGACGAATTTAATGTCATTGCCAGTCAACGCGGCAGCCAGGTTTTAAAAGACCCTGGCAAGATGCCCGGCGCAGAATGGTTCCCGGAAGCACGCCTTAATTTTGCGCAAAACCTGCTCCGTTACCGGGATCAGAAGACTGCATTGGTATTCAGAGGTGAACTGGGTGAGCGTCAGCAGATAACTTATGCAGAGCTTTATTTACGCACCGCGCAAATGGCTAGCGCTTTGCAACAACAAGGCGTCACTGCCGGTGACCGGGTCGCTGGACTATTACCGAATTGCATTGAAACCATAGTCGCCATGCTGGCCACCACGAGCCTGGGAGCTGTGTGGTCGTCCTGCTCTCCCGATTTTGGCGTACAGGGCGTTGTCGACCGCTTTGGCCAGATAGAACCTAAGGTACTGATCACTGTAGAGGGTTACTTTTACAACGGCAAAACTCTGGACTTAAGCGACAAAATCAATGCTATTCAGAAACAATTGCCCTCTTTACAGGCTCTGGTAGTTGCCGACTTTACCGGCCAACCGCATAGCATTGAAAAAAGCAGTAGTTGGAATGACTTTATCGACTCCAAGGCTACTGAAATTGAATTTGTCCAGCGACGCTTTAACGACCCGCTTTATATTATGTTCAGCTCGGGTACTACTGGCGTGCCTAAGTGTATTGTCCACGGCATCGGCGGTACTTTATTACAGCATCTGAAAGAACACGGTCTGCATACCGACTTAAAGCGTGAAGACAACCTTTTTTACTTCACCACCTGTGGTTGGATGATGTGGAACTGGTTAGTCTCTGGCCTGGCGTTGGGCGCTCAGTTAACTTTATTTGATGGTTCTCCCTTTGCCCCCAAACCAGAAGCACTTATCGATCTGATTGACGAAGAAAAAATTACTATATTTGGTACTAGTGCGAAATACTTATCCGCGTTGGAGAAAGCTGACGTCAAACCACGACAGTCTCATCAGCTGCATAGTTTAAAAAGCATTCTGACCACCGGCTCGGTGTTGCCGCCGGAAAGCTTTGATTATGTTTACCGCGATATTAAAGAAGATGTTTGTTTATCATCTATATCCGGTGGCACTGATATTGTTTCCTGCTTTGCTTTGGGCAATCCGATACTTGCGGTATACCGCGGGCAACTTCAGTGTCGTGGACTGGGTCTTAAAGTGAATATTTACAATGATGAAGGCGAAGCGATACGAGAAGAAAAAGGCGAACTGGTTTGTGAAGCGCCCTTCCCGTGCATGCCTATCGGTTTCTGGAATGACAGCGATGGCAGTCGTTACCACAAAGCCTACTTTTCCCGCTTTGATAACGTCTGGGCGCATGGAGATTACGCAGAAATCACCGCTCAGGACGGCGTTATTATTTATGGCCGTTCCGATGCTGTGCTCAATCCAGGCGGTGTACGCATTGGTACTGCTGAAATCTATCGCCAGGTAGAAAAAGTAGAAGCTGTGCTGGAAAGCATAGCTGTTGGCCAGCAATGGCAGGATGACGAACGGGTTGTTCTCTTCGTGCGTTTGCGCGAAGGGGTTACTCTGGACGCGGATTTAACTAAAACCATCAAACAAACTATTCGTGCTAACGCCACACCTCGTCATGTCCCGGCCGTTATTCTGCAAGTAGAGGATATACCACGCACGGTAAGTGGAAAAATCACTGAAATAGCCGTGCGTCAGGTTATTCACGGCGAAACCGTCAAAAATACCGATGCTCTGGCCAATCCGGAAGCGCTGGATTATTTTCGTGATCGTAATGAACTACAACAATAAAGAGTCACGCAATAGTTGCCTGGCGGTTGCTTATTGCGGCCGCTTGGGTAATCATCGTCAACAGACGTATAACAACGATAAAAAAGTCTGACGTATGCAACGATTTTCTCACTTTCGGCTGGCTATCCTGACCGCAGTATTAGGTGCTCTGCTGACTATACTGATTGCGGCAACTTTGTACTATTACGACAAGCAGAATATACGAGCCCAACTTCGTGATGAAACTCGTGAAATGCAAAATGCTATCGGTCAACAACTGCAAACCCATATGTTCGGATTAACCTGGGTAGCCCGGGATAACCAGCGCCATGGAACAACGAATTACAACTGGTTGCATGACGGGACTACTATTCTGGCTTACTACCGTCACTTTCGCAGTCTGCTATGGCTTGATGCTGATCTTAATGTTCAGGGACTTTATCCATCCAATTCCCGCGCCATATCACAGAACCTGATAAAAGAAGACCAGGATTTCATGTTGCGGCTCCAGCAACTGGAATCAGGCAACCGCTATGTGCTTTCAGCAGGCCCCCTGACTGAGGGGATTTCCGACCTGATACTTATTATTCCTCACCTCGGCCATGAACAGGCAAGTTATTACATCGGCATTATCGATATGCAGAGTCTGCTAATGGAGACGGTAACCGCCAACCTGAGCGATGAATCTCAATTCAGAGTGACTTCACTATCGCAGGGTGAAATGGTTTTTGACTATTCCTCGTCAGATAACCTGCGCTCCGGTTGGGCCGGTGAGATTGAATTCTCCATGTTTAATCAAAGCTGGCTTATGGAACTATGGCCAACCAACAACCGTCTGCGGCAAATGCGCAGCATACTGCCATTATTAGTTATTCTGGCCGGCGGCGTTACCACTGCGTTACTTACTTTTGTCTTGTATGTTCTCGGTGTCAGTCGGGTAAGAGCTCAGGAACTAGCTGATACCAATCTCGACTTATACATTGAAATTGAAGAACGCGAGCGGGTTGAGAAAAAAGTTGCCTATATCGCTGAACACGATTGGTTAACCGACCTGGCTAATCGCAATTCTTTAATGACCCAGCTGGATGTATTCTTTAAAGAGTCAAAGGCGCAACAACGCCATGTCGGTGCGCTGTTCATTGATTTAGATAATTTTAAAGAAGTAAATGATGCTCTGGGTCATTCAGTCGGTGACCAGTTATTAAAACGAGTAGCCGGGCGTTTACTTAAAATACTGCCCGAAGACACCTGCCTGGCGCGAATGGGTGGCGACGAATTTGTTATTGCAGTATCCATGTTGCAGGAACTGCAACAATTGGAAGATATGGCGCAGCAGGTTCTGAATTCACTGGATACTCACTTTTACGTCGATGACTACGAGATCTTCATATCCGGAAGTATTGGTGTAGCCTTAAGTAAAAGTGATGATAACCCGGAGAGCCTGATTCGCAATGCCGATACAGCACTGTATCGAGCCAAGGAACGCGGCCGTAATATTTATCATGTATATACTGTGGTGCTGCACGAAGAACTCAATAAGCGTATGAAGCTTATGAAGCGGCTGCGACAGGCGGTAGAACGAGATAAACTCTCCGTCTATTATCAGCCCAAAGTAGACATGAACAGCCGTCGTATTGTTGGTGCTGAAGCTTTGGTGCGCTGGATCGATGACGATGGCACTATTATAGGCCCAGACCAGTTTATTCCTATTGCAGAAGACACCGGACTCATTATCCCCATTTCAGACTTTGTTCTGAAGACCGCTTGCAAGCAACTCTCAGCCTGGCATAGCCTCGGTTTCTCCGAGCTGAGCATGGCAATAAACTTGTCCGGTAAACAACTGCAGTCGCCGGATCTGGTTGAACAAATCATGCAAATTGTAGAAGACAGTAAAGTGCCACCACAAAGCCTTGAACTTGAACTTACCGAACAGGTATTTATTGAAAACATTCAGTCCCACACCAACTTTATGCATGCAGTACGGGACAAAGGCATTGCTCTGGCAATCGATGATTTTGGTGTAGGTTACTCCTCGCTTTCGTATTTAAAGCACTTTCCCGTTAACTCACTCAAGATTGATCGTTCATTTGTGCAGGACTTACCGCACGACAAAGATGACGCAACTCTGACTCAAACGATTATTAATCTGGCCAAAAGCTTAGACATAGGTTTGGTTGCTGAAGGTGTGGAAACTGAAGCTCAGGTGGAATTTTTATTAGATAGAGACTGTACTATCGGGCAAGGTTTTTTATTTAGTCGTCCGATACCAGCTCACGAATTTACTCAGTTGCTTAATCAGTATAAGGGTCAAATCCCTATTCAGATTACATAGCAATGCTCAACAAAGGAGAAGCCCATGGAACGCGAAAGCATGGAGTTTGACGTACTTATAGTTGGGGCAGGCCCCGCTGGTTTAAGCAGTGCTTGTCGGTTAGCGCAACTCGCTAAAGACAACGAGCAGGAACTACAAATTTGTGTAGTTGAGAAAGGCTCCGAGGTAGGCGCTCATATCTTGTCAGGTGCCGTTTTTGAAACCAGAGCCCTGAACGAACTGTTTTCTGACTGGAAAGAGCGTGACGCTCCGTTAACTACGCCAGTTAGTAAAGATGATATTTTCATGCTCAACAGTGAGCAAAAAAGTAGCAAGCTACCGAATTTCATGGTGCCTAAAAGCTTCCATAACGATGGTAATTATATCGTCAGTATGGGCAATGTTTGTCGTTGGTTAGCCGAACAGGCCGAACAGCTTGGGGTGGAAATATTTCCTGGCTTTTCAGCCGCTGAAGTACTTTACACCGAAGACGATAAAGTAGCCGGCGTGATTACCGGTGACATGGGCGTCAGTGCGACGGGTGAGCAAAAAGACAGTTATATGCCGGGTATGGAGTTACGTGCAAAGTATACGGTATTTGCCGAAGGTTGCCGGGGTCATCTGGGCAAGGAGCTGATCAACAAATTTAATTTAGATGAGGGTAAAACGCCCCAGCACTATGCTATTGGCTTTAAGGAAATATGGGATGTTCCGGAAGAGCAGCATCAGCCAGGTCTGGTTGTCCATACTACCGGATGGCCTCTTAACGACAATGCCTCAGGTGGTGGCTACCTGTACCATGCTGAAAATAATCAGGTCTTTGTTGGCCTTATTATTGATCTTAATTACACCAATCCAAACGTAAATCCATTTGCTGAATTCCAACGCTATAAACAGCACCCGGAAATTAAGAAGTTTTTAGATAATGGAAAACGAGTCAGTTATGGTGCCCGCGCTATCACCAAAGGTGGTTATCATTCATTACCTAAAATGACGATGCCTGGAGGTTTACTTGTCGGTTGTAACGCTGGCACACTAAACTTTGCAAAAATAAAAGGTAACCATACCGCTATGAAAAGCGGCATGCTGGCAGCTGAAAGCATTTTTGAAGCATTAAAAAATGATCAAAGCCATACTGAACTGACTGATTATACACAACGCTTCGAAAGTTCATGGTTATATGAGGAACTGTATAGGTCACGGAACTTTGGCCCAGCTGTACATAAATGGGGAACCTGGTTGGGTGGCGCCTTTAACACACTAGATCAAAACTGGTTTAATGGTCGTCTCCCATTTAACATTAAAGATTGGCAACCTGACTATAAAGGCATGCAAACCCTGGATGACGCCACGCCAATTAATTACCCTAAACCTGATAATCAAATAAGTTTTGATCGTAATTCTTCGGTTTATCTGTCGAATACCAATCATGAAGAGGATCAACCCTGTCACCTCAAACTAAAAGACGCAGACATTCCTGTGCAGGTTCACTTACCTAAATTTAATGAACCCGCTCAACGCTACTGTCCGGCAGGCGTCTATGAAATAGTTCAGGATGATAAGGGAGAACCAGCGTTTCAAATTAATGCTCAGAACTGCATTCATTGTAAGACCTGTGATATTAAAGATCCCAGCCAGAACATTCAGTGGGTTACCCCCGAAGGCACCGGTGGCCCAAATTATCCAAATATGTAAACAAATCCTAAACGCTCCTCTCGGAGCGTTTTTTTATTGCTAGAGTTACTTAATCCTTGTAGGATATTTACGCTTTCTTTATTAAAAGCAAGTTATTTTATTTTTTCTTTGTACTAAAATACTAATATTAAGCTATTGATAATTCCCTCGTGTATTTAATAGCCCAACTGCCAATATAACTCGTAAAATTTTATAAAAGATAAGGTATAAACATGAGCGATTTTCTAAATATTCTTACTCACGAGCGTCGTTTACGCGCTGCGACCAAAGAGCTAACGCTTGCTGAACTACAGGATGTTGAGGCTAAACTACAACGAGTTATTGTAAACCGCGAAGAGGAAGAAGCGGAATTACGGAAACAGGAAGAAGAAAAAAGGTCTCGTGTAGATGAAATTAAAAAGCAGATGGCTGCAGCAGGTCTGGATATTACTGACTTAGCACCCGAGCTGCAAAACATTGTGAATGACAAAAAAGGTGCCAGTACACGTAAAAAGCGCACACCTAAACCCGCCAAATATGAATACACAGATAACGGAGAGCGCAAGACCTGGACCGGACAGGGGCGTACACCTAAGGTTATCAATGAAGCGCTGAAGAAAGGTAAAAAAATTAGTGACTTCCTGATTAAGTAGATACTTTAAAAAGGCAGCTGAACAGCTGCCTTTTTAATTATAAACTCAACTTAATATCACCGACCCCAACCTCTACATTTATATCTTTATCACCATTACCAGTGCCTTTAGCATCCTCAGCTACTACCCGACGCTGAGAAGTATAATTATCCAGGCCGCTCGCAGAAACTGAGCCAACACCGGCGGAACCACGAAATTGCCCAACGAAGTTTTTATGGCTATTTATCAGTGCAGTTCCAACACCAACCTGAAGCTCTAATCCAGTGTCACCCAGATCAATATCAGCCGTTCCTACACCAAGGTGAACATGCAGTGCATCCAGTTCTGGCATATAAACCACCCAATCAGCCTGCACTTTACTCTGCTGAAACTCCAGATAAAGTTGATCGCCTCGCTCCCGAACATTCAATTCAACATCAGAGACATCAGTTTTACGACGTAATAAACCGCCACGCTTTCCTTCGAAAACCACTTCAATTCGAATTTCATTATCCGTCGATCTTTTTATATCCAACTGACCTACTGCGTTATCTATATGCAGTACGCGTACATTCTGACTTTCAAATCGGTAATGACGCTCAGCTTCGCTGCTGGCTGACGCTTGCCCAAGAGTCACAAATACAGCAAGTATGACCAGGGTAGTTAAAAAATATCTTAAGCTCATAGTTTTATCCTTATTAAGTAATTATTTACACTAGCTTTCATGCTTATATAGCAAACTCTGGGCCATCTATTTATTCCTATAAAAACAATAACTTAAAAATAAGACTTAAGATAAATTCGATTTTTAACCAATTATTTGGTGCATTTATTTATTATGTGGTCAAATAACTCACCCTCACTATCCAGGTTGTTTCATGTATCAATTTAATACTGTCGGCTATGTTCAGTCACCCTACCGGGAGAAATTTGCTATCCCCCGCCAACCTGGGCTTGTCAGCAGTGCTCAGGGGCGGCTGATACTAACCGATGACTACAATCGGCAAGAATGCATAGCCGGATTAGAGGATTTCAGCCATATCTGGATCCAATTCGTTTTCCATGCCACTGCAGAACAAGGGTGGAAACCTAAAGTCAGGCCCCCTCGTCTGGGTGGCAACCGAAAAGTCGGCATTTTCGCCACCCGTTCAACTTTCAGACCCAACCCTATCGGGCTGTCAGTGGTGAAGCTTGAAGAGATCCTGTATGAGGACAAGCACTGGCAGTTAGTTATCTCCGGTCTGGACTTACTGGACAAAACACCAGTACTGGATATAAAGCCTTACATTGCCTACAGCGACGCTTTAACAGAAGTCTCGTCAGGCTTTGCTCAAGAAGCGCCGCAACAACAGATGCCAGTTAATTTCAGCCCTCAGGCGCTAAAGCAGCTAGACCGTTACCATAGCCAGTATCCGCAGCTGAAATTGTTAATAGAGCAGGTATTAGCGCAGGATCCCAGGCCCGCCTATCGGCAGCATAAAGACGATAATAAAACTTATGGCATGCAACTTTATCAGCTTAATATTCGCTGGCAGGTTATGGCACAGGAAGCTGTAGTCACTGCTGTCAGTGACTGCTAGAATGAATCATATTATTTAAAGGTTTATTTTTTAATTGCCAGGAGAGCAAAACCAGCCATGCGCAGCAGCCAATATTTACTTGCCACCGTAAAAGAAACCCCTTCAGATGCTGAAATCATCAGCCACCAACTTATGTTACGTGCTGGTATGGTGCGTAAAGTTGCTTCTGGTTTATACACCTGGACGCCAACCGGCTTAAGGGTATTGCGTAAGGTTGAGCAAATTGTACGTGAAGAAATGGAAGCCGCTGGCGCCATTGAAGTCTTGATGCCCATGGTTCAACCTGCTGATTTATGGCAGGAGTCTGGACGCTGGGAAGACTATGGTCCTGAATTACTGCGCTTACATGACCGTCACAACCGCGAATTTGTTCTCGGCCCGACTCATGAAGAAGTCATTAGTGAATTAGTTCGCAAAGAAGTAAATAGCTATAAACAACTACCGTTAAACTTATTCCAGATCCAAACCAAGTTCCGCGATGAAATTCGTCCTCGTTTTGGTGTTATGCGCGCCCGCGAATTCATCATGAAAGACGCTTATTCCTTTCACACTTCTGAGCAATGTCTGAGCAAAACCTATGCGCGCATGTACACGGCTTATCAGAATATTTTCAGCCGCTTGGGCCTCGACTTCAGACCAGTAATAGCCGACACAGGCTCTATCGGTGGCAACCTCTCCCATGAATTTCATGTGTTAGCAGACTCAGGTGAAGACGCTATTGCCTTTTCTGACAGCTCAGATTACGCCGCGAATGTTGAACTGGCCGAGGCTATAGCCAGTAAGCAGGCAGCAGACCCAGCGAGCGAAGATATGCAAAAAGTAGCAACTCCAGAGGCTAAAACTATTCAGGCTCTGATAGAGCAGTTTAACCTGCCTATTGAACGCACCGTGAAAACACTAATTGTGCATGCGGCTACAGAAGATGGTGAAGCGAACGGGTTGGTTGCCTTGATTGTCCGCGGTGACCATGAGCTCAACGTTATTAAAGCGGCTAAGCTACCTCAGGTATTCATCCCACTGACATTTGCTTCTGATGAAGAAATTAAAGCCGCTCTGGGCGCAGGTCCAGGCTCGCTGGGCCCGGTGAATCTGAATATCCCGGCGGTAGTGGATCGGGAAGTGGCCGTACTCAGTGATTTCGCGGCCGGAGCTAATGAAGAAGGCTTTCACTTTTTCGGTATTAACTGGGAACGCGATGCTGAACTTCCTGCAGTAGCTGACTTACGTAACGTAAAAGCTGGCGACGCCAGCCCTTGCGGTACAGGCACACTGGAAATAAAGCGTGGCATAGAAGTGGGCCATATTTTCCAGTTAGGCAGTAAATACTCCGATATGATGAAAGTCGGCGTGCTTAACGAAAACGGTAAACATCAGAACCTGACTATGGGTTGTTATGGTATCGGCGTTTCCCGAATTGTCGCCGCTGCCATTGAGCAGAATAACGATGAGAACGGCATTCGCTGGCCAGAGCAAATGGCACCTTTTCAGGTTTGTATACTCCCTATGAATATGCACAAATCTGCGCGTGTCCAGGAGGTCGCAGAGCAGCTTTATGAGGAATGTCTGGGTGCCGGGCTTGAAGTGTTTTTTGATGACCGCAAGGAACGTCCTGGCGTGATGTTTGCGGATATCGAGCTTATTGGCATTCCGCACGTCATTGTGGTGGGAGAACGCAACCTGGATGAAGGCCTGGTCGAACTAAAAAACCGGCGCAGTGGTGAGAAAGAAAAAATTTCCATCACTGATGTCGTACAGGGTTTGCTATAGGACTCATGCTAAGGGCGGTTCTACTGAGAGCCGACCTTAGCCTTTATGCAGACGTAAAGAAAGCAACGTCATAACAGCAGCAACCAGCAAGCTCGAATACAGGATAGAGACATTCCAGGCGGCCAGGAATGGGCCTGCCACATAAGACGAAATTAATACGGCAGGTAACAAAGCCAGCAGAAAAAACTTCCAGTTAAACTGATATCTGACCGCTTTGCCACAATGAGGACATTGCCAGGCGAGCCGCTTCTTCGATATCAGCTGCATTTTGCGGGCAAGGGAAATTCTCTTTTCGCAATGAGGACAACAGAAAAAGCCTTTTTCACCCGTTTTCACCCGCTGCCCAAAAGGTAATAACGCCGCAAAACCAAGCAAGATAAAAGCCATAGTTTCTGCACCACTTCCCCTACTGCCATCAACGATACCGAAACTGGATAAAACGGCCACCAGCAAAGCCACTGAAAAGCCTATGAGCATTAGTTGCACGGGGCTGGTCTTCTGCCACCGGCTAAGCCTGTTACCAAACCAAAAACCAATAGCGACCAGAAGTGCGATTAAGAAATTGTAGAAGACCACCAACAGTAAAGCCCCTGTATCAGGGCTACTTGTCGAAGCCTGGCTAAGGTCTATAAATAACTGCGCTATGGCAAAAAGAAAATAGCCCAGAGCTACGTAAAACAAGAGATCACCCTATTCATCTTCTTCAAACAAACGCGAATGATACTCGGCTTCCTGTAAAGCACTGTATATATTAGGCCTTTGCGTCTGATTATGGGTATACCAGATACGATGGTGGCCCCGATACAGTACTAAGGTAGTGGGATCAACAGCTCCAAAGCGTTCAACTAGTTCAGGCTGACTATCAAAGTCTATTTCCATAACCACAACCGGCGACCCAGTGAAGTCAATAAAATATTGATTCAGAACTCTTTTTTGCTCGCGACAAGGCGGGCACCATGGGCGGTGAAAGTTAATCAGAATTAAGTCATCATTATCCTGCGCAGCGGCGAAATCCTGCTCATCAAACATCTGCTGATTCTGATAATAATCCTCAGTAGTCACCGGAGGGCCATACACGATCAGGAAAATCCCAGCGGCTGCAACCGCAACGATAAGTAGTCCAATGACTGCTTTAAACCAATTCATAAGGTCCCCCTTTTAATGGTCATCCTGTCCGGCTAACGGATCCACATAATGTAAATGCATATCCCAGGGGAAATGAATCCAGGTATCCTGGCTTAAGTCCGCTTCGTAATCATCGACCAGTTCAAGTCCTGCAGGTTTACCATAGACGGTAATAAATCTAGCTTGCGGCAGTCGCTGACGCAACGTCCGTAATGTATTTCCGGTATCGACCAAATCGTCAACGACCAAAAATCCAGCACCATCCTGGGTCGCACTGACATCTTTCAAAATGCTAGCCTGCTCACGCTGAGACTGATGGTCATACGAACTTACACAAACACTGTCTACTACTCGTATATTAAGCTCACGGGCAATAATCGCAGCAGGCACCAGACCGCCACGACTGACTGCAATAATGCCCTGCCACTGTTCGGCGGGTAATTGTCTGCGGGCTAATTCCCGGGTAGCCCGATGCAGCTCTTCCCAGGAAACAAAAAACTCTTTATTGCTGTGTAATGTCATGCGGGCTTTCCCTGTGCTAATCTTGGCAGTTCAAATTAGAATATGCTTACTATATCACTACTTATAGACAAGAAACACGAGAGCACTTTTATGCCTAAAGTAATTTACATTGAAGCCAATGGCGCGCAGTACGATGTGGATGTGGCGGTTGGCCAGAACCTGATGGAAGCCGCAACCGAAAACATGATTGACGGAATTATCGGTGAATGTGGAGGTGTTTGCTCCTGTGCTACCTGCCACCTGTATGTGGATCCTGCCTGGGTCAGCAAAATGCCTCCAGTCGATGACATGGAAGAAAGCATGCTGGACATGGCAAATGACCCCCAGGATAATAGTCGACTGGGCTGTCAGATTGAAATGACAGAAGAGCTCGATGGACTAATTGTGCGTCTTCCGGTATCTCAGTTTTAACTTAATCAACTGCTTTGACAGCGACCATAGTCTGATCATGATAGCCAGTGGTGACCGCGATAAAACCGCTTAATTCATGATCCAGGCCAGGGTCGCCGGTATCCACCCGCAAAGGTCGTCCTGACAGAGCTTTTAACTTGGTTTTAGTCGCCAGCAAGCGAATATTATCGCGCCCAATTTCACGAATCACCCGCGGACTAAGCTGCTGGTTACCGCGGCCAAAAATATGCCCCTGACCTCCGATTAAGGTAATCACCAGATATTTCTCTGAGTGCTGGCTCAGTAAATCCTCCAGTTCACTGGCTGTCACATCCTGCGCTAGCAGCTCCTGATTACGTATTACATCTACCCCGAGCAAGGTATTAGGCAAATTCAGCTGTTCCATAACCGCGGCTACTGTCGAGCCTGAACCCATTATATAAAGCGCATCCGGTCGCATACTTTCAATAATGTCATCCGCGATATCTGTTAACACCAGCTCGTCGCTTTCCTTACCACCCATTTTAACCGCTTGCATATACTCCAGTTCACCTGGTACCTGCATTTCACCATAACGTCTGGCTTTAACAGTGCCCTGACGAAAGGCGTCCTCATCAATATCCATCACGTCAGCACTTCGCAGGGTCGTTAATTCGCCTTTAATCAACTGTTCCAGTACCCGCCCGGCTGCAGTCGGCGTTACCGCATACACACCAGAGTGAATTTTAACCCCGGCAGGTATACCCACAACTGGTAGTTGTTCCCTGAGCTGTGCACAGACATCCCGTGCCGTACCATCACCGCCCGCAAAAACAATAAGATCAGCTTTTGCCTCAATAAAAGCCTGCACCGCTCTCTGTGTGTCTTCGGCGCCGCTATCATCGGCGCGCTGCGCCTGATACACCACTTCAGCTTCGAAACCACACTTCTTTAATGTGCTTTCACCCATAGCGCCCGCCGCCGTCAGCCAGCTTATTTCAGCGGCATACGGCCGTAAAACATTGATCGCCTGGCAGCTGCGTTCCAGTGCACGCGGAGTAGCGCCTTTGGCCAGCGCTTCGCTTCGGGTCTGCAAACCATCACTGCCTTTCAGCCCAACACTACCGCCCAGGCCGGCAAAAGGATTGATAACGAGTGCTATTCTAAACATCAGGCAACCTCAGCCAGGCGGGGACAGGATTGTCCATAAAAGGATTGTAACACGATAGCAAATGCCTCAGCTCTGGGGGGCAAGCGACTACTTCGATAATTTATCAGTTGCTGTCGGACTTGTTCCGCAAAACCCGCCACATCAATAGCATCCGGATCGGAAGCCGCCAGGTTATCGCAACTAACCTCAAAAGAATGGCCGGCACAGAGGCAAAACCACCATTCCAGCGCCTGAGGTTTCAATTCAGCCTGCTGGAACCTTAGTTGTTCTTCCAGGTTGCGCCCATCGGGTTTATACCAGTAGCCATAGTCGGCGAGCTGACGACGTACCTTACCGGCAATGCACCAATGTGCGATTTCATGCAATGCAGAACGAAAAAATCCGTGCGCAAATACCACCTGGTGGCAATCGCGCCGGTTTGTTGCAGGCAGGTAGAGCGGCTCACCTGAGCCGCTTACCAACCGGGTTTGAAAACTCGGTGCAAATAGATCATTAAACAGCGTTATCAAATCATTGCTTTGATGAGTTTTATTAATTGTCATACTGCTGATAAGGCATCCCTTCAAGCCACCAGTCGGGTGCTGGCTCCCCTTTCAGATAATGATCGAAAAACTCCAGCATCTTGATGGTGTAATCAATTTTATTGGCGTACTGCTGCAAATGATGCGGTTCGTCTTCGTAATGCAGCATCACCACTTCTTTATTCAGCCGACGTAAAGCCAGATAATACTCGATGCCCTGCTCCCAGGGAACCGCCCCGTCATCATCACCGAACTGAATCAGCATTGGCGTATTAATGCGATCGGCGAAAAAGACAGGGGAATTTTTAATATAAGGGTCAAGGTCTTCATACATATTTGGCCCAATACGGCTTTGCCCGGTTTCGTACTGAAACTGACGTGCAAGACCTGAGCCCCAGCGAATACCGCTGTAGGCACTAGTCATATTAGACACCGGTGCTCCGGAAACCACTGCAGCAAAAAGATCAGTCTCCGTAACCACAAAGGCACTTTGATAACCCGACCAGCTATGTCCGTGTAAACCTATCGCATCGGGATCGGCAATGCCCATATCAATGATTTTTTCCATTGCCGGAACCAATGATTCAGTTGCGCTTGGCCCTGGCGCTCCTTCGCGGAAACGAACATCCGGCAGAAACACCACATAGTCCTGTCCCAGATAGAACGGGAAGTTAGGACGATGATTCACTTTCATCTGGTTAAAATGGTAAAGCCGCTGCGAGAACTGCTCATAATAATAAACCATAACGGGGTAAAGGCGTTCAGGATCATACCCATCAGGTTTAATCACAATCCCCTGTAAAGTTTCACCGTCCTCTGTCTGCCAGTCAATAAGTTCAGGATCGCCCCAGACAAATTGATCCTGCTGTGGGTTAATATTCGTAAGCCGGGTCAATTCACTAAAGTCCCGATTCGCTGACCAGATATCCGGAAACTGACGGAAGTCTTCTTCGGTAAATAAATAACGTTCGGACTCTTCCATGAAGCCAACATAATTATAGCGCTTATTGCCTTCCTGCAGGACTGAGAAGTCACCACTTTGCAAGTCCAGCTGATAAAAACCATGGTATTTAAGCTGGTCATGGTAAGCGTGAACCAACAAAGGTTGAGCAGGATCTAAACCCAACTCGTCATCAGTACGTTCTACCCGAAAACGCTTTTCATCATCGCGTCCGGTCTGGGTTAAATTAACCGCTTCGCCATCCAGATTTATCTTCCATATATCATAACGGTCATAAGCCAGAAAAGCCGAACTATCCTGGAGCCAACCGGCCACACCATAGCTGCGCGGTTCCATAGGACGATCATTTTCTTCATCCACCCAGGAAATATTCACCTCAGTAGCTACCGCTTCTGCACTGCCTGTCTGACTGTCAAACACATAATAAGTCTCATCATCCAGGTACGCTACCAGCTGACCGTCCGGTGATAGGTAACCACGCTCAGAAGTGCGCGCACGAGAAAGCACCTGCTGTTGCTGGCCGCTTTGCAAATCAACGTGGTACAGATCATGATAGAAACCATCCCAGGTAATATCACGCAAATGCTCACGGCTGTTACTAAACAACAAAGCGTTTTCGTGCTCTGTCATTCGAGGGCTGTCTTCAATATCATGACTCAGTGCTACAAAGCGTTCGTCTTCAACCCAGAACACTCCAGGAGCGGTACGCGCCCGGTTGGCACTATAATCCTCTTTCTGATGGCTGTTAATACGTCCATCTTCACCGTGCCATACCTGTAGGCGGCGATCCGCCAGTAAACGCTCGAGATCATAAAGATCTGCTTCCGTTTCCGGTTTGCCCGGCCCCTCACTCTTATCATCCTGAGCGGGACGGTGACCGACAAAAATGCGCTGGTCGTCTTCACTCCAGCGAGGATTATAGCGTTCGCTTAATACCCACTGCTCGCGCTCAACATTAATTGCACTGGCCTGCTGCTGACCATATTGCCATAGCAGTAATTGCTGGGCTGGATCAGGGTTTTCGCTTTCCGCAGGTCCCTCAAAAAACGCCAGCTTGTTGCCCTCGTGATTAAATGACAGGCCCTGAAAACTGACTTGCTCAGCATCAGCAACGGTCAACTGACTTCCGTTGCTGGTATTGACTACAGTAACCTGCTCTGCCTTATCTTCTGCAGAGGTTTCCTGCACAAAAGCGAAGCGCGGTCCCTGTGAAGCACTGCTTAGTCGTAATACCTGTTCAAGCTCCGTACTGCTGCCATCATCAAGGTTAATTATTGTGAGTGGTCTTCCATTATCGTCCGAGTCTGCTTTGCGCAATAAAAATGCAGCAAAACGACCGTCACCACTCAACTGATAGCTATGTACATTTTCAATAACACGCTGCTCACCAGTAAGGGTATCCACTACTACAGCGTTAGTTTTCAACTGCTGTCGCTGTTCGCGATTCTGCGCCTGCTCGCGCTCTAATAGCGCTGCTTGCTGGCGAAAAATAGCAAAGCGTCCGTCAGCCGAAATTACCGGCCGGTCCCCTCGCGGAACACTGTGCTCAGTCGCCTCGGTAACATGCACTACATAACCGGTGCTATCACCCCGATCTGGCACCGCCGCATACGCCATCCAGCTGCCATTTTCGCTCAACCGCCGTTGTTCGATTTCACGAAACTGCATAATGTCAGTCAGTTCAAGAGGACGTTTATCTTCCTCTGTCGCCAGTGCTGGAGCATTCAGCGCAAAACCCAGACTGCTTAACGTCAAAGCTACACATACCGCCAGACGCTGTGGTTGTCGCATCATTATTGTCATAAACCACTCATTTTATAATTATAGAAACATTGATTATCTCGAATGCCTGCCAAGACCTCTATAGCTGACGCCGTTGCTGACCGCTTTTTGTTGGCGAGTCAGCGCGCATAAGTAAAGTCAGCGCCGCGCCGCATAAAGCGAATAAAGCGGCTCCCATAAAAGCCACACTGGCTCCTTCCTGTTGTTGCCAGACCAGGCCTGCAATCCAGGCCCCTAAAGCACCACCGGCACCAAAGCCAAAACCAACATATAACGATTGACCGCGACTGTGTTCCGCAGAAGGAAAATAGGTATGAATAAACCGAATAGCGGCCGCATGATGCAACGCAAAACTGAAAGCATGCAGCCCCTGAATGATTAACAGCCACCAGAAAACCGTTGCTAACTGGCTAAGCAACGCCCAGCGTAAGGCTGTCAATAACATACAGATCAAGAGCATATTACGCACACCGTAACGAGCCACCACCCGGCCCGCGACCAGAAACATAAAGATTTCAGCTGCAACACCCAGCGCAATTAACAAACCTACGGCAAAAGGCGCATAACCAAGATGAGTCAGGTAAAGAGCAAAAAACGCATAGAAAGGAGCAAAACTTGCCTGTAATAGCGTAGTCGAAAGCAGGAAAGCGACGAACTGCAGGCGTTTTACCCGTTTCCAGATAGAACCACTGTGCGCTTCAGTAGTTATTTTAAAGTTACGTTGAGGCTCATACAGAGCACATACACAAATCACCAGTAAAGCTGCCATCGCCGCTGCATACAAAGGAAAACGTTCTACTCCGGTAAGAGCCAGCAATTCACCTATAACCAGCACTGCGGCGATAAAGCCCAGGCTGCCGCCCACCCGTATTTTAGGGTAAAGTTCGCTATGTTCGTTCAGTGTTGCCAGCGACAGAACTTCCATCTGCGGCAATATTGCCGACCAGAATACACTCAGCAAGCCCATGCTGAGCGCTATCCACCAGTAACTGTGCGAAAACATTAATGAGAGCAAGAGCAGGCTGCCAGCTACCGCACCCATGCGAATATAAGGCAGGCAACGACCGCTACGGTCCGCCAGAGTGGCCCAGAGCGGCGGGCCGAAAATGCGACAGGCCGTTATAATAGCAACCAGTTCACCGATTTCCCGTGAGCTGAAACCTATCGCGTCCAGATAAACAGCCAGGTAAGGTACAGTAACGGCCAGCACTGCGAAGTAACTAAAATAACAACACACCAGCACACGGCTTTGCCGACGTGCTGCCGGAGCCAGTGGTGCCAAACTCATTCGTGGAATTGAACCGGTGCCGTCACCTCTGCATTCTGAGCTCGCTGACGTAAATAATGATCCAGCACCGTAATAGCCATCATGGCTTCTGCAATAGGTACCGCCCGAATTCCTACACAAGGATCATGGCGCCCTTTTGTAACTACCTGCTGCGACTGGCCTTTGTTATCAATGGTAGCGCCGCTAATACCAATACTGGAGGTCGGCTTAAGCGCTATTTCTGCGGTCAGCGGTTGCCCCGTGCTAATACCGCCCAGCACACCACCGGCATGGTTCGAGCTAAAACCCGCGGGGGTAATGGCGTCACGATGCTCACTACCCTTTTGCGTAACTACGTCAAATCCATCGCCAATAGCGACCGCTTTCACCGCATTAATGCTCATCAGGCTGTGCGCGAGATCAGCATCCAGGCGATCAAATACGGGTTCGCCTAGTCCTGCCATCATGCCATGAGCTTCAACACGGATTTTTGCACCTACAGAATCACCGGCCTTTTTTAAATCCCGTATACAACGATCAAGAGCTTCAACCTGGGTGTTATCGGCAAAGAAAAATTCATTTTCAGACACCGCATCCCAATCCAGTTCAGAAACACAGATTGGGCCCATCTGCACCATGCCAGCCCGAATAGTAACCCCTTTACTTGCGAGGACCTGCATAGCAATGGCGCCAGCAGCTACACGCACCGCGGTTTCTCGCGCTGAGGAGCGGCCACCGCCACGATAGTCACGCCGTCCATACTTGGCATCATAGGTGAAATCCGCATGACCAGGACGATATAAATCCTTGATATTACTATAATCCTGACTACGTTGATCCTGGTTTTCTATGAGCAGACCAATCGGAGTTCCTGTGGTTACGCCCTCAAAAACTCCCGACAGAATACGCACCTGATCCGCTTCACGGCGGGCAGTGGTATAACGACTGGCACCGGGGCGACGACGCTCCAGCTGTTTTTGAATATCCGCTTCGGTTAATGCAACTCCAGGAGGGCAACCGTCAACGACCCCTCCGATTGCCGGCCCGTGACTTTCGCCGAAAGTTGTTACCCGAAACAACTGCCCTATACTATTTCCCGCCATTTTTAGCTCCTGCTACTTACTGAACGCCGCAGCATGTTGCAGCAGTTGTTCACGGTTTATGACAAAGACTCCCTCACCACCTCTTACAAACTCAACCCAGATGAAAGGCACTTCAGGCCAGATTTCCTGCATATGCACCAGGCTATTACCCACTTCACAAACCAGAATACCCTGTTCAGTGAGTTGTTCCGGGGCTTCGCGAAGTATCCGCCGCACCAGATCCAGTCCGTCATTGCCAGCAGCTAACCCTAGCTCAGGCTCATGGCGGAATTCAGCGGGTAAATCAGCCATGTCATCGGCATCTACATAAGGAGGGTTAGTCACAATCAGATCATAACGCTCACCTTTCACCGCGTTAAATCCATCAGACTGAATAGGCGTTACCTGATGCTGCAGCCCATGTTCCTGAATATTAATATCAGCAACCACCAGAGCGTCTTCAGAGATATCCAGCGCATCAATTTCTGCCTCAGGGAAGGCATAGGCACAGGCAATAGCAATGCAGCCTGACCCCGTACAAAGATCCAGAATACGTAACGGAGGCTGAGTTAACCAGGGTTCAAAATGCTGTTCAATCAATTCACTGATTGGAGAGCGTGGTACCAGTACCCGTTCGTCAACAAAAAACGGTAGCCCGGCAAACCAGGCCTGCTGCGTCAAATAAGAAGCGGGTATGCGTTGCTCAATGCGTTTTTGCAATAACTGCCAGAAAGCCTGCTTTTCAAAGCTAGTCAACCGGCAGTCGGCTACTTCAATTAACTCAGGAAAACTAAGTGCCGTTACCGATGCCAGCAGCAGGTTCGCTTCCTGCCAGGCATCCGCTGCACCATGCCCAAAATAAACGTCAGCCTGGTTCATTTCAGTGACTGCATAACGTTGCCAGTCTTTTATAGTTTTAAGTTCAACAGCCAGCTCGTTAAAATTGGTGGACTCCACATTCAGCTCCTCATAACCTTTTACAGATGGCCTTTTACAGATGGGCACCGGACAAGTACTATAGTGCGCTCTATAGAGTACCTTAAAGCGAGAACAGAATCATGCCTGACAACAAGTTATCTGACGCCGAGCGCGCCTTGTTTCGTCAGGCTGTTCGTGGTGTACGCAACCTGCCCAAAGACAATAACCGGGCACCGCAAAAAGTACCTAACCAGGCCCTCGGAAAATTGACCGCTCGCCGGGCCGCCACTCAGTTTCAGCGTGAGCAGGCAAGTTCACCTTTTTCTTCAGGCTATGAACCTGCTTTGCCAGAAGGCATTATGAAATATACAGCGCCAGGCGCTAATCCTTACCTGAGTAAACAGCTGCGGCGGGGGGATTTTAGTCCGGATCTGGTGGTTGATTTGCATGGTCTCACCCAGGTACAGGCGCAACGGGACTTAGCCACCGCCTTAAATCAATGCATGGCAGAGCATATTCACTGCTGTAATGTCATTCATGGACTGGGAAGCGGAGTGTTACGCCAACGGGTCCCGGGCTGGTTAATGCAGCACCCGCATGTCTTAGCTTTTCATCAGGCCCCCTTAGAATGGGGTGGTCAGGGAGCCTTGCTGGTTTTAGTCAATATAGGCGATTAAACTCAGCATTCCGGTGGGGCTGTCATCGAGCGTAAACGGCCCGCCATTTCCAGCGGATCCACATCCAACACAGCAATTCCAGCGGTTGGAAAAAGCGGAGCCTGAACCTTGGCGTCCAGGTAACTCACCAGATAACAGACAAAAGGCATATGGGAGACTACCAGAACAGTTGCCGCGGGCTCAATTTGTAAACGCGCCAGCAGAGCGCTTGCAAAAACTTCAGGATCTGAACTCGGTGTTACCTCAGCTGAAACCTCAATTTGCTTCAGTGGGATTCCGGTTTGTACTATGTCCAGAGTTTGCTGAGCGCGTACCAGAGTACTGGTAATCGCCAGGTCAATTTCAGCATAGTGTTCGCGTAACCACTGAGTACTCGCCTCTACCTCACGCTCTCCACGAGCCGTTAGTTCACGTTCAGCATCTGAGTTGTAGGTTTGACCACCCAGTATTTTAGAAGCTTGCTGAGGTGCTGCCTCACCATGGCGCATGACAAAGAGTTTCATGGACTACTACCTCAATTACGCTTTGTTATCTACCGATGGGGAGCCGCGTTTCTTATCGACTCGCCCACCGGTTACTTTGTCCGCACGCCCTTCGTCTACCGCTTTTTCCGCACGGCGACGACGAATTTCTTTAGGGTCCGCAACTAGTGGCCGGTAGATTTCAATACGGTCACCATCTCGCGGTTTGTCCTCCAGTTTACAGGTTTTGTTCCATATCCCAACCGCATTTTTTTGCAGATCTATATCACTAAAATACTGTTTAATACCCGACAATTCTATCGCTTCCCGCACAGTAGTACCTGGGGTGATCTGGGTCACCATGATTTTCTGCTGCTCAGGCAAGCCATATACTACTTCGATAGTCAGTTGTTCCGCTTCCATTAGCCGTATACCACTTTAGCGCGCTGGGCGAATGCATCGACCTGGCGCCGTGTTATTTCGTTAAAAATTTTACCAAAAGCAAACTGCAACATACGACTGGAAAACTCAAAATCCAGTTTAAAGCTGATTTTACAGGCGTTTTCATCCATAGCTTCAAAGGTCCAGCCACCACGCAAAGACTTAAAAGGGCCTCGCAACAGTTCCATATCGATACGATGCGGAGCAGTTAAACGATTACGGGTAGCAAAACGCTGCTGAATACCCGCTTTACTAATCACCAGCTCTGCATCTATTCTATCGGCTTCCTGATGTAAAAGATTAGCATCCGCACAACCGGGCACAAATTCCGGGTACGAAGGGATGTCATTAACCAGGTCAAACATCTGCTGGCAGCTATAAGGTACCAGGGTGGTCCGCTCAATTTGTGGCATAAAAACTGTCCTGAACCTGCTTCAGAAAAAATGAAGCACATATTTTAACGCTTTTCCCGACCATCGCCTACCAAACTTAACACTTTCTTTTGCTTTCCTGCGCGCAAAGTATGCGTATAATACGCAGCATGAGTAAAAAGAAGAAACCATCATCCAATACTATCGCGCTCAACAAAAAAGCGCGTCACGAGTATTTCCTTGAGGATAAGTTTGAAGCCGGCGTTCAGTTAGAAGGCTGGGAAGTAAAGAGTATCCGCGAGGGAAAAGTTAATTTATCAGACAGTTACGTCATTCTAAAAAATGGCGAGGCGTACCTGTTAGGGACTCAGATCCAACCCCTTAACAGCGCTTCCAGTCATGTTGTCTGTGACCCTGAACGCACCCGCAAACTATTGCTGAAAAAACGTGAACTCAGTACCTTAATCGGTAAAGCAGAACGCGAAGGGTACACCATGGTGGCCACAGCCCTTTACTGGAAAAAATGCTGGGTTAAGCTCGAGTTTTATCTTGCTAAGGGCAAAAAGGCACACGATAAACGCGATACTATTAAAGATCGCGATTGGCAGCGCCAGAAAGAACGCATGTTAAAACACAAGGTTTAACCAGCAGCCCCCTGCACCTGCAACAACCAGTCCAGCAACGGATTAAAAGTGTCGTCGACATGACGACGCCCTTCCAGCAGAGTTTGCGTAGCCTGGCGTATATGAATTAACGCCAGGTTATGCCATATCTCCGCCTGCTCTGGTTTCAGCCTGGCGGCACGCTGATAAGCATTCTGCGCAGCAACATATTGCTGAGTCCGTAAGTAAATATTGCCCAGTAAAAACCAGCTATCTGCGTCTTTATCATTATAATCCAGAGCCTGTCGCAACAAGCCTTCTGCGGTAATAAGATCGCCGGCGTAATAAGCCTGCTGAGCCGTTGCGCGCAATTCAGAAGGTCGCGAATTAACGGCAGAACTCACACAGCCCGACATAAGTAGCATCATAAACCACAGTATCAGCCAGTTAGATTTTCTATCCATGAAAAATAGTCTCCTTGTACCTGTACACTAAAATGAGCAGGACTTTCAATAACGCTGCTCGCGCCAACACAGTAAGCCATTCTCCAGGGCAGAAGCCTTTGCTGTTGAATACAACAACAAGAATCATCCAGCCAGAGTAAGGATAAAGGCCGTGTCATAAAACACGAATGCACCGCACTAGTACGCGGCAACCAGATAGCCTCATAAGACTGGGGTGCCCGCCCTAACCAGCCGCGAACCCGCAAATAAAAGGTATCTGCCCGCAACACATGCGCAAACATCAACTGCCCGTTATGCAACAAACTTCCCTGATGTTTTTTGTGATTCATAACTGCCACATCAGCTTGGCGCTTAATACCACAATAAGCAGAATAAGCGCTGTCGGGAAGATACAGGTCAATAAGGGCAGCATAAGCTTCACGGGGGCTTCCAGCGCCTTTTGCTCTGCCTCAATAAAAAGCTCATTACGGCGATGACGAGCCTGCTCGCGAAGCACTGAAGCCAGCCCAGCACCACTTTGCCGGGCATGAATTAAGGCGCTGATGAACAAGCGAATTTCGCGACTGTTAAACTGCTCTGCGAAATCCTGCAAAGCCTTATCTGTTGAAGTGCCGGCTCGCAACCTGCTGACTAATAATCTAAGTTCCGTTCGTAAAGGGTTATGCAAAGCGCTATCCGTACTGCGCTGTAAACTTGCCATCAGTGGCTGACCTGCACCCAGCAGCATCGCCAGCAAATCAAGCTGAGCGGGCAACGCGACTTTCATTGTCCGCATTCGCTGCGCTCCCTGCTGACGGACTTTTAACCACCAATACAACGGCAAGACTATAAGCACCAATGGTATCAATACCAGGTAGCTGTGCCCGCTCATGCTAAAAGGAAGCAACAAGCCGATACCTGTTAACATCAAACCCAGGTAATGCGTGGCCTGTCTTTCACTAACCGCAGCCAGCGCCAGCGCTTTTTTCAGTTGCATCTGCCATAACGATGGCAGATGCAACAATAACCACTGGCCGGTCTGATAATTAAGCCGGAGACAATACCGAAAGCTGGCGTAAAGCGGGAGTCTGCTGACCGCAAAAGTGATAAACAGTGTAATCAGCAATAAAGAGATACTCGCACTCATAATGGCACCTCGATATGAACCAGTTTATGCACCACCCAATAACCCGCAGCCAGTAAAACAAGTAATACGGCGGCGCTGATCCAGCCTAATGGATGCACAGCCAGAGCCTGCATAGTTGGTTTCTCCATAAACCATAAAGCAATAGCCATCAGCAATGGCAATGCAGTCATCACTTTACCTTGCAAACGGCCCTGGGAGGTTAATGCTACAACCCGTTGCTGTAACTGTTGCTTGCTGCGCATCGTCAGCGACAGTTGCTCCAGTAAGTCAGCCTGCTGGCCACCACTTTCATGGGCCAGTTTCAAAGCTATAACTACCCGCTCAAGATCTACCGAAGGCAAACGTTGCAGTAATTCATCCAGCGTCGCCGAAAAAGGCTCTCCCAGGCGCAAACGCCTGACCAGTAAAGTGAACTCCTGAGACAGCGGTGCAGGCATTTCACGTGCTAACAACTGCAGACTGGAAAGCAAAGGACTCCCGCTGCGCAGGCTACTACTGAGCAACAACAAAGCGTCCGGCAATTGCTGGTAAAAAGCACTGGCACGGCGTTTTTTGAAGCGTTTAAACCAGTACAGGGGAAACAAAGCAAAAGCAATCATACTGCATAAGCTCAGTACCAGGCTTTGCGTGACTAACACCATGAAAACCGTAGCCGTTATCCAGAATATCAACCATCCGGTCAGTAAATCGCGTAATGGTGTAAATAGAAACAATTCGCTCAATGAGCGCTGCGCCTGCTGCTGCAAACGCTGGTTCCAGGTAAACCAGATATTACTAACAAAAACGACTAAGCCGGTGGCGCCGATAGCTATGCTCAAGGTTGCCAGCAATAGATACTTATCCATCATGCAAGGCTTCCGCTAACGGCTGCAGTATTTGTAAAGTAGCCTCTCTTTGCTGCCCCCTTAACTGGTCAAGAAAAGCTGGCATTTCCCCGGTACTGCTCGCAACAGGCTCATCACCTGAGCGCGCAAAAATGTCAGCCAGACGTAATACGTCCCCTTCCAGTCCCTGCACTTCGGTCACTCGCTCAATCACCCGTCTGCCATCACCGAGTCGTTTAAGCTGTACCACCAGATCAATTGCGCTGCTTACTTGCTGACGTATCGCCAACAAGGGCAGTTCCATGCCTGACATCATGACCATCACCTCGAGCCGTCTCAGAGCATCGCGGGGCGTATTGGCATGCAAAGTTGTCAGAGAGCCCGCATGGCCGGTATTCATTGCCTGCAACATATCCAGGCTTTCACCGCCCCGACACTCCCCTACGACAATACGGTCGGGCCGCATGCGCAAGGCATTAATCACCAACTGGCGAATACTGATGGCACCGGTATTTTCCTGGTTAGGGGGGCGGGCTTCGAGAGATACCAGGTTGCCGTGTGTCAACCTGAGTTCAGCAGAATCTTCTATAGTCACTACTCGCTCACCGGCCGGAATCCAATTCGCCAATACGTTGAGCAAAGTGGTTTTGCCCGTGCCAGTACCGCCCGAAACAACAATGTTCAAAGGTGCCAACACGGCGATTTTCAGAAAGTCAGCCAACTGCTGACTACAGGAACCACGCTTATACAAATCATCAGCGGCCAGAATCTGCTGGCTGAATTTACGAATAGTCAGACTAGCGCCTTTCAAGGCCAGCGGTGGAATAATAACATTGACCCTTGCTCCGCAAGCCAGTCGTGCGTCTGCCATAGGGACACTCTCATCAACTCGTCGGCCCACGCGGCTGACAATGCGCTCAACAATACGTCTTACCGCTTCCTCATTGATGAATTTACACTCACTTAAAAACAGCTGACCATCCCGCTCCACATAAACCTGGTCATAGCGGTTAACCATAATTTCCGAAATCGAAGAGTCACGAAGCAGAGGTTCCAGAGGGCCTAAACCAATAAGATCATCCAGCATCTGCTGCACCACCCGTTCAGCTGACAAAGATTCCGGTATATGTTCAGTGTGATCTGCCAGTGTTTCCTGCAAAAGTCCCCGCAGTGCCTGGTCATCCATGCTCTCGATTTCAGTCTGACGCAGATTAATGGCTTCCCGCACCAGTTCACTAAGCTGTTGATACCATTCCATGGTGTCATTACCCCTGTCAGTAAGTACGCATTCCACGACATGCCTGCTCTTGCAAGCGCTGCTGTAGCTCCTGCACCAATTTTTCCCGCTGCTGTTGCTTGTCATCCTCCTCACCAACTAAGCGAGGAGTAATAAATATAACTAACTCGGTCTCACTGCCAGAACTGTCACGGTTAGCGAAAAGACGCCCTACAGCAGCGAGGTTCCCCAAGCCAGGTACCTGTTGCTGAGTGCTGGACGCTTCCTCGCTCGTCAGCCCTGAAATAACAAATGTCTGTCCTGCCGGCAAAGCCACTACCGAATCAGTGCGGCGGGTCAGAAGCCCAGGAATACCACCGACACTTACTGCAGGATCTATATTGCTAACTTCAGTCATTACCTGAGTGCGAATCGAGCCATCATCCAGTTGCTGTGGCGCGATGTTGAGGCGAATTCCATAGGACTTGAAATTCACTTCCATAGCCCCCTGTAAATTAGTCTGTGGCAGAGGCACCTCTCCTCCCGCCAGGAATTCAGCACTGGAGCCACTTTCCGTTCGCAATACCGGGCTCGCCAGCATACGAACCTCGCCTCGCTCTTCCAGTAACTGCAACTGAGAACTTAATGCCGTGCTTAACCCCGCATAAGCATAATGACCAGGTGTTAAACTAAGGCTATTAAAGTCTGCTACAAAACCCTCTGTGGCTGCGCCGGCCACACGAAAATCGCGACCTCCGAACCAGTCGCTGACAATGCCCACAGCCGGACCATTAGCAACCTGCTGCCAACGCACTCCCAGACTTCGTAAATGGCGTTTTTTAAACTCCATCACCCGCACTTCAAGCTCAATAACCACCGCGGCTGAGCTTGATGCTTCCGGTAGTGCAAGCAATAATTGTGGATAGCGCTCAGAAAGCTGATTAAGTAATGCTCGTCCTTGCGCTGATACCTGGCCACCTACCTGCAATAAGTCGGCATGTTCTGACACCTCAAGTTCCGCTTCCTGTTTTTGCAACTCCTGTAAGGACAACCGCAAATCATAATCTAAGCCAGTTTTCACAATAACCTGATAACTGGATTTCACTCCTCCAGACCATATCAGGAGGTCGCTTTGCCCTGCCTGCAGAGCCAGAATCAGCAGTTCATTATTATCCAGCACCCGCGCCTCGAGCACAGTGCCATTCCCGATCGCCAAACGTTCGATTTTTGCTTCAAAAGGCAACACTTGAGCACCTCCGGTCTGCAGCAAAAGCTGACTACATAACAAAAGTAAACTCAGCATTACCAGTCCTCTGCCATAAATTGACCCGCAACGATGATTTCAGTAACCGAAGGGGCGGGTAACATGCCGCTTTCTGGCTCTTCTTTATTACGTAACCAGAATGCCAGAGCTCCCTGTCGACTGAGCAGCTCCAGTTCTGGTACCTGGCGTGCATCGACCGCAAGGGTGAGACTGCGGTAATCCTCAATACCAACGTCGGTACCTTCGACGTGCCACTGATTACCTACAGCAAGCACTGAAACTGAACTCAATAAGGGCCTGTATCCTGAGTTTTTCAACTGATAAATATCCAGTCGATCACCTGGTCGGATTAACCCTGCGTTGCTTTCCAGATTGCTGACCGGAATGCTAAAGGCGCGCTGCCCGAACCTCAGCAGCGCCGCCAGGCCTTGGGCAATCTCCTGTTCAATATGCAGTTGTTGCAAGGGTTTACCAGCAGCAACTTCAGTTGCCAGATAACGACCAAATAACTGAGCTGCCTGCGCTGGAAAAATACTGTCTGCCGGCAGGGCCTGGGATGGCAACTTCCTTACCTGCAATAACGATGGGTGCAGTTGTGTTCCGGCCGTCAGATTAGTAGCGGGTACTACTACTTCTGTTTTAGCCACCTGAAGCTGATGAAGTGAGGCTTCCTGAAGACGCTTATTGATGTGCTGATTTATTAGCCACAATGCAATAAGTGCACTTATAATTCCGCAGACCAAAGGTAATGTCAGACGCCAGGAAAGATAATATTTCATAAGGTACTTCCCCGGCTTAATACCAACCGGGTCCCCCCCTTAGTATCACGCTCTCCGGTTACCACCAGCGTTTTATTGTTATATCTCCATTGCTGAACAAAGCTGTCCTGATCACGCTCCAGCATAATAAGCTGCGCTCCTCTTTTTTGCTGAGCACGCTTAAACTGCCAGAATAACGCCAACAGATGCTGGCTGGATTGAAACACCGAAACCTGCTCGAATTCAGTTACGTAGTTCCCTATCAGCTCCCCTTCAACCGGATAGGCTTCCTCAACTGCATTCGATACCGGTTGGCTTTGCACCCAAAGGTAATTATCTCCAAATGGTATAAAGCTATACAAGAAGCCCGCACTCAGGCAATGCCAATATTCCTCACCGGGCCGAGACAACGGCTGGCAAAAAGGCAGCGAGGTTTTAACATACGACTGAATGCGAGCACCTGACTCCAGTACTTTCCAGCTGCTGATTTTCAACCCCTGGCTAATGACCCCCTGCAATACTTGTTCGGTATGCCAGTTCGTCGGTAACACCAGACTATATAAAAAAATACCTGTGGCGATTTTCATTCACTGCACTCCTGTGTCGTGCATAGCGCCTGTTCTGGTACCGCATGGTTATCAACATAACCAAATATAAGCTGGTTCGGGCGCAGCTCGCGAGCTACCGGCAACACCCCAAACACCCGCTGGACGTTATGCATTAACGAATTATTCAGTAAACTGCTACCAAGTAGCGCCTGGGGCCGACTGTTAAGTTGCTCAGGGTGGCTCGGCGACCAATCATCAGCCAGGCGGTAATAAGACATCCAGACAGTATCTTCAGTACTCAATGCCACCTGCCACAAATTATCACTGCGCATGGCCAGCCCACTCTGGTTCTGTAAAAGAAGACCCACAGGAGCCAAAGCCCGGGCAAATGAATAATCTGCACTACGGTTAAAAAGGCGTTGTTTATCATCCGCGAGAGGCAGGCTCATCTCTGTCTGCAGAAAATCCAGATCCAGCATTTCCAGATTATTACTTTGCCGCCAGTGTGCCTGAGCGAGGCTCAGCTGAGCCAACTGTTGACCTGAAAACTTAAGTTGCAATTCATTGTGCAAGTATGGAAAAGCCCAGAGTATCAGCATCGCCAGCACAGGCGCTGCGATTAAAAACTCAACCAAAACCTGTCCACGCGATTTCATGCCTGCTGCCCCAACAGCCAAAGCTCAGCCGCTGTCAGAGGAACCAGGCGGGCCTGCCACAGACCATTAAATAAATTGGCTGTCTCTGTCAGCCCGTCACTTCGGGGCCAAAGCAATGCTGGTCTTTGATACACCAGCTGTGCCTTCGCTGCTGCCCAGCCGCCTGGTGGCTGACCTTCCTGCTGACGCTCCCGTACCAACATAGTGATACTGGGTGGCGGCCGATGATTCGCAATTCGCTGATGACCCGGCACCTTTATTAACTGACCCATATAACGACCTTGCAAAGCGGCCCTTCTACTTACCCCAGCCCGGGCCGCATAAGCACCACCAAAAAGGTCCCCAGAGACCCGGCCCCGAACAGGAGGACGGGTACCAACATAAGCGGCTCCCCCACCTACCGGAATGGTTCTTCGAATCCAGCGTGTCAGTTGCACCCGCAAGGTCGCTATATCCACCCCTTGCCAACTGAAGTGCTGCCGCCCCAGGGGAACCGCTTCAGTACCGCCCCACTTTTCCAGGTGCACCGCAGCCACTCCTCCAACGCGAAACCAGCTATAACTGCGTCTTTCGTTAAAAGGGTCGCGACTTTGTTTCAGTAAATCGACAAAGGTTTGATTGTCGTTATCCCTGTGCTGATAACGCAGCCAGGTATAAGCCAGATCAGGCAGCGTCTGATGATTCAGTAACACCAACTCCAGTGAAGGGTCATTTTTTTGCACCAGACCCTGACTAGTTAGCAAGGCTGTCGCAGCCGCTGCAGCATGAAACAACTGCTGCGAACTACTGATTACCTGAATCAGCAAATGCTCAGCCTGAATGCCTGCTCTGAGTGCCTGATTAACCGGTTGCTGCAACTGCTGTACTGAGCGTGAAAGGTTAGCCATCACCGTATTCAAATAAGGTACCCAGCTAGTCACTAAAGCACTGTTGCGAGTAACTTCGTCCATCATCTGAAACCAACTACTGAGTCCCACCATTTGCGCGATGGCAATATGATTGGCAAGCATAGCCCGGTTGGTTACTGCCTTATAATTCAAATCCCGGGCGGCAATGATCGCGAAGGCTTCAGTCGCCTGGTCAGTTACCTGCTGAATATGAGTCTGCCGCTGTGCTCTGTCACTCAGACTCAATACATATTGTAATCCGAGCCACAATCCCAGCAGCAACAAAGTCATCAGTAAAACAACCTGCCCTCGTTGTTTAATTACCCTGCTCTGTGCCTTCATCGTAATTCCCCAGTTGGTAATCACGGTTAGCCGATGTACTGGCCTGCTGCGCAGCTTGTTGGGCAGCACTGACCTCAGCTGACGCTGAGCGCCCGCTAATTTCCTGAGCCACCCCAGCCACCTGATTACGAACAGATTTACCAAGAAAGGAATAAACACCGATTGCTGCAATTGCGATCAATGCCAGTACGATAATATATTCGGTCATTCCCTGACCTGTTTGTCGAGCTTTCATAAGTCACACTCCTTGTGCTGCTGTAAAACAGCTTAATAACCTGAATAATGGTTATTAATAAATAGCCAAGAAGAAGGCATTGCTCAATGCTGGTTTTGTAGGCGATTGCCTATTCTATAGAAAGGTATTTATGCAGTTGTACTGAGAGCCTCCAGTTACGTAATCGGCAGGTCCGAATCGCGAGTTCGGTAGCTCTTGGTCGCTGGCTAATAGGTTGCAAACAAATAGTGGTACCAGGTTGCACCGGGCACCTGGCTAACAATTCATCCAGAGCTTCAATATGCTTCTCCATTGCTACCGGGTGTTTGATTTCGTTGGCCCGCGTCATGGCATCGCAACGCACCTGAAAACCTCCCGGCATATCCAGTTTAGGCGACACCGTAACCCAGGTATCAGCGCTGGTCAGGATCTCAAAAGTGCCACTGGTTTCGATCTGCAACCTATACCCGGCGCTCTCCAGTACTGTAGCCAGCTCGCGCAAATCATACATGCAGGGTTCACCCCCGGTAATAACCACATGTTTAGCGGTATAGCCCTGAGTTTTAATCAATGCCAGAATATCTTCGCCACTCAAGTCACTCCACTGAGGCGTATCTGCGGTTTTCATGATCAGATCCGTTGCCGCTATTTTGTCGGCCTCTTTTTTATCCCAAGTATGCTGAGTATCACACCAGGGGCAACCCACGGGGCAACCCTGAAGACGCAAAAATATAGCAGCCACACCGGTGAATACCCCTTCCCCCTGAATGGTTTCAAAGAGTTCATTAACGGCAAGTTGATTAGATGCTGTTTGTTCAATAAATGACATTAAGCCTGCTTCTGTATGCTGGGTGATTTAGGTAGAATAGCGACAAAGCATTTATTTTACCGGGATATCGTCATGGTGCAAAAGACTAAACAAGAAAAAGTAGTAGTTATTTATTCTGGCGGCATGGATTCGTTCACTGTGCTGAACAGGGCCCTTGCCGATGGTTACCAGGTTTTTGCTGTTTCTTTTCATTACGGACAACGCCATCACCGGGAGTTAGAAGTGGCCAGTGAGGCCTGCAAGAAACTTGGCGTTGAGCACAAAGTCGTAGATATTCGTAACATTAATCAGCTTTTAGCAGGATCTTCTTTAACCGACGACATCGATATTCCGGATGCTGAATATGCAACCAGTAATATGACCTCCACTGTGGTTCCTAACCGCAATATGATTTTATTGTCACTGGCTATTGGTTACGCCGTGTCGATAAAAGCAAACAAGGTGTATTACGGCGCTCATAGTGGGGATCATGATATTTATCCAGACTGCCGCCCGGAATTTGTCGAAGCTATGAACCATGTCAGCCAGATAGCTAACTACGACGCAGTGAGCATTCACAGCCCTTATCTGCAGCAAAGCAAAGCGGATATTCTGGCTGATGGCATTAAAATGGGGTTAGACTACAGCCAGACCTGGACCTGCTATAACGGCAGAGACAAAGCCTGTGGGCGTTGTAGCGCCTGCCGTGAGCGTTTAGCTGCTTTTGCCAGTCATGGGCTTAGCGATCCGCTCGAGTACGAAGCTGCTGAATGACCTGCTGCCCAAGTTGCCAGTCAGTACTTTGCTTAAGCTGCGACCAGCTTAAAGGAGGCTGCCCCGCCATCATCTGAATAAAGGGTCGCTGGGGCTGCGGTATAGTAACCCGGTCCAATACCTGAATAGCTCCCGCCCGATCATTACACACCAATACCATATCACAGCCCGCGCTGAACGCCTGTTCAGCGCGGCTTTGCATATCGCCTACTACCGTCGCTCCCTGCATGGCCAGGTCGTCACTAAAAATAACACCATCAAACTTCATTTCCTGACGTAATATATTCTGTAACCAAAAATGCGAAAAACCAGCAGGCAAAGGATCAATTTCGGTATAAATAACATGTGCGGGCATAATACCGCGCAACTCGCCCATAAGTTCGGTAAAAGGCGGAAGATCCTGACTGCGTATATCACTTAAGCTACGACCATCACGAGGCACTTCAAAGTGAGAATCCGCTTGTACAGAACCATGGCCGGGGAAATGCTTCCCAGTCGCTTGCATGCCGGCACGTTGCATACCTTGAATAAAGGCACGAGCCAGGCGTGCAACCTCCTCTGGATGCTGAGAAAAAGCGCGGTCACCAATGACTTCACTACAACCATTTACATCCAGCACCGGAGCAAAGCTGAAATCTATCCCACAGGCAAGCACCTCTGCCGCCATTAGCCACCCCATCTGAGATGCCCAACGCTCCCCTTCGGCTTCATTACTGGCTAAAGATTCAAAGTCAGCCATCGCCGGAATTGCTGAAAAGTGCTCCCGACAGCGCTGCACTCGTCCGCCTTCATGGTCTATTGCAATTAATAAAGGCCGACCCGAGGCCTGGCGCATGCTTTGAGTCAGCGCCTGCAGTTGCTGCGGATCATGATAGTTACGGCTGAATAATATTACCCCGCCTACTGAAGGGTGTTGCAACATCTCCCGTTCTTCAGAAGTTAACTCCAGTCCTTCAACATCCAGCATTACAGCGCTCATGCTTCACCTTAATCATTACATTTATTTATACTGAAGTATGCCAGATAAAAGCCCCATCCACACTTCCACAAAGCCAACTTTGCAGCCTTTTTATTCCCAGTGTATGATACAAAAAAATAACTTTACAGGGATTAATATGTACAAAGTCAACTTGCTCTCAGGGATGATAATTTTTTCACTTACTGGCTGTTTCAGCAGCAGTAGCTCTAATGACCTCGCTGGTCAGGAATGTTCTGTCAGTCAGCAAAACCGGTTACTGATTAGTGAGTTAGAACGAGATTATTTGTGGAATAATGAACTGCCCTCTAATATAAATCCAGATGACTACGCGGGAATACGCGAGCTATTGAGTGCTGTTACACCTGACCAGGATACCTTTTCCTTCATTATGAGCCGCCAGGAATACGAAGATATCTACATCAATGCAAGTTTTGTGGGTTTGGGATTCGGCAGCCTCTACAATACAGACGAAAATGTTGTACAAGTGCGATATGTATATGATGACTCGCCTGCCGACAATGTAGGATTAACCCGGGGTAGTCGCCTCACGCAAATCGGAGAGCGAAGTACTGAAGAATGGTTTCAACTGGTAGAAGCAGGCCAGGCTAGCTGGGATGACGCTTTTGGCCCTTCTCAGGAAGGTTTTGAACTTTACCTCGAATGGGAACGCGTAGATGGCACTCCGGATGATGCTTACTTACTGAAACAAGAAGTTGATACCAATACTATTATGGCCGTAGAGCGCTTCCAGGTTGCAGATAAAGACATCGGTTATTTTGTTTTTGACAGTTTTATTAACCGAGCTGCGGCCGACATAAATAGCGCATTTGACCAGATGATGGGAGTCGATGAGTTAGTTATCGACTTACGCTATAACAGTGGTGGCCTGATTCGTATCGCTAATCAAATCGCCTCGCAAACCAGCTGGCAACAGGTAGAGAATGAAACTTTCGTAACCTACCAGTTCAATGATAATTATCAGGATGAAAGCACACTATTTAATCTTGGTGCTGGCATCGAAACGCTGGATCTGGACCGTGTTGTAGTACTTACCACCGGTGCTAGTTGCTCCGCCTCAGAATTGATTGTAAACGGATTACGACCTTTTGTAGATGTATTTACAGTTGGTACCACGACCTGCGGTAAACCAGTCGGACAATATCCCACCGAGATATGCGATGACGTACTATTTGCTGTTAACTTTCAAAGTGTCAACGCTGACGGATTTGGCGATTACTTTGGTGGCTTAGCGCCCACCTGCCCGGCGACAGATACGGTTACTACTGACTGGGGAGACCCCGCAGATCCGCTACTTGCTGAAGCGTTCCACTATCTGGAAAACGGGCAATGTTCAGCCACTGCTGAACAACAAGGGCAGGAAACCTTATTAATGCAAAGAAGCCTGACTGACCTTGCTCCAGCCGCTGACCCGCGCGATATTATACTGGAAAAACACCGCCGCCATCATTAACGGCGATGTTTAATCCTATTGCAGGCACCTTTCATTCAGGCACTTTTCATGCAGGCACTTTTACAACGCGTTAAAGGTGCCTTTTTTGACGTCGTCAAAAGCGAAACTGTCGACACCAATAGCTGCCATTCGTAACTTCTCACATTCACGCAATTCTTCTGCCTGCTCTGCGGTAACCAGCTCTGCAGCAAGCGCCGCTTCTACCAGTCGATCGCCATGCAGGTCATCCTCAAGAGTGCCTTGCTTCTGTGCTTTCTTCAGTGCTTTATACAAGTCTTTCAATTTATGCATGCTCAAAAAAGCCAGTTCCATATGACCCAGCATGTCTTCCGCATTTTCCTGCCAGTAACAAAGGAAAGTATGACGGTCGCGGGCTACCCCGGGTTTCATCATAGCTTCACTGACATCCTGAGCATGTACATCTGCTGGCGCTTTATAATGAATTCCGAATGGGAAAGTAATAAAACGCAGCGTTCCGGCTATAAGGCGTTGCGGAAAGTTTTGATAAAAACCATCAAAAGCCACACCGATCTGATGCAAGTGATACTCAATGGAATAACGCACGAACGGCAGATCAGCCTGTTGGCGCCCGTCATCTTCATAACGTTTAAGGACTGCAGACGCGATATACAGATGACTCAGAATGTCCCCTAAACGCGCAGATATCATTTCTTTACGCTTCAGATCACCGCCCAGTATCAGCATAGACACATCAGCACAAAGCGCTAAAGAACGGCTCATGCGTGACAATTGCTGGTAATAATAAGAGGTTTCACCACTTACCGGAGTGTTAGCAAAACGAGCACCGGTCAAGCCATGCCAGAATGAAGAAAAGGTATTACCTGCAGCAAAACCAATATGGCGCAGTAACAGGCTATCAAAGTCACGCAGCCCTGCTTCCTCATCCGGATTCGCAGCGGCATCCATTTCTTTCATCACATACGGGTGACACCGGGTAGCACCCTGACCAAATATCATTAGATTACGGGTCAGTATATTAGCGCCTTCGACAGTTATCGAAATAGGAACACCCATATAATTGTTCGCCAGGTAATTACGCGGGCCCATCTGAATACCTTTACCCGAATGTATGTCCATAGCATCATTGCCGACAATACGACCCATCTCAGTCATATGATACTTAGTCATAGCCGTAACTACCGATGGGCTTTTGCCCTGACATAAAGCGGTTACAGTCAGGCGGCGCATGGATTCCAGACTGTAATTAAGTCCCCCGATACGGCCCATAGCGGACTGAACCCCTTCAAACTTACCTATAGGTAACCCAAATTGCTGACGCACAAAAGCATAAGCACCGGTCATTCTCTCGGCCAGATGGCCGTTAGCGGCCGCCACTGCAGGCAACGAAATACCACGACCTGCTGAGAGGCATTCGACCAGCATACGCCAGCCTTTACCGGCGTAATCGGCGCCACCAATAACCCAATCAATAGGAATGAATACATCTTTACCGTAGGTAGTACCGTTCATAAAGGCCTGAGCCAGCGGCAAATGGCGGTCACCAATTTCGACTCCTTCGTGCTCCGTTGGGATCAATGCACAGGTAATGCCCGGCGACTTGTCATCACTTAACAGACCATCGGGATCATCCAGCTTAAAAGCCAGACCCAACACGTCCGCTACTGGCGCCAGCGTTATATACCGCTTACTCCAGTTCAGTCGAATACCGGTAACTTCCTTGCCTTCATGCATGCCCTTACAAACTACTCCGTGGTCTGGAATACTGCCTGCATCCGAGCCAGCCTCTGGGCCAGTTAAAGCAAAACAAGGCACCGCATCGCCGGTTGCAAGGCGCGGTAACCAGTATTCTTTTTGTTCCTGAGTTCCGTAATGAGTCAGCAATTCACCTGGACCCAAGGAGTTTGGCACCATCACGCTCACAGCCACACTTAACGAACGGGTTGCAATACGAGCCACTATGTAAGAGTTAGCGGCTGCTGAGAACTCAAGACCACCATAGTCCTTGCCAATAATCATGGCAAAGAAGCCCTCTTTTTTGAGGTACTCCCAAATCTCTTCCGGCAGATCACGACGATGCATAATGATATCGAAGTCATCGATCATAGCCAGTACAGTTTCCAGTTGATTATCAATGAAGGATTGTTCATCTGGGGTAAAAGTCGGGGGTGGCATTTTTAATAATTCATGCCAGTCCGGCTGACCTGAAAATAGCTGCCCGTCCCACCAGACATCGCCAGCTTCCATAGCTTCGCGCTCAGTTTTGGATAACGGAGGCAATACCCGTTTAAAAAATTTAAATGCCGGACGAGCTATCAGGCTGCGGCGGATATCGGGTACACCAAATATAATGGCAAGCGCGATAATAATGAGCAGTAAAACATACATTGCTATTACTCCTTACAAGTAATCTAACTAGCTATTTATTTATTCGGGTTCAGCTGCTTCTATGCCTGCAGCCAGATATGGAATCAGTTTACTGATAATATCTTCAGCTCCGGCCTGCTCACCAAAGTCAGCCTGAGCAATTTCACTTAAAGCCTGGCCTGACACCTGAGCAAAAACAGTAGCACCTAAAGTAAAGTGTAGACGCCAAAACAAAGTATTTAAGCTTAAATTTGGATTAGCCTGTTGCACACAGGCTAATAAGCGATGCAGAACGTCGCCGAAATTAGCCATAGTGAAGCGGCGTAAGTGACCTTGTATCTCGCTGTAGGCATGACCCAACAGGCTTAAATAAATGGCGGTGCCATTTGGATTAATGCAACGCAATTCAATTAATGGGTCCACAAAGCAGTTTAATACCGCCTGGGTATGAGGAATACCCTTCTGTTGCAGGGCCTGCAAGCCTTTATCCAAAGCCGGCATGAAGACCACATGATAGCGCTCCATGACCGCCTGGATAAGTGCTTTTTTTGAGCCAAAGTGATAATTAACAGAAGCCAGATTAACATCCGCTGAACTGGTAATCTGACGTAAAGAAGTATGCTCAAAGCCCTGTTCCGCAAACAACCGCTCTGCCGAATTTAATATTTTTTCTTTAGTTTTGAGCACCTTTGCCATGACGGCCTCTTTATTGGTTCAGGCAACGCCTGATTTAAACAGGCGTTTAATTTAAACCAATCACCAACTAAGAGCAAGGGCTCAGCTGTTAGCAGAAGTGTCCAGCGGTGGGAAACTTTTAACCAATTCATCCACGGCTTTCATCTGCTGCAGATAAGGTTGCAGTTTATCCAGAGGCAACGCACAGGGCCCATCGCAAAGTGCCTGATTGGGATCCGGGTGCGCCTCAATAAAGAGCCCGGCCAGTCCTAACGCCATACCACTACGCGCAAGTTCCGCCGCCTGAGCACGACGTCCGTCCGCTGAGTCAGTCCGGCCACCTGGACGTTGCAACGCATGAGTGGCATCAAACATCACCGGTGCCATCTTTTTCATGTCATCCATGCCCAGCATATCGACAACCAGGTTGTTATAACCAAAGCTGGAACCTCGCTCACAGAGGATAATTTTATCGTTACCCGCTTCTGCAAATTTGCTCATAATATGACGCATTTCGTGAGGAGCCAGAAACTGTGGCTTTTTCACATTAATGACCGCGTTGGTTTTAGCCATAGCCACGACCAGGTCAGTCTGCCGGGCGAGAAACGCTGGCAACTGAATGATATCAGCCACTTCAGCCGCGGCGGCCGCCTGTTCAGGCAAGTGAACATCGGTGATAACAGGTACACCGAATTCACGCTTTACCGACTCTAATATTTGCAGGCCCTTATCCAGCCCCGGGCCGCGAAAAGAGTGGATAGAAGAACGATTTGCTTTATCAAAAGAAGCCTTAAATACATAAGGAATAGATAACGCTTCTGTTACTTTTACATAGTGTTCAGCAATACGCAGCGCCAGCTCTTCAGACTCCAGCACATTCATGCCACCAAAAAGTACGAAGGGTAAATGGTTGGCAACATCCAGTTGGCCAACTTTAATAATATCTTTATTCATAGTTAAACTCTGACGGTTCAACCCAACAGAAGTGGGGTTTTCATGAAGGCTATTTTAATGGCCCAAATCCAGCTTACCAAGGCTAGTACAAAAGCAGGAATACGCAGCTTCGAAGGCATTTTGCCCCGTACCGCAAGCACCGTAATTACTGAAAATACAATATATGTAATAAACAGAGCTGCTTTTTCACCGATCCAGCCAGATGGATAAACAGTAATATTCACTGTAATGATCATAGCTATAATGCTGATCACAAAAAGAGTATCGACAATATGCGGAGGTATTTTAAGGAAAGGCTTATTCAAAGCAGCGGGATTACGCATGCCCATAATAAAACGTACAACTAAAAAGACCATGCTCAAAATAGCCATGGTCATGTGAAAATGTTTAAAAACAGCAAACATAGTAATTCCTAAAGTGGGTGGTGGGTCAGCTGACCCGGGCTTTTTTGGTTAAATTTTTCAGATTCTTCACCAGCGCATCCAGCACTGCAGGCGAAAAATGACGTCCGCGTTCAGCTTCCAATCGCTGCAACAGATCAGCTTCGCTTATATCCTCTTTTTGCAAACGACAGAAATGATTGGCCAGTACCAGCACCTGACTTTCAACCGCAATAGAATCGCCTTGTTTACCCGCTGGCAGACCCAGACCATCCCAACGTTCAATACGTTCATTTAAAGCCCGATAAGCAATATGTGCAACATCAGAGTCTGCCATATGCAACGGCCGCACTGCACGTTTTAAGCGTTCCTGGCAAGGTGAAACCCGGGTTGCCGGCTGGTTGTCCATTACCGCAAAAAGACTTTCCGCTCGTTCATACAAAGTAGCCGCCGTCGCAGTTTGTTGGGCGCGGGCTTTGCTCATGCCATAGGCATCTGCCAGCGCTTGCGAAACCTGCACAAAAGCCGACTGCTTATCCGGTAATTGAGCCACTTTTTCCTGTTCCAGCTCCATCAGACGGGCTACCAGGCCAGCAAGTAATTCATCGGTGTCCTGCAAACAGGTGACATTATCATGAGCTAGCTGAACGTTGTCAGCAAATAACTGCAACAATTCCCGTTCCGAGTCCATTAACGGCCGCGAAAGCCCGGTCAGACAAAGCAAAGCACCCTGCGGACGGCACTGGCTGGGGCAATAGGCCAGGACAAAGTCATCACCATAATGAATACCGTGACTGCGTATCACTTTATCCACTTCCGGTAATACTTTTTTCGGTAAGGCCGCCTGAATGCGCTGATTAATCAGCATGTCCGACTCTTCGCCATACGCCGCTTTGATAATGAGTTGTTCGGAATCAGGAGAGCGTCCAGCAGCCGCATACAGAGTCTGCCTTGCTCCACCAATCACCCAGCTTAACTGTTGCACCAGGCCATCAATAAAATGCTCCATTGATTGCAAGGCAAACAGGTTTGTGGAAGAAGCGATAACCTTTTCCAATCCCTGACGACTGTGATCTATGGTGATAATATCGCGATAAGAACGCAGGCTCGACATCACCGCAGTAAAAAGTTTTTGGGCAGTTAGTTCAGTTTTCGATTTATAATCGTTTATATCATAGTTAACAATAACGGTGCGCTCAGGCGCCTGCCCTGGCTGACCAGTGCGCAGAATAATACGGGTAAAACGATTGCCCAGTTCTTCGCGAATAAAACGCGCTACATGCAAACCGGCGTCGTCTGTCTCCATAACCACGTCCAGCAATACAATAGCCGCGTCAGGATGAGCTGTTGCCAGCTCACGCGCTTCTTCTCCCGAGTAGGCACTGTGAAATTCCAGACCCCGGCCTAAAAAGCTAAAATCGCTTAACGCCAGTTTGGTCACAGCATGTACTTCAGGTTCATCATCAACAATCAGGATCTTCCAGAATTCTTGTGGCAATTCCTGTTGCTGGGCCGGTTCGTCGGCGAATAAAAATTGATTGCTCATAGATTTACGAAGCGTCCTCCTGGGCTATAAGGCATTCACTTATCACCCATTGGGGTTAGAACATTGGGCATAAGTGACTCTATCCAAATTAGCATAATCCGTTAGAGTGTTAACCTTTTTATAACCTTTTTCGGTAAAAATCTCTCGAACTTTAGCCCCTTGTGCAAATCCGTGCTCCACCATAACCCAGGACTGAGCTTTTAAATAGCCCCGGCTGCAACTGATAATATGGTCAAGATCAGCGAAACCTTTATCCGCCGCAACCAAAGCAGAATGCGGCTCATAGCGAAGATCTCCCTGTTCTAAATGCATATCCTCTGCAGCTATGTAAGGAGGGTTGCTGATAATAAGATCATAGTCGGTTTGCTTCACTTCGCTAAACCAGTCGCTTTGGAAAACAGTTACCTGAGGGAGTTTAAGCCGCTTACCATTACCTTGTGCCAACTGCACAGCCTGCGCTGAATAATCAACAGCATCAATTTGCCATTCCGGGCGCTCGCTTGCCAAAGCCAGTGCAATAGCCCCCGTGCCCGTGCCTAGCTCTAAAACTTTGGCAGTATGAGGCAAATCAAGAGCAAGAGCCGCTTCCACTAGCCTTTCTGTATCTGGTCTCGGAATCAAAGTAGTGGCATTCACGTCCAGCGTCAGACTCCAGAACTCACGCTGTCCCAGTATATAGGCTATCGGCTCACCTTTACGGCGACGCTCAACCAGCTCTCTGTAACTGTCCCACTCGGTATCAGTCATCGGGTGTTCAGGATGCATGTATAACCATTGGCGGTCACAACCCAATATGTGTTGCAACAATAGCTGAGCATCCAGCAAAGCACTTTCACTACCACCCTGAGCAATTTGCGTCCTGGCGTACTGAATCGCTTTGACCAGTTGGTAGTTACTATTCATAGGAACTAATGACCTTCTGACAACGAAGCGAGCAAGTCCGCCTGGTGTTCCTGCACAATAGCATCCAGAATCAGATTAAGTTCTCCGGCCAACACTTCATCCAGGCGATAAAGAGTAAGATTAATACGATGATCGCTAACCCTGCCCTGAGGATAATTATACGTGCGAATACGTTCTGAACGATCACCACTGGCAACCAGGCTACGTCGGGTGGATTGCTCTTCTGCTTCACGACGCGCGTCTTCTGCAGCCTGCAAGCGGGCACTCAATACTGACATCGCCTTGGCTTTGTTTTTATGTTGTGAACGTTCGTCCTGGCACTCCACCACAACTCCCGAAGGAAGGTGAGTAATACGTACCGCAGAATCGGTACGGTTAACATGCTGTCCGCCAGCCCCTGACGCCCGGTAAGTATCAATACGCAGATCTGCAGGATTAATTTCTATTTGCTCAGCGGCAGGTAACTCAGGTAAGACCGCCACCGTGCAGGCTGAAGTATGCACCCGTCCCTGTGACTCAGTTTCAGGGACGCGCTGAACCCGGTGACCACCAGATTCAAACTTCATTTTGCCATAAGCGCCATCGCCGGCAACATGCGCGATAACCTCTTTAAAACCGCCATGCTCGCCTTCATTGCAACTCACCATACTGACTTTCCAGCCATGCTGCTCAGCATAACGACTGTACATACGGTATAAATCGCCAGCAAAGATAGCTGCTTCGTCGCCTCCTGCTCCAGCCCTGATCTCCAGGTAACAGGGATGATCATCTTTCGGATCCCGGGGCAGTAATAATATTTCCAGCTCTGCAGCTAAGTGTTCACGAACCTTTTTGGCCTGCTCCAGTTCCTCATCGGCCATTTCCCGCATTTCAGGGTCTTCGTCCTGCTGCATGGCAATAGCCGCCTGTTCATCAGACTGAGCCTGCTGATACTGCTGAAAACATTTCACAGTTTCCTCAAGCTGGGAATATTCTTTCGACAAGGCACGAAACTGGTCCTGCTTGCTTATCACATCGGGATCACCAAGCAGCATCTGCACTTCTTCATAGCGCTCCACCAGGCCTTCCAGCTTGCGAACGATAGACTCTTTCATGTTGTACCCTGTTATAATTATTTAATTAATTTCTGATAGGCAGCCAGGGCAGTTAAATCCCCTCGCCGTCCCGCATCCTGTATCGCACGCGTAGGTTCATGCATCAAAGTGTTCGTTAGTCGGTTGGCTAGCTCCTGCACCACTTCGTTGGCAGGTTTACCGGCTGCCAGTGCATTCAGGGCCCGGTCCAAAGGCTGTTGCATCAGCGCCTCATTGCCGGAACGATAACGGCGTAGCAGATCTACACTATTGAGACTGCGCAGCCACTCGTTAAACGCCTGCGCCTGCAAACTAATCATATCGCGGGCTACATCCGCCTGAGTTTCACGTTGGGCACGGTTTTCACTAACAATGCTCTGCAAGTCATCAACCGTATACAGATAAACATCATCCAACTCACTGACCTGCTCCTCAATGTCACGGGGAACGGCCAAATCAATGAGCAGCATAGGCTGATGCCGGCGTTTTTTAATGGCGCTTTCAATCAAACCTTTACCGATGATAGGTAAAGGGCTTGCCGTAGATGAGATAACAATATCTGCCTGCGGTAATAACTCATGCAGGTCAGTTAACGAATGCGCCTCTCCACCCACTGCTTTTGCCAGTGCTTCGCCACGACTACGAGTACGGTTAGCTATCTGAATACGGGCGACACCCTGCTCACTTAAGTGACGCGCCACCAGCTCTGCGGTTTCTCCCGCGCCAACCAGCAATACGCGGGCCTTCGAAAGACTGGAAAAGATGTGTTTCGCCAGATTAACGGCAGCAAAAGCAACAGATACCGCGTTCTGACCTACTTCGGTATTGGTTCGCACGTCTTTTGCGACCGAGAAAGTAGATTGGAACAGCCGTTCAAATATCGTCCCTACGGTGCCAGCTTCACGAGCCTGCTGGAAAGCCTGCTTCACCTGGCCCAGAATTTGTGGTTCGCCGAGCACAAGTGAATCAAGCCCCGAAGCGACTGACATCAAATGATTAATAGCGCCCACATCAGCATGCTGATACAAGTACTGACTCAGTTCGTCTGCAGGTAACTGGTGAAAGGCAGCGAACCATTCAATCACCGGGGTTAGATCATCTTCTTCAAGATGGCAATACAATTCTGTACGATTACAGGTAGATACAATAACGCTTTCGGAAACATGACCTAACTGGGTCAGCGACTGCAGCGCCATTTCAAGTTCTTCAGGTTGAAAGGCAACCTTTTCACGAACTTCCACGGAGGCAGTTTTATGGTTAACACCAAGTGCTAAGATGGTCATATATGCGCGGCTACCAAGCTTCAAGTATAGCTATAAAATCAGGCCCCATATTGTATGGTAAAGCACGCCTTATTGAAAGCAGGGTCGCTTTTGTGGTCAACTTCATAAGCGATTAACTTAATCTGGAAATTTCATGCGACACATTTGCTTTTTGATGCTAATAACTTTGTTTCTGACGGCCTGTGCTTCACGCCCCGACTCAGTATCAGAAACAGATGCTGATCAGCAGTTAATCGCCACTCATCAGGCACAGCTGGCGGACATTGATAACTGGGAGTTTCAGGCGCGCATGGCTTTTTTCAATTTCAGAGATAACGAACGCCACAGCGCCAGTATTCGCTGGCAACAGGCACCAGAAAGTCTGTATATACGAATTTCACATCCGTTGAGAGGTACGTTAGCGCAGTTAGAGCAGCAGCCAGGTTATGCCATTCTAACCGACGATGATGACAATCAGTATTATGCCCGTGATGTCAGCGAACTGTTGGTACAAAATCTTAATATTTACCTGCCGGTCGAGCTGATTAATGACGCCCTGCTTGGCCGCCACCCTGGCACCAGATTGCTTCAGCCACGTTATTTTGAAGATGGCAGCCTCGCTTCTTACCAGGTTGATGTCAGCGAACCAGGCCAGGCCAGCGACCGCTGGTCAGTACTACTCAGCAATTATGCGGCGGCTCAGAATCATAGCGCATTAGTCCCCCACTCCCTTGAACTCGAGTCCAGCGATTACCGCATTCGCCTGAATATATCGCGCTGGCAGATTATTAGCCCGGAAGATGAGACCCATTATGACTGAAATAAGTATAGCGGCTCCGGCCAAGATAAATCTCTTTTTGCACATCACCGGACGCCGCGATGACGGTTATCACGAACTGGAAACCCTGTTTCAATTCCTTTCAGTCTGCGACGAGCTCCACTTTCAGTTAACCGACACTGGTCATGTGCAGTTGAGTAACGACATCCCCGGGGTTTCTCCTCAGAACAATCTTATTATTCAGGCCGCGCAGCGTTTACTGCCCTTACGCCACGACAGGAACCAGGGCGCTACCATTACGTTACATAAAAAAATCCCTATGGGAGGCGGTTTAGGAGGCGGCTCCTCAGACGCTGCCAGTACTTTATTAGCACTGAATAAATTGTGGCAACTTCAGCTTTCCATTGACCAACTCGCTGAAATCGGCTTGCAACTGGGAGCTGATGTTCCTGTTTTCGTCAGAGGCAAAGCCGCTTTTGCACAGGGTGTCGGAGAAAAACTTATATATGCTGAACCGGAGCAAAACTGGTATCTGATCGTCAACCCTCAGGTGCATGTCAGCACCGCTGAAGTCTTTACCCACCCTGACCTGCCCCGCAGAACACCCATCGTAAATGGCAACCCGGAAAACTGGCAACAGTACCGTAATGACTGTCAGGATTTGGTCTGCCGTTTACAGCCTTCTGTTGCCAATGCCCTGGCCTGGTTGTTAGAATACGCCCCGACCCGAATGACTGGTACCGGGGCTTGTGTATTTGGCTGCTTTCCCAGCGAGGAATCAGCAAACCACGCTCTGTCTGAGCTCCCAACCGAGTTTAGCGGCTTTGTTGCGCAAGGGTTGAACACCTCTCCGGCGTGGCATCAGCTGTAATGTCGTTCCTAATTCAAACCACTACAATATGGTCGAGGTAAAGTGTGCCTGACATGAAGCTTTTTGCTGGTAATGCAACACCAGAGTTAGCCCGAAAAATCGCCGACAGACTCTATATCAAATTAGGGGAGGCGGACGTAGGCCGCTTCAGTGACGGTGAAATAAGTGTCCAAATCAACGAAAACGTACGCGGTGCCGACGTTTTCATCATTCAGTCCACCTGTTCACCTACCAACGACAACTTAATGGAACTTATTGTCATGGTTGACGCCCTGCGTCGTGCTTCAGCAGGACGTATTACCGCAGTCATGCCATATTTCGGCTATGCCCGCCAGGATCGTCGGGTACGTTCGGCCCGGGTACCTATCACCGCTAAAGTAGTGGCTGACTTCTTGTCCAGCGTTGGTGTTGATCGCGTATTGACCGTTGATTTGCATGCCGAACAAATCCAGGGCTTTTTCGATGTTCCTGTAGATAATGTATTTGGTAGCCCTGTCCTGCTCGAACACATGATGCAACAAACCTTTAAAGATCCGGTTATGGTATCTCCTGACATCGGCGGTGTCGTGCGTGCACGGGCCATGGCTAAATTAATGGACGACGCTGATTTAGCTATCATCGATAAACGCCGACCAAAAGCTAATGAGTCCCAGGTCATGCATATTATTGGTGACGTAGCAGGCCGTGACTGCATCATGGTTGATGATATGATTGACACTGGCGGCACGCTTTGCAAAGCAGCTGAAGCATTGAAAAAACATGGTGCTAAACGTGTTTTTGCATACGCTACTCACCCGGTATTCTCTGGTAACGCAGTGGAGAATTTAAGTAACTGTGATATCGATGAAGTCGTAGTTACCGACAGTATTCCGCTCGATCCAGCTATGAAAAATACTGGTATCGTTACTCAGCTAACACTAAGCGGTATGCTTTCTGAAGCATTACGCCGGGTCAGTAACGAAGAGTCTATCTCCGCAATGTTTGAATACTAAAAAGTATTCCAGCGCAAAAAGCAGGCTAACCCCTGCTTTTTTTGTGTCTGCTCAATAGACTTCGCACGTTGGCCATGGTAAATATTTGAATGCAAAGTAAATATTTTGTCAATAATCGCCTTTTTAGAAGCATCCTTTTGCATTTTGATTAGCCATTACTATACTCACTGTAAACCCGGAGGCACAGGTTTCAGGTTTCCAGGTTAAACATCGGTTACACACTTACATTTTTCGATTTGAGGATTAATTATGGCAGCCAAAAAGGGAAACCCAGCTGACGAAACAATCCGTCGGGCAGCGGACAGCGCGCACAGTGCCGTCGATAAAGTTGCTGATGTGACAAGTGATACAGCAGACACATTGAATGAAAAAGGTCAGCAGATTAAGCACAAAGAAGAGCAATGGCTTGAAAGCGTCAACCAATACGTGCAAAAGAACCCATGCACCTCAATAGGTATTGCTGTTGCAGGTGGTTTTTTATTAAGCCGCATTCTGAGTAACCGCTAAATTGACCGAGCAAATCCCCCCAAAGACGGACTCAGAACCTGAGTCCGTCGCCCCATCTACGGAGTCTGAAGCCGAAGACACTGGTGACGGGCTTTTAGCTAATGCCTCAGCGCTAATAAGCGAATACAGAGCAGTAGCAACCAGCCACTTTAAATTGGCGGCACTGGAGACAAAAAAAGCAGGTGAAAGCCTCGTTTTGATCGTAGCTTTAGGCGTTATTAGCGGAGTGCTCGCCGTAACATCCTGGCTGGCTATGGTCGCTGCAGCGACGCTCGCATTAATTGAATTAACCGCATTATCCCCCGCTGGCGCTATCTTTCTTATGGCAGCACTTAATATACTGATTGCGCTCGGGCTGCTTGTGGTCATTTTCCGCCAAAGTCGTGCTCTGTTATTCTCTGCGATAGCGAGCAACTTAGCCCCCGATAAGGAGCAAACCGATGCTTAACATTGGCAAACTTCGCTCATCCCGACGTCAAATAGAAGATGCCCAGCGTGATTTACTGCATCATCGGCAGGTCATCAAAGCACGCAAGTTATTACTCAAGGGACAAACCCGGCAGCACCTGAGCAGCAAAAAAGCCTTATTAGCCGCAGGCGGTACTGGCTTTATGTTAGAGCAACTCACTCATGGGCCACGCGGGAACAACGCAAAAGGCGGACTGGATATGAACACCTTGTTGCGTGTAGCCCTTAAAGTGATGACGCTGAGTCAGCTTTCACAAAGCATTTCCCAGAGTTTGTTTGGAAGCTCTGAATAATCGGGTTTCAGGACTCCGACCAAACCGCGTATTCATTGCCACTGGGGTCGGTAAAGTGAAATCGTTTACCGCCCGGAAATGCAAAAACAGGCTTTTTAATATTGCCACCATGCTGCTCGACCTCCTGCATGACTTTATCCAGATTATCCGCATAAAGAACCACCAGAGGACTGCCATTATCCGCGTTCGCCGCCATGGCCGATGTATAAAATCCGCCATCTAAACCACCATTATCTATGGCACTGTAATCCTCTCCATAATCACTGAACGTCCAGCCAAATACGGCGGAGAAAAACCGCTTAGAAGCCTTCATGTCACGCACTGGGATTTCTATGTAGTTAATTTTGCCTGATTCTTTCATTGGCTGCTCCTTCAACTTGTTCCAGGTTGCTACGTTTTTAAAGACGCTATATCAATCACAAAACGATATTTCACATCGCTTTGCAACATACGTTCGTAAGCATCATTAATATAGTCCATATCAATCAATTCAATATCCGAAGTGATATTGTGCTCAGCACAAAAATCGAGCATTTCCTGAGTCTCAGCAATGCCTCCAATCAACGAACCTGCCAGGCTTCGGCGCTTTGCAATCAGATTAAAAACCTGTGGAGAAGGATGCGGCTCAGCAGGTAACCCCACCAGGGTCATGCTGCCATCACGACGCAATAAAGACATATAAGCATCCAGATCGTGTTTCGCCGCCACTGTATTCAAAATAAAGTCAAAGCTGTTTCTCTGGGCTTTCATTTCGTCTTCATTTTTTGAAATAACTACCGCATCAGCGCCCAATCGCCTGGCATCCTCAACTTTATTAGCTGATGTAGTAAATAGCACAACTTCTGCGCCCATGGCCTTAGCTAACTTAACACCCATATGGCCAAGCCCACCTAACCCAACAATACCGACCTTATGACCCTTTTTCACACCCCAATGACGCAGTGGCGAATAGCTGGTGATACCAGCACAAAGTAAAGGGGCTACTGCCGCCAGGTCGAGCTTGTCAGACACCTTCAGCACAAAGTCTTCATGTACTACTATGTTAGTAGCATACCCACCGTAAGTAACACCGCCGGTCTGTTTTTCTTCGCTGTTGTAAGTAGCGACAAAACCATTATCACAATACTGCTCATAACCTTCGTCGCAGTTTGCACAGTGACGACAGGAGTCGACCATGCAGCCGACACCTACGGTATCGCCTACTTGGTATTTTGACGTCTGACTACCTACTTTAGTGACCCGTCCCACAATTTCATGACCAGGCACTATAGGAAACATACTACCGCCCCATTCATTGCGTGCTAAATGAAGATCTGAGTGACACACACCGCAATAAAGGATCTCAATCTGGACATCCTGATCGTCCAGTTCGCGCCGCTCAAACTTAAAAGGTTCGAGTGGTTTATCTGCTGCATGTGCAGCGTAACCAACAGCATTTAACATCCTGAGTACTCCTTAAAAAATAATAACTTACGCATAGTTGAATCAGCTCAGTATAAGCGCCAGCAGGCCACCGATGAAAGCCGCAATCACAGCTACCCATAAAGTCTGGCGTAACACCTGACCTTCCTGACCGGCTATGCCCACGGTTGCACCAGCAGCAATAATGTTATGTGGGCAAATCATATTACCCAACGCCGCGCCAAACCCCTGGGCTCCAACTAAAGGTAATGGGGCAAAATTACCGCGTTCAGCAGCGGTTTGTTGAAAGTCGGTCAGTAAAATATTAGAAGCGGTGGCTGAACCTGTAACAAAAGTTCCTGTCATGCCCACAAATGGAGCCATTAACGGCCACCAAAGACCGGCTATTGCAGCAACACTGATAGCCAGTGTGTCTACCATGCCCGCGTGCAACATCAATCGTGATAACCCCAGCATGGTGATTAAGGCTAATAATACAGGTAACAGTTTTAGCCCCGCCGTCCGCATGCAGTCCAGAATTTCTTCCCTCGATGCTTTTTGCAACAACGCGCCCATGAAAAAAGAAACGACCAGCAGACTCCCCGGATGATACAAAGGCGCAAAACTGCCACTGAACGTTTCCCATTGCCAATGCCACACATAACTAGAGGCCAGCTGCTGCACTGGTGGCAGCAAGCGAGTGAAAAGTACCAGTGCGATAAGTATCAGATAAGGGGCCAATGCACGCCATGGGATATCTCCCAGTGGTCGCTGATAAACCAGTCGCAATCCGGCTACAAACAGACTCGCGCCTGCAATAGAGCCTGCCAGGGTTGGCAATTCGGGCCCGACAAAATAGGCCAGAGCCATGTAAGGCAGAAGGAAACAGGCAGCCGCAAATGCTGTCCAGCTCCATAACAACCCTTGCGTTAACGGCCCCTGGGGCAAATCACGAACAATGAATTTCATGCACACCGCTGCCAGAAACCAGCCAGCTATCCCATGATAAAGAACCGTTGCCGCCGCTATTTCTGCGCCACTAAAAGGAGTAACCGCTAACTGTGGCATAATGGGCGTGCCGACAGCTCCAAAAGACACTCCCGCTGCATGACCCACCAGGGCTATGATAACCGCTTGCACGGGACGAAATCCCGCACTAACCAAAAAAGGAGCGGCCAGCGCAGCGGAAGTACCAAAACCCGCAGCTCCTTCCATAAATAATGAAAAAAACCAGGCTATCAGCAGAGCAGACAAACGAGGATCATGGGATAAGCGACTCAGCATAGCCTGCAATTGCACCAGTGCCTGAGTGCGCCGCTGTAACTCGTAAATACTAAGCGCCGAAAAAATAATCCAGAGGATGGTCAGACTAATAAAAGCAGCTTCCGTCATGCTCCCCATAATCCTGGATACAGAAGCGAACTCAAAAAATGTAATCGCCAGAACAAGGGTTAGCGCCAGGCCCGCAAGACCGGCTTTACCTGCGGACCACCGCCAGAACAGCATTAGTACTAAAATCAGCGCTATTGGAGCGGCTGCCAGTAAAGGCATCAGGAATCGCCCTGTACCTGTTGCCAGGTCACTTCATGAAATGAACCTTGCTGGCTTTCAAAGGCAGATGCATTATCCAGCGTAGTCTGAACAATCTGCGTCATAGCCTCAGTTGTAAAAAATGCCTGGTGACCGGTAATCAGTACATTTGGAAAGGTTAATAAACGCATGAATACGTCATCCTGAATCACCTCAGCAGAAAGATCGGCAAAGAAAAGGTCGCCCTCTTCTTCGTAAACATCAAGCCCCAGGCTGCCAACTCTACCGGTTTTCAAGGCATCAATAACCGCCCGTGTATGCACAATTTTACCGCGGCTGGTGTTAATTAACATCACCCCATCTTTCATTTGCCCGATAGCTTGCTCGTTAATAAGGTGATGGGTCTGAGGTGTCAGCGGACAATGCAGGGATATAATATCAGCGCGCTGATACAGTTCCGCAAGCTCCACCAGACTAAAGTCTTTGTCTGCTGTTTCTTGCAGATAAGGATCGTGAATCAATACCTCGCAACCCAGGGCTTTCATAATGCGGGCAAAAATTTCACCTATCTGGCCGGCTCCTATAACCCCCACGGTTTTACCCACCAGATCAAACCCCATCAGGCCATCCAGCGCAAAGTTGCCTTCGCGGACCCGGTTATAAGCGCGGTGGGTTTTTCGGTTAAGGCCAAGAATAAGCGCCAGCGTATGCTCGGCTACTGCGTGTGGTGAATAGGCAGGCACCCTGGCCACGCGTATACCCAGTTTATTCGCGGCAGCAAGATCGACGTTATTAAAACCGGCGCAGCGCAGCAGAATCAGGCGTATACCTTGTTTTTGCAGGGTCGTCAGCACATCGACGTTAAGGTCATCATTGACGAATACACACACCGCGTCCTGCTCTTCGGCCAGGGCTGCAGTTTTGCTACTTAAACGGGGTTCCAGGAACGTCAGTTGATGACGCTCCTGATTTATCTTGAGGAAAAAATTTCTGTCATAGGTTTTAGTACTAAAAACAGCAATCTTCATCGGGGCGCTCCATCACATAATCAATGTGACAAGTATCGCCCCCGATCGTATCTTAAGCAATACGCGCAGTTTCCTGCTGACGTAAGTAGTCATCGTAGGTACCCGCAAAATCACGAATGCCGTTCTCTGTAATTTCAATAATACGGGTTGCCAGAGAGGATACAAATTCGCGGTCATGACTGACAAAAAGCAAAGTGCCCTTATATTGTTCCAGTGCCAGATTCAGCGACTCAATGGATTCCATATCCAGGTGATTGGTAGGTTCATCCATAACCAGGATGTTAGGATTCTGCAGAATTAACTTGCCAAATACCATGCGCCCTTTTTCACCACCTGACAGGATACTTACTGGTTTCTGAATATCGTCCTGCGAAAACAACAACCGACCAAGTACACCGCGCACCGCCTGTTCATCATGTTGCGGTTGCTTCCACTGGCTCATCCAGTCAAAGACATTTATTTTTTGCTCAAACAAGGCCGCATGATCCTGAGCGCAATAACCAACGTTCGCGTTCTCGGACCACTTGATACTGCCTGCATCTGGGGTGTATTCGCCCATCAGACATTTCAGTAAGGTGGTTTTACCTATGCCGTTGGCACCCAAAATGGCCACTTTCTGGCCTACTTCAATAGTCGACGTCAGGCCTTTTAATACTTCAAGATCCTCAAAGCTTTTACGCACGCCTTCTATTTCCAGGGCCAGACGATACAATTGTTTGGTCTGCTCAAAACGAATAAAAGGGCTGACCCGGCTCGACGCTTTAACTTCTGCCAGCTCAATTCGTTCAATCTGTTTGGCGCGCGATGTGGCCTGCTTGGCCTTCGACGCGTTGGCGGAAAAGCGGCTTACAAAACTCTGCAATTCGGCGATTTTGTCTTTTTTCTTGGCATTGTCACTCAATAGCTGTTCACGAGCCTGAGTTGCTGCAAACATGTACTGATCATAGTTGCCCGGGTACAAACGCAGTTCACCAAAATCAATGTCCGCCATATGGGTACAGACACTATTCAGAAAGTGACGGTCATGCGAAATGATGATCATGGTGCACTGGCGTTCTGAAAGCACCGCTTCCAGCCAGCGAATGGTATTAATATCCAGGTTGTTGGTCGGTTCGTCCAACAGCATAATATCAGGATCCGAAAACAGCACCTGGGCCAGTAACACCCGTAGTTTAAGACCTGGGGCCAACGCTGACATAGGGCCAAAGTGACTTTCCACAGGGATGCCCACGCCGAGCAACAACTCACCCGCACGAGACTCCGCCGTATATCCATCCATTTCACCAAACTGGACTTCTAAGTCGGCCACCCGCATGCCATCTTCTTCGTTCATATCACCACCGTAGATACGGTCGCGCTCTTCCTTCACCTGCCACAACTCTTCATGACCCATGATTACAGTGTCAACCACACTGAAGTTTTCATAAGCAAATTGGTCCTGGCGCAGTTTACCTACTCGCATATTAGGTTCTACAGAAATGTTGCCCGCTGAGGGTTCCTGCTCACCGCTTAAAATGCGCATGAAAGTCGACTTGCCACAACCATTGGCGCCAATCAGACCGTATTTGTTGCTCTGACCAAACTTGACCGAGATATTTTCAAATAAAGGCTTGGCACCAAATTGCATGGTGATATTTGCTGCTGAAATCACGTAATGAGTACTCAAAAAATTGGGAGGAAATGAGCGGCGGAATGTACAGCATTCCGCCGCTTTTTTCAATACAAACGGATTATCTTAAAACTCCTGAGAAGTAGGTCGCAGGACAATGTCATTAATATCAACATCTGCTGGCTGCTCGATAGCATAAATAATAGCGCGAGCTACTGAGTCAGAAGGTATGGCGCTCTTATAAAACTCCTGCACTGCGGCAGAGCTTTCCTCATGCGAACTGCCATATTTAAGTTCTGAATCAACTGCACCAGGAGAAATAGTAGTGGTGCGGATATGTTCACCCACTTCATGGCGTAAACCTTCGCTGATAGCACTAACCGCAAATTTGGTGCCGCTATAAACCGAACCGCCGGGGCTAAATACTTTCAGGCCAGCGACTGAAGAAATATTAATGAAGTGACCGGACTGCTGCTTTTCAAACACGGGCAGTGCCGCCGCGATGCCATAAAGAACACCTTTCACATTGATATCAAGCATCGCTTCCCATTCATCCACTTTGCGTTCTGAAATAGGTGCTATCGCCATCAAACCAGCGTTATTGATCAGTACATCGACACGACCAAATTTATCGACTGCCGCGTCAATCAAAGCCTGAACCTGTGCTTTATCGGTCACATCTGTTTGCTTAATAAGCACTTCCGCGCCAGCTGCTTCTACTTCGGCAGCTACGCTTTTTAATTTATCTTCACGCCGTGCCGCTAACACCAGCTTAGCGCCCTGTTTGGCCAGATGACGTGCTGTTTCAGCACCTAAACCACTGCTTGCACCTGTGATCACTACTACTTTGTTCTGAATACCTGAATTCATAATTAATGCTCCCATTCATGTTTACTAAAAATCATGTTTACTAAAAAATCGCTATACAAATATGGGGTATAAGTTAATCTTATTAAATGGAACAAAAAGGATTTCAGAATTCCATTAACAGGAATTAAGGTAAGCTATGTCAGATTCGTTACAACATCTACGTATTCTATGCGCTGCTGTAGAAAGCCGTAATTTTAAAGAAGCGGCACGACGACTGGGTATTTCACCGCAATCGGTGACCCGGTCGATCCAGTATCTGGAAGGGCATCATGGCGAAATGCTATTCCTGCGTAATACCCGCAAAGTGCAAGTCACTTCTTTTGGAGAAAGTCTGGCACAGCGCGCCCGTTCCGCCTTGTTGGAATTTGACGACCTGCTGAATAGCAATAAAGTCGAAGAGCAACAATCGTTAAGCGGCCTGGTTCGGATAACAGCACCCAGCGCCATCGGCCCCTCGTTAGTGACGCCTGTAATCGCCAGAATAAACCAGCAGTACCCGAACATCCGCTTTGATTTACGTTTTGATGATCAACGTACTGACGTAGTCAATGAGCGAGTCGACATTGGTATTCGAATTGGTGCGATCAGAGATAATCGCTTTATCGTGCGCAAACTGCGCAACGTCCATTTTCATGTCGTAGCTACACCTGCATTATTAGCGCAACAAGGCGTTCCTCAAAAACCTCAGGATTTGCAGCAACTACCATGCACTGCTATTTATGACCGCAGTTCGGGCAAAGCCTGGCCCTGGGAGTTCATAAACAACCAGTTGCTGCAACATAGCAACCCAGTACTACTGTGCGACAATATAGAAGCTGAATATAAATTCATTTTAAACGGCGGCGGTATTGGCCAGATTATCGACTTTTTTGCCCACCGCAGCATTGCCAGCGGGCAATTGCAGGAAGTACTCAGTGAGTTCGCTCCCGAACCTTGGGATATGTATGTATTTCGTCCACAACAAGGCCCGGTAGCGCCCCGTATTCGGATAGTCTTTGATGCCCTAGTAAAGGAATTGTCCGTGGATAAACGGAAATCATAGTATGAGTAAATACCAGCAAAACGCCCTGCTATGGTCGGATAACAAGGCGGTTCCACAATTAATAACACTGCGCTAAGCAACTACCGAAGCGCTGTCTGTAGAAAGTTCAAAGCCCCGGTGACAGCCGCCACCTGAGCCTGAATGCATTCTTCAGCGGTAGCCTTAGCGCTATCCGGATAGACTTCAGTGGTAGTCACATAAGCGGCATCACTCAAACCTATACACAACCCCAGCTTTTTAGTCGGAAAACTAATCAGCCCTGGCATATCGGTTTTTGCGCCAATCAATTGCCCCTGCTCATCCGCTTCAGCAATATGAGTTACCTGACTAACCGATTGCAGCACCGCTTTTTGAAATTCAGGTTGCAGGTTTTCTGAATCACCTACCAGATAGAAACCATCCGGAATATTCCAGTTACTGTTAGTTATGCCATCACGAGCGGCCAGAGCAGGCCGGAATTCGCTATTATCGGTATCCGTGGTTTCATGTAAATCAATATGTGCATCCGGCTTAATATCTTTAATTGCTAAATAAGCCATCACAGAAGCGGCTTCTTCAGCCGGGCTATCAACTACGAACGACCGGTTAGGATCTACGGCCAGCGGTGTCCAGCGATTAATGGTTTCATAACCCCAGGGGCTGATACAGGGCACCACCAGAATATTGAAATCTTTAGCATATTGCAGAGCCTGAGTTTCAATAAAACGCAAAGCACCATGCACGCCACTGGTTTCGTAACCATGCACACCTCCTGTCACCAGAACAGTCGGTTTCTTGTTATCCCAGTCTCTGTTTTTCACAATAAACAATGGATAGCGCTTAGCACCATGCTGCTCATACTCAAGGCTTGCATATTGCTCAATGCTAAAGTCTTTTTCAAAGCCCTTTATTTTCTGTAATACATCGTCGGCATAAGAACGTTGAATTTTTTGTTCTGCCAGCCACTCGGCTTTTTCCTGGGCTCCCCAGGGTTTACCTGGTGTACCTATTTTATATGCGGCTGTGTGTGTAGCTTCAGTCATAGTCGCCTCTGTGAAATGAAAAAATAAGAATCAGCTTCGGTATAAAGTTTTAATCAAATGGTAACCAAACTGGGTTTTAACCGGCCCTTGTACTTCCAGTAAGGCTTTTTTAAAAACCACATCATCGAAGGCTTTTACCATATCCCCTTTGCGGAATTCTCCCAGGTCACCGCCCTGTTTACCCGAAGGGCACTGCGAATGCTTCTTTGCCAGTTCTGCGAAGTTAGCGCCCTGCGCCAGCTCTTGTTTAAGTTGTTCGGCTTCTTCTTTGCTGTTTAGCAAAATATGAACGGCTGCTGCTTTTGCCATTTGGTTAACACCCTCTAAGCGGAAATAGCGGTTTTATGAAACCTAATGGTACTACTCCTGACTATGCATATCACCCAGTACAGCTACAATAAGTGATGCTGATAATTAATCCATCTGGAGGAACTGTTTTAATGACGAAACAATCCGTCGTTCCGCTTTGGCTTAAATTAAGCTTTACCTTGCTCGCTACGGTGGTGGTCACTGTCTATTGGCGGGATAAAGGGCCCAGTAACCTGTTATGGTTCTCTGATATAGCTCTGATCCTGCTTGTCCCCGCCCTCTGGCTGCAAAGCCGCTTATTAAACAGTACGATGGCCGTCGCAGTGCTGTTCCTTGAGATAGGCTGGTTGATTGATTTTATCAGCGGGTCTAACCTGCTTCAGGTGACTGATTATATGTTTGATGTCGATCACGAACTTCATCTTCGTATACTTTCAGGTCTGTTTCACATAACAATGCCACCGGTCATTATTTTCCTGTTACTGCGTCTAGGATATGACCCCCGCGCTTTGCCTTTACAAAGCTTACTAGCCGCCGTGGTGCTTCCTGTCACCTATCTGGTCAGCGACCCCGACGATAACATCAATATGGTATTTGGCATTCCTGAACCGCAGCAATTTATGCACCCCTGGCTCTATTTATTGCTCCTGCTGGGTGCCTTCATAGCGCTGGTGTATATACCTTCACACCATATTTTTAAGCGATTATTTAATTCTGCGAATAAGAGTACTGCATAGACAGTTAGCGGCGCACTGTCTATGCTTCGCCATTATTAATGGTTAAAAAAAACCGCACACAAGGAGTTTCATAATGGCTGATGACAACCCACAGAGAATTTCCCAAAGCAGTGTATGCGTTGATCAGGTCATTCAAAAAGTCGGAAAAAAAATCACCCTGGGGCTCCCTCTTGGCTTAGGCAAACCTATTCACTTTGCCAACGCGCTGTACCAGCGGGCCAAATCAGATCCTTCCATAGAACTACACATAGTCACGGCGCTTTCACTGCTGGCGCCAGCGCCTTCTGCGGGTCTGGAGAAGCGTTTCATGGACCCTTTTGTAGAACGTTTGTATGGTGATATACCGGAGTTGGAATACGCCAGAGATGTGCTGAACCATAAACTACCTGATAACGTCAAAGTTTCTGAGTTCTTCTTTCAGGCAGGCAACTTTCTCAATCACAGCGAACAACAACGGAATTATATCTGCACCAACTACACCCATGCCATGCGCGACTTAATGGCCCTGGGCGTCAATGTGGTAGGCCAACTGGTCGCCCCCGATAACGACCCCACCTATCCTGAGCAGTTCAGTCTCAGTTGTAACCCGGATTTATCTTTAGATTTATTCGCCAACCTGCGCGCAGCAGAAACTCCGGATAAACCAGTAGCCCTGGTCGCCGAGTGCAATGAAAAATTGCCTTTCTTCGGCCGCGACGCCGCAGTGCCCACCGCCACTTTTGACTTTGTATTGCACAATGCAGACACCCACTACCCACTGTTTTCAGTTCCGCAAACGCCAATTAGTGCTCAGGATCACCTGATCGGCTTCTATGCTAGTAGTCTGTTAAAAGATGGTGGCACTTTACAGGTTGGCATTGGTTCGCTCGGCGCGGCTTTAATTTACAGTGCCTGCTTACGCCATCAGAACAATGAACAATGGCAACAGCTTTATCGCAACCTCAGAGTGGCAGAACATTTTCCAGTAGCCCGGAAATACGGCGGTACCGACACTTTCAGCAAAGGTTTGTATGGTTGCAGTGAGATGATGGTCGATGGTTTCATTTACCTGTTAGAAGCTGGCATCTTAAGTCGCAAAGTATATCCTGACGCCGAATTGCAGGAACAGATTAATGAAGGGACTTTGGACCCCTCACAAAATGAGGACCCTCGTTTACAGGACGGAGTCGTGATGCATGGCGGATTTTATCTCGGTCCCCGTAACTTTTATAAAAAATTAAGCCAACTCACCACTGAACAACGTCAGCTTATTTGCATGAGCAGCGTGAATTATATAAACGATCTCAATGACCATCGCTTCGGCAATCAAAGGCTTAAGGTGGCCCAGCGGATCTCCAGCCGTTTTATCAATTCAGCCATGCAATGCACGCTGGATGGCGCGGCGGTTTCCGATGGACTGGAAGACGGCCGTGTGCTCAGTGGGGTTGGCGGTCAGTATAACTTTGTCGCCATGGCTCACGAACTGGAAGATGCCCGCTCCATACTGACACTACGAAGCACCCGCAGTTCAGGCGGAAAAACTCAGTCCAATATTTTATTCAGTTATGGCCATTGCACCATTCCCCGACACCTGCGCGATATTGTCATCACCGAATACGGCATTGCCGATTTACGCGGGAAAGCAGATGAAGAAGTCTACCTGGCTTTAATTCGCATTGCCGACTCCAGGTTCCAGCCCCAGCTTCTAAAACAGGCACAGGAAGCTGGCAAAGTGGACGCAGACTTCAAACTGCCCAACGACTGGAAAAACAATACGATGGAAGCTATCCAGCAGAGTCTGCAAGAATTTCAGCAACAAGAACTTTTCCCAGCTTTCCCCTTTGGCTGTGACTTTAGTGACGATGAATTGAAAATAGGCAAAGCCTTGAAACAGCTTAAAGCCGACACTGCGACCCGTACAGGTAAGCTGAGCACAGTTTTTCAGGCCCTGCTCGCTGGATCTGGCAAACAAGATTACGCGCCTCAGCTGCAACGTATGGAACTGGATAAACCAGAAGGTTTTAAAGCCTGGCTGGACCGGCGTTTATTACTACACGGATTAAAAAAGACCGGTATTTAACTCAGTTTTTCATCCGCCCAGGCCTTGTCTTCCGCATTTTTTTCCAGCCCATCCTGATCTTCTTGCGCGGTTGGTTTTAACACCAGCCGCGTAAGAATAGGAAAATGGTCAGAACCAAAAGCAGACAACCGCTGCATACCTTTTAAATTAAAGTCCTGACTATGAAAAAGATGATCCAGTGGCCAGCGAGCGAACCAGTACTGAGCGTGAAAGCTATTAAACATGCCACGCCCTACCCGGGGGTCCAGTAATCCACTGACTTTACGAAATAGACGAGTGGTTTCAGACCAGGCCACATCATTGAGATCGCCGCTGACAATGACAGGTAATTGGCTATTCTGCACCCGTCTGGCCACCATCACCAGTTCAGCATCCCGCTCTGACGACTCCTCATTTTCGGTGGGGCCTGGAGGAGCCGGATGTAAAAAGTGAGCCTGTACCTGACGCCCTGAGGACATTTCAATCAAAACATGAATAGAAGGCACATCCTTTTCTACTAAAAACTCAACCGAGATTTCTGACAACGGCAACTTTGAATACAGATGCATACCATAAAGGTTGTCTAACGGGCACTTAACACTATAGGTATAATCATCTTCAATAACTGCTAATTGCTGCTGCCACCAATCGTCTGATTCCAGAGTCACCAGTAGGTCCGGTTTATGCTCATGCAGCATAGCAATCAGATCTTTTGCATTACGATTAGGCGTCAGTACATTCGCTATCATCAGAGAAAGTGCCTCATCGCCAGCCCCCTGATCCGAAAACGCCACCTCTTTTTTGTACAAAGGCGAGTACGGCAGGATCCACCAACTCTGATACAAAACGCAGATTAAGCTGAAAATCAACAATCCCCAGCTGGCATAACTATCTGTCTGTAGTAACATCAGCTGCAGAGCGAATACGGCGAAAGCCAGAAAAAAAAGTTGCAGGCGCGGAAAATCGAGTATTCGAATCCACCAGGCTTCAAGACGCCAGAGCGGTAAAAAGGTTACTATGCCCAGCACCGTAACAGGCACAAGCATTATCAATAGACTGCTGTTCATAGGAATGCTTAGTAAGCCTCAGGTTTTCTATACATGGATTTCTATACATGGATAATGGCTTCATGTCTGCAGAAGGTATACTCCAGGCACTGTGCACGGGCAATTCAGGTTAAGCTACCCCATGAGGGTCTCTGGAGCAAATTTTCATGAATTCTATTAAAGCCGCGTTGTTAAAGCTGATTATACGTCTGGCCAGGCTTATTCAAAATCATCCTGGATTGATGGCAGCTTTTGGTTTCGCATCCGGACTAGCCAGCTTTTTACTGGTAGAACGCAACGAATCGCTGGCTCAGATAATAGCCTTGCTAATGCTGGCTAGCTGGGTCTGGTTAATTCTGGAACGCTGGTTACGGGCCGGTATTATTAAGCGTTTTGGTTTTAAAATGCCCCCGCTGTCATGCGTTTCGCAACGCAAATGGTGCATCAGGAAAGCCTCTTTTTTACCCTTCCTTTTTTTATCGCTGCCACCACCTGGGATCACGGCCAGGTGATATTTACTATTTTACTACTTAGTTGCGCGCTTATTTCGCTGATTGACCCTATTTATTACAATTGGCTGGCTCCAAAACGTGGGCTGTTTGTAGCTTTTCACGCGCTGACGCTTTTCGCTGTGTTACTGGTCGTCAACCCGCTTCTGCTTAATCTGAATACCGGGCAAAGTCTGCTCCTGGCATTAGTCCTTGCCTTGCTGTTCAGTTTGCCCAGCTTAAAAGGATTTTTGCCCAACGGTCGCCGATGGCGGTTACCCCTGATCACGTTAATGCTAACGATCATGGCGACCGGCACCTGGCAAGTACGCAGCTGGATCCCTCCTGCCGCCCTTCGCCTCACAGATATCAGTTTGTCTCAGCAAATGGATCGTGAACAGCGAACTCCAGGGCAGGACATTCAGCATATCGACAATGCCAGCCTTCACCAACAGGGACTCTTTGCCTGGACAGCGGTCCGTGCACCGCGCGGCCTGAATGAACGCATTCATCACCTATGGCTATTGAATGGCAAAGAAGTGGATCGCATCACCCTGGATATCATCGGCGGTCGTGATGAAGGCTACCGGGCCTGGACCCACAAGCTTAACTTCCCCACCCAGGCGGAAGGTAACTGGCAGGTTCGGGTAGTAACTGACTCGGGTCAGCTAATTGGCCTGACCCGCTTTACTGTTGAGGCAGATCCTCCTCAGGACCGTGAGTCGGACTAGGAATTTTATAACCAGATAAATACTTGAACTAACAGAAAAAATACAGCAGGGTTGAGATTAGAGTTCTCGTTGAAGTTAAGCATCCGGAGTTATTCATGAAACTATTAACAGCACTATTCAGGCTGGCCTCTGTGCTTGTCCTGCTCAGTTTTTCTGTGGCAAATGCCAGCTCGATAGCCGAATTTACTGAGGATATGCAAGCACATAAAGGCTATTACGATTTCTTTTATGACAGCACTGAAGATAAAGTATATCTTCAGGTCCCGCGTAATACAGCACCTTTTATTTTCCAGAGCAGCCTGCCTCGTGGTATTGGCTCAAACGACTTAGGGCTGGACCGTGGCCAGCTGGGTAAAACCCGCTTAGCGCAGTTCAGTGTGCACGGCAACCGAGTGCTGCTTAACGAAAAAAACACCCAGTATCAGGCGCTAACTGACAATCAGGCTGAACGTGACAGCGTGCAGGAAGCCTTCGCTGAATCCGTCTTATTTGGTTTTGAAGTGGCGGCCAATAACTCAGATTATGTGCTTATCAACTACACCCCTTTTCTATACACCGATATTCACAATATTCGCCAGCGACTTCAGAGTCTGGACGAAGGCGACTTTCAGCCTGATGAGTCACGCTCAGTTTTATGGCCTGAGCGCATGCGGGCCTTTCCTGAAAACACTGAGTTAGAAGCCCGGGTGACCTTCACGGGTAACAACGCAGGCCCCTATGTGCGCTCAGTGACTCCAGACCCTTCTGCTATCACAGTACATTTGCATCATTCATTTATACAGTTACCTGACGATGATTATCAGCCCAGGGCTTTTCATCCCAACAGCGGTTATTATGCGCGCGGTTTTCAGGATTACGCAGCGCCGTTGCAGGAAAGCATGGATCATCGTTTTATTGCCCGTCACCGACTGCAGAAAAAGAATCCGCAAGCTGCATCCAGCGAAGCCGTTGAACCTATAGTTTATTACCTCGATCCAGGGGTACCTGAACCCGTGCGTACAGCTTTACTGGACGGAGCACGCTGGTGGAATGATGCCTTCACGGCTATTGGATTTGAAGACGCCTTTGTCGTACGCGACCTGCCCGCAGATGCAGATCCTATGGATGTACGCTACAACATTATCCAGTGGGTACACCGAGCAACCCGGGGTTGGTCTTATGGCTACTCGGTAGCTGATCCTCGTACTGGAGAAATTCTGAAAGGTCATGTTTCCCTGGGCTCCTTACGTGTGCGCCAGGATATGAAACTGGCTGAAGGCTTACTCGCTCCTTATACTACCGATAAAGACACCGAAAGCCTGCTTGCAGATATTCAGGAAATGGCACTGAACCGGATTCGACAGCTATCGGCCCATGAAATAGGCCATACCTTAGGCATTGCCCACAATTTTGCTGCCAATCCCCAGGATCGAGCTTCCGTTATGGACTACCCGCACCCGCTGGTTACCATCAATGACGACGGCGAGCTGAGCTTAAGTGAGGCTTACAGTAAAGGTATGGGCCGCTGGGATAAATTCACCATAGCCTATGGTTACAGTCAGTTTGCATCCAGCGAAGCAGAACAGCAGGGGCTGGCATCACTACTTGAGAATGCTGCAGAACAAAACTATGCCTTTATCTCGGATCGTGATGCCCGACCTGTCGGGGGAGCTCATCCTCACGCACACCTTTGGGACAATGGTGAAGATGCCACCGCAGAGCTCAGTCGCCTTTTTGAAGTACGGCAAAAAGTATTGCAACAGTTTGGCCGGCATAATCTGGCTGAAGGGCGTCCACTCGATGAGTTAGAACAGGTGCTGGTGCCTATGTATCTGTTGCATCGCTATCAAGCCGAAGCCGCCGTTAAGCAGGTAGCGGGTATGCATTATCGTTATTATCTGCAAGGTGACGACACCTCTGATTATCATCCAGTTAATGGCGAACAACAGCGTTATGCGGTCGACACATTATTACAAACGCTGCAAACCAGCTTTCTGCATCTGCCGCAGAATATTGAACAACTGCTGGTGCCTAAAGCCTATGGTTCTGCGGTTAGCCGCGAAGATTTCCAGTCTCGTATGGGCCTGATCAGCGATCCTGTAACCATCGCTGAAGCCAGTGCTCAACACACCCTGAGTCTGTTGCTACACCCACAACGTCTGAACCGGTTGCGCTGGCAGCATGAGCAGGATAGCAACATTTTATCGCCTGCCAAATTACTTCAGCTACTGAGCGAAACCACAGTGCATCCGCTGCGCGATTCGGCTGATGCAATTACACAACGTGTTGCCTACCTGACTCTGTATCACCTGGCTCAACTCAATATAGGAAGTGAAATAGCTCCCGAAGTTCGGGCTCAGGCAGAAATGGAACTGGACAAACTGCATAGCTGGTTGAATGAGCAGAGCTCTGATGCGACTGAACCAGGCTATATGCGTTACCTGGCGCGACGCATTGAGCATGTATTGCAGGAAGGAAGCTGGATGGATGATTTTCAGCCAGCAGCGATGCCACCCGGCTCGCCAATATAAACTTAGTGATTAACGCAGTTGGCTGTCTTTACTGCCCCGGCGATTAAAGCCAGCTGCTGCGGACTCTTCTTTATCCAACTCGCTCTGACATTCAATACAAAAGCGCACTCCTGGCACGGCTTTACGCCGTGCTTCAGGAATCGCTTCACCACACTCTTCACAATGAGTAAAGCTTTCGCCTGCTGGCATGCGACTGCGCGCCCGCTTTACACTGTCTTCGACACTGGCATCAATTTGATCCTGTACAGCGCCATCACGCGACCAACCACCCGCCATAAAGAAAACTCCTGGTTAAAGGTTTCTACTTAGTATAGTCAGACTTCAGTTGCTTAACACTTCAGTTGCTTAGGAGTGTCACCCTCTGTGCCTGTATTACCCGCCCCTGCTCCCTGCTCACAGTAAAGCGACCGCTGACTTCAACCCGCTCGCCAACTAAGTCTCTCACCGCAGCATCAGGCTCTATAGACACTCTATTCAGTTGCTCATCTTCAATCCAGTAGTGGCGCGGTTCTTCAAAAGTTCTCACTACCCCCTTAGTAAGCACTGTACGTCCGTCCAGGGAATATTCCTGATTAACCAGGTTAGCCAGAGAAACCTCAGTCGCACCGCTGCAGGCAGCGAGTAAAAGTAAGAGTGAAACGGGTAAAACGACTTTACCTGTTTTATTTAGTATTAAGTTTTGCATTCACCAGCCCCAGTCACGGAACAAAATTAATCGCCTGAATAGGCAGGCATCAGGAATATTTCACGAACGCAATTACGCGGATTAGCATTGATAGCATGCATTACCGCATCTGCAACATCATCAGGATCGAGCTTATCTGGTTTTGGCTCATCAAAAAATGGCGTATTCACCATGCCCGGCGCAATCGTTGTACAACGACCACTCCAGCTTTTCATTTCTTCCGCCAGGTTATTCGCGAAACCGTGCACAAACCATTTACTAGCCCCATAAACAGAACCTTTCAAAGTAATACGACCCGCTGCCGACCCCGTCATAATAAAATGCCCTGTTGTTTTACGCAGGTGCGGTAAAGTCAGTTTGGCCGTGTAAAGCAGCGCATTAATATTGAGGTCTATCATGCGCTTCCATTCTTTTGGGTCACCTTCTTCGGTACCCGCTACAGAAGCCCCCATACCCGCATTAGCAAAAGTAACATCCAGTCGTCCAAACTTCTCAACACCCTTCTGAACGACCTTTTGTAACTGTTCAAAGTCAGTGATATCCGCCGCAACCGCAAGCGCATTTTCGTCACCAAACTCAGCGACCAGCTCATCCAGCAATTCCTGTCGACGCGCCGTTAATATCAGTTTAAGCCCCTCTCCCGCAGCTTTACGTGCAGTTGCTTTACCTATCCCGCTAGAGGCACCTGTTATGAGTAACACTTTAGTCATTCTGTTCTCCTGAAAAGCAATCTGTGCTAACAAATTGCGTGAGCCAATAAAGAGCGTGGATAGATTCTCACAGCTCCTGCGTCAGGATAACAAAAGCGAAGCCTTTAGGGATCCCAGTTAAAAGATTCCGCTTAAATACCTTCGGATTTAAGTATTACTTTTAATTCTCTACCCGCCGCTTCGTCTTTAACTCGCACCCGACGTGCCTGTCTGTGGAATATATCTGAATAATAACGAGTGAAAGGAACCGGTAGGAAGGAAGATAAAAGCAAAGTGACACAAAGCGTATAAAATGCCGTTTTCCATCCACTCAGAAGCATTATAAATAGCAGTAATAGCAACTGCAGTCCTCGCACACCCCATATGTACCTGAACCACTCAGGCAGTAACTGACGGCAAAGATACTGTCCGTCTACTTTTCTGCGATAAGCGATAGCCAATAGTGTTCGCTGCATACCAAACAAAAAAAATTCACCCACAGCAGCTATCACGAAAAGCAAATAAACCAAGGTTATCATTTTAGCAAATCTTCCATACTTCAGTTTCCCCCATTCTATTCACTGGCTTTAAGTCATGCAGTATATTCCGAGTAAAGGCAGTGTAAAACGCTGCTTTAATAATGTGTTGGAAAGTTAACGAAAAACAACCGTAAAGAGGGTTCAAGTATTTGTTTAATAAACTACATTATATATTGTACTTATTAACAATTATCCAATTAACAGGAGCCAGGCAATGAAATATTTAAATTTCCTTCGCAACAGTAGCTTAGTAGTGCTATCCATTTTTGCGTTTTCCGCCTGTGGGGATGCCGATACTGACAGAGCAGAAGACACCGCTCGTGATACGGCTGAGTTTGCTCAGGATCGAGCAGAGCAGGCAGGTGAATACATCGATGATAGCGTGGTCACAGCCCAGGTCAGAGCCGCTATTTTTAGCCACGATGACCTTAGCAACGCTAATATTAGTGTGGAAACAAATGATGGGGTCGTTCATTTAAGCGGCACTGTCGAATCAGAGGATCACATCGAGCTTGCTGAAAACGAAGCCCGTGAAGTAGATGGCGTGAATTCTGTCGAAAACTCACTTCAGGTAGGTTACAACGACTAAGTTTATATACAAAGACGGAGGCATACCTTATATGCCTCCGTTCTCCTTTTTTACTCCCCTTACTTTATCATCACATTTTTCTACGCTATCGCTCCGTGACCATTTCCCGTTGGAAGTTATGCTATACACCCTGAAAGCGGAGTAAATGTTAATTCTATTTGCTGTGCCGGGCTCTCCCATTTAAACTCTGGTCACTCAAATTCAGCCCTCAGCCACAAGGTTGAGAGCAAAACTATAAGAAGCAGGAAACCAATATGGCAGTCTTTGGTAAAGCTTTCATGCCAGAAATGACGCTGGCAAAATTCGATGAATCCGGCTGGAGTCGCCCAGAAATTGTAAGCTCTGACAGTATTAGCCTGCATCCAGGAGCGCATGTATTACATTATTCCAGTACCTGTTTTGAAGGCTTAAAAGCCTTCCGTCATGAAGACGGTTCCATTAACTTTTTCCGCATGGACCGCAACATTGAGCGCATGATCCAAAGCAGCCAGTTACTCAGTCTGCCTGAGGTCAACGCAGAAGTACTACAACAGATGATTGTTGATATCGTCGCCCGCTTTGCTGCAGAAGTACCAGCACCTCCAGGGTCAATGTATATCCGGCCTACTCATATAGGTACCGAAGCTGCTATTGGCAAAGCGGCCGCACCTACACTGGAATCTATGCTTTATGTGTTGCTATCACCAGTAGGCAATTATTTCTCTGGTGGTGACACAACGCTGCGTTTACTACTGGAAGAAAATGCTTCACGTTGTGCAGCTCATATGGGCATGGTTAAAAGTGGGGGTAACTACGCCAGCGCACTGCAGCCAATTCTCAAAGCCCGCGCTTCCGTGCAGGCAGATCAGGTTTTATTTTGTCCTGGTGGCGATGTTCAGGAAACCGGAGCTGCTAACTTCTTGTTAATTGATGGTAATGAAATTATTACTAAAGCACTGGATAGCACTTTTCTACATGGAGTAACCCGCGACTCTATTCTGACTTTGGCCCGGGACATGGGCATGCAGGTATCAGAGCGCGAACTGAGCATCGAAGAGCTCCTGGAGCGGGCCGCTAAGCCAGGAACCGAAGCGGCACTGTCGGGTACTGCCGCTGTTCTGGCTCCGGTTGGAACTTTAATATACAACGGCAAAGAGCATCGGGTGGGCGACGGCCATACAGGCAAAACAACAGTTAAACTGCGCCAGGCTCTGAACGACATTCAATGGGGTAAAGCCGAAGACCGTCATGGCTGGTTAACCTCGCTCTAAACGGGAACTCTGGACGAGGTGGTAATGCGCCCGCATTGCCACCATAGTTTGCGCCATATAACTCTTCTAACTACCTTTAACCTTATGCCAATACGTTGAAGGAGCCTGAAGATGTCAGACTATAAGCAAAAACCAACTACCACAGATGCGGGTATTCCGGTATCCAGCGACGAGCACTCATTAACTGTGGGGCCAGATGGTCCTATAGTCTTGCATGATCACTACCTGATCGAGCAGATGGCGCAGTTTAATCGCGAACGTATTCCTGAAAGGCAACCCCATGCAAAAGGAGCAGGTGCCTTTGGACGCTTTGAGGTCACCGCTGACGTAAGCGCCTACACCAAAGCCGCACCCTTTCAACCCGGAACTAAAACCGATGTACTGCAACGCTTCTCCACGGTTGCTGGCGAACGAGGTAGCCCGGATACCTGGCGCGATCCCCGTGGTTTTGCACTTAAGTTTTATACCCCCGAAGGTAATTATGATCTGGTAGGTAATAATACCCCGGTATTCTTTGTCCGCGACCCCTTAAAGTTTCAGCACTTTATTCGCTCACAAAAACGTCTGGCAGCAAATAACCTGCGAGACCACGATATGCAGTGGGATTTCTGGACCTTATCTCCGGAATCCGCGCACCAGGTGACCTGGCTCATGGGGGATCGGGGCATTCCTAAAAACTGGCGCCATATGAATGGTTATGGCAGCCATACCTATATGTGGGTGAATGCCGAAGGTGAAAAATTCTGGATTAAATATCACTTTCATACCGATCAGGGCGTTGAATGCCTGACCGAGGAAGAAGCGACAAAGATAGCAGGCGAAGATAGCGATTATCATACTCGAGATCTTTTTGATGCCATTAAACGGGGCGAGCACCCAAGCTGGACTTTGTTTGTCCAAATCATGCCCTTCAAAGAAGCTGAAACCTACCGATTTAATCCTTTTGACCTGACTAAAGTGTGGCCGCACGGCGACTACCCGTTAATTGAAGTGGGTAAACTGACATTGGATCGTAACCCCACGGATTTTCATACCGAAATTGAACAGGCCGCCTTTGAACCTAATAATCTGGTTCCGGGCATTGGTGTCAGCCCGGATAAAATGTTACTAGCGCGCATTTTCGCATACGCTGACGCGCATCGGGCCCGCCTCGGCGTGAACTACAAACAGATTCCCGTAAATGCTCCGCAATGCCCGCTACACAGTTACAGTAAAGACGGCGCTATGCGGGTGCAGAATGTGGCTGACCCCGTTTATGCGCCAAATTCGAAAGGCGGACCACAAGCAGATCCAAACCGTTATCCCAATGCAGAGACCTGGTCAACTAGCGGTGAAATGGTACGTCAGGCGTATACCTTACGCCGTGATGACGATGATTACAGTCAGCCTCGGGCATTAATCCGGCAGGTCATGAATGATGATGAACGGGAACGACTAGTTAATAATGTCGCAGGACATCTTAAAGCTGGTGTTTCAGGCCCTGTGCTGGAAAGAGCATTTAAATACTGGCGTAACATTGATAAAGACATCGGCGACCGTATTGCACGGGCGGTCAGTAGCGGCAGTTAAGCGGATTTTAAATATAGACAGAACAGGGAAAGGCTCCTTCAGAGCCTTTCCCTGTATTCCTTAGAAAATTTCATACATCTCTACTATCACCTGCGGACTCTCGCCCATATGCAGATAATGGACTTTAAGGCTTTTATTGGTCGATTGTGAAGAGGTTGGGACAATGCTAAATGCAAGATCTTTGTCAGTCTTAGGAACCGCAACCTGAGTCACAGACTTATCATTAGACTCATAAGTACCAAGCGCCTCAACACGCGAGCCGGGGTTGAGTTCATAGACTTTAACCTGGTGTTTATAGTCAGTTTCTGACATAGCTGTAATATGCAGCTCCACCTCTTCTTCAATATCTGTTATCCGAAAGCAGTTTGCGTAACCATTGCCCGTCTCTAACTCCAATTCCACCGGGGCCCTTTGCTCTAATAACACACAGTCCTCAGCACGTTCTACCGACAAAGCGCTACCCGAAACCAGTAGGGTGGCCAACGCCAAAGTTGTACTTAAAGTTTTCATCATGAGTTGCTCCTGATTATTATTATTATTAAAAGAATAAAAGCATACCCACCCATTTGTATTAAAATTAATTGTGTATAGCAATTGTTAATTTCTTAAAATGAACTAAGGGATTGACTTACCACTACTTTTATCCTTTGCCACAACTGCTACAATGGCAAACTGCTTCTATTTGAAAAATGAGAATCGCTAACATGAGTAAATCTCTGGCCGACCAGCTGCTTGGCGCAGGCCTGGTGGACGACAAAAAAGTGAAAAAACTGCAACAGGAGAAACGCAAACAAAAAAAACAGAAGGTAAAAAAAGGCGTTACTCAGGTATCTGAAGAGAAGCTGCGTGTACAGCAACAGCAAACTGAACGAGCAGAGCGTGATCGTGAGCTGAACCGCCAACGCAAGGCGGAAGAAGATGCTAAAGCGTTACAGGCTCAGGCTACGCAAATGCTGCAGCAACACCAATTAACGCTGGAGGGCGAGATCCGTTTTAACTTCGCCGATCCCAGAACCAACAAAGTAAAAGCTATTTATGTCAACGACGAGATCCAGAAACACCTGGCGAACGGTAACCTGGCAATCTGCGCGCATCAAAGTGGCTACGTAGTAGTACCGAAAAATATTGCAGATAAAGTGGCAGAGCGTTTTGCCGATGCCGTGATTTTTGTGGCCAGCCCTGACCAACAGCAACCGGATGAAGAAGATCCGTACAAAGATTACCAAATTCCGGATGACCTTATGTGGTAAGACGCTCATACACATAAACAGGTGTGCGGTACCAGTCATCTAAATAAACCACAGTCTGAGATTTAAAAGAAGGCAATGCAAAGTAATGGCTAAGTAACAACGGTACTTCCAGCTCATCAGCTTTTAATTTTTGTTCCAGCGCATGCATACTCTGAGGCACCAGGTAACAGACCATAACGCTCGCTGTTGCTAAGTCAGATCGCAGAAAGTCACGCCGGTATAATGTCAGATTATCCAGTCGTAACAGGTATTTAACTGTCAGATTAGCTAACCAGGGAAACCAGGATAATTCATAACCTATCACCTCATGCTGAGGAAAACGCCGGGCTAAAGGAATCACCAGGTGCCCCCAGCCTGAGCCCAGATCAACCATGGTTTGCTTAGAATCCGGTAGCCTGTCGAATAACTGTTGTAAAATCTCCCGCCGCGCTTTACCGGAACTTGGCATCGGCGAAATACCTGTTTTAAGAGTAGAAAGCAGGATGCTAATCAGGACCAGCAGGCAGAGTATAAAAAGCGGAAGTGTGTACCATGCAGCATGAGCAGTATTCATAGGTTATGAAGATGCCATAACGCTACCTTGTGTGTAAAGCTGAGCATTGTTTTTAACCCTTTCCAGTGGTATCATTCGCCGCCCCTGAAATCAGGGGATCGAGCTGGCTTCTGGTCGCGGTTGCCAGCACACATTATCTCTATTGGAGAAACATCATGTCTGATGATCTATATACCTTAAATGCTGAACTCCGTCATGATTCAGGTAAAGGTGCGAGCCGCCGCCTGCGTCATGAAGGTAAAGTTCCAGCTGTACTATATGGTGCTGGCAAAGAAGCTGTAGCACTGACTCTGGACCACGATAAAGTGAATAACACAGCCGACCACGAAGGCTTTTATTCACATATCCTGACGCTGAACATTGGTGGCAAAAAAGAACAGGCTATCGTTAAAGATATGCAACGTCACCCGTACAAGCCTAAGCTGGTTCATCTTGATTTCCAACGCGTTAGCGCGAAAGAAGAGTTGCACACCAACATTCCATTGCACTTCCTGAATGAAGAAGGCATTAAGAAAACCGGTGGTGTTGTAGTTCACCATATGAACGACGTAGAAATTGCATGTTTACCAAAAGACTTACCAGAGTACCTGGAAGTTGACGTGGAAGGCCTGGAAGTTGGTGATAACGTTCACCTGACGGACCTTAAGTTGCCTAAAGGCGTTACTTTGCTTGAGCTGACTAAAGGTGAAGATCACGACCAGGTTATAGTCACTATCTCAGCTCAGAAAACTGAAGCTGAAGTTGAAGCTGAAGAAGAAGCATCCAGTGCAGCGCCAGAAGCGCCTGCAACTGATGGTGAAAACGACAGCGACGACAAAGAGTAAGCAACTGGATCAGGAATGCCATTTTGACTGCAAACCTGAAACTAATCGTGGGCCTGGCCAATCCAGGCCCCGAATATCAGCACACCCGACATAACGCGGGTGCCTGGCTGGTTGAGGCTGTCGCTCGCCGACACAATCTTAACCTGGCCAGTGATAGTAAATTCTTCGGGCTGTCTGCCCGCATGAGTATGCCCAATCCGGATACCCGACTTCTTATTCCCCTGACTTTCATGAATCGCAGCGGCAAGTCCGTAGCTGCCATAGTCAACTTTTTTAAAATTGAAGCGGATGAAATCTTAGTTGTGCATGATGAACTGGATTTACCCCCCGGAGTTGCCAAATACAAAACAGGTGGCGGCCATGGCGGCCATAATGGGCTAAAAGACATAATTTCAGCACTGGGTGGTGATAACAGCTTTCACCGTTTACGGATAGGCATAGGCCATCCAGGGCACAAAGATAAAGTAACCGGCTATGTGCTGGGTAAAGCACCGCAAAAAGAGCAGCAACTTATGGACGATATCGTCGATGAAGCCGCTCGTAGCATTGATATAGTGCTGAGCGATGGCTACCCGGCTGCAAAGCAGTACTTACACTCCATCAAAGCAGAATAGCAGGTATAATTATGGGTTTTAAATGCGGTATTGTTGGTTTACCTAATGTGGGTAAATCCACCCTCTTTAATGCACTGACCAAAGCCGGTATCGATGCCGCAAACTTTCCATTTTGTACCATCGAACCCAATACAGGCGTGGTACCAGTACCTGACCAGCGTCTGGCGGCCCTGAGTGCTATTGTGAAACCACAGAAAACCATTCCTACAACCATGGAGTTCGTGGATATTGCAGGTCTGGTAAAAGGCGCTTCGCAAGGCGAAGGCCTGGGTAATAAGTTTCTGGCTAACATCCGTGAAACCGACGCTATCGGGCACGTTGTGCGCTGCTTTGACGATGACAATATTGTTCACGTTGCTGGCAAAGTAAACCCTTATGAAGACATAGATACTATCAATACAGAACTGGCTCTTGCCGATCTGGATTCCGTCGAAAAATCGGTCTATCGATTGAGCAAAAAAGCCAAAGGCGGCGATAAGCAGGCGAAAACTGAAATGACAGTGCTGGAGAAGCTACTACCTGCACTGGAAGAGGGCCGCATGGCCCGCTCAGTGGAGTTAAGTGACGATGAGCGTAAAACCATTCGTTCTTATAACCTGCTCACACTAAAGCCAACCATGTATATCTGTAATGTCAGTGAAGATGGATTTACTGATAACCCTTACCTGGATCAGGTACATGAAATTGCTAGTCGCGAAAATGCCATTGTCGTGCCTGTCTGTGCCGCTATTGAATCCGAGATTTCTGAGCTGGACGATGAAGACAAAGAAGAATTTTTAAGTGAAATGGGGCTTGAAGAACCCGGTTTAAATCGCGTAATTCGCGCCGGCTACGAACTTCTGAACCTGCATACCTACTTCACTGCCGGGGAAAAAGAAGTGCGGGCGTGGACGACCCCGGTGAATAGCACAGCACCGCAGGCGGCAGGTAGAATCCATACCGATTTTGAAAAAGGCTTTATCCGCGCTGAAATCGTCGGTTATGATGATTTTATTGACAATAATGGCGAGCAGGGTGCTAAAGACGCCGGCAAATGGCGTCTGGAAGGTAAAGAGTATATCGTTAAAGACGGTGATGTTATTCACTTCCGCTTTAACGTTTAAGCTTTGCACGGCAGGCACGGCCTGCCCTACCGCAAAATCAGAATGCTCCCGTAGGGCAGGTTTTACCTGCCGTGGTAGCGCTCCGTATGCACCATGCCTGAATACCACATTCGGTTATATACCTCTGGGTCTGGACGGCAGGCATGGCCTGCCCTACCACCAAATCAGAATGCTCCCGTAGGGCAGGTTTTACCTGCCGTGGTAGCGCTCCGTATGCACCATGCCTGAATACCACATTCGGTTATATACCTCTGGGTCTGCACGGCAGGCATGGCCTGCCCTACCGCAAAATCCTGCCCTACCGGTTTACTATATCGCCGTGCATTTCAGCCAGTAGCGCCAGCAATCGGTTTTGAGCAGATACCGGAGTGCCATTTTCATCAAATGCCAACTGCAGGCTTTCCACTAAGGCATTAAAATCAGCGCGGCTGATCTCCAAACCTTTATGTGACTCCAGCATTTCCTCTCCCTCATAAACACAAGGACCACCCGTGATATCACATAACTGATCACTGAGTTGCTGATGCAATTCAGCAATATCTGTATCCCGAAAATGGTGGGCTATACGTCTGTCATCGGCAATAAACAACAACATATCCTGCATCAGTTGTTCAATTCCCTGGCGTTCACCTAAGTCTTGGTATAACGAGTCATCTGCCTGAGCTGGTACACTTATACTTAGCGCAAAAAGAAGCGCCAATGCAGTTAATAATTTCATATTCAAATTCCTTAAAATGACGCCTGAATGCTCATGTAAGCTCCGCTCTGACTGGTGAAGCCCGCGATATCTCCAAGATCAGCCCATCCAGCTGTCAAACTTACCGATTTACTGGGAAACCAGGCTACAAAGACATCCATCCAGTCATCTTCCTCCACTGCAGCAAGATTATCCGGCTTCTGACGATATTCAACCCCTACCACAACAGACCGATTCAGGAAGATTCCCAGCGAACCTTCTATCATCACTTCATGACTATTATTAGCATCACCGCCAAAACCAAGTAAGCCCATTTGATTGGCTCTGGTCGCACGCGCTGTAAGTGAAGCTACCCAGGTCCGGTTAAAAGGGCCATTTAACCAAGCTCGGCTAGCAGCCAGATAAATATCAAAGTCATCGTCATGCTGACTACCAATGCTTTGCGGCACAGCAAAATCACGGTTGCGTTTGTATTGTATGCCCATAGCAAACTGCGGCAGCTTACCGTAAATGAGATCGCCAACAATGCGATACTTTGCACCGAATACCTGCTGTCTGATTTCTCCGGCACCCAGCGTAGTCAGATTAAAGTCCTGCTGTGCGACTGAGAGTTCTAAACGGTTGTAAAAATTAACCGAGGCGGCTGCAACTTTTAGATCAAAATCATCAAGGTGCAGCGCAGATAAAGTTGCGATTGCTGATACTTCATCATCTTCAGCATACCCGCTTAACGTCGCCCAGGGCACAATACCACCGCCCGATGAGCCTTCTACAGTAGTTACTCCGCCAGTTGCCAGCAGACGCCCTCCTGTAGCCTGAGCGGTGCTCATGAAGCTAGCTAATAACAAAGCTATCAGTATGTATTTCATAACATTCCTTATTTGGTCTTATATCTATACTTATTTGCTGGAGAAATGGATGATATATCCAGAGATGTTATCCAGGAGAGAACCTGATCCTCAGGTAAGGGCCTGGCGATATAATAACCCTGCAGCAGGTCACAGCCGTACTCCTGCAACAAGCGCCAGCTTGCTTTATTTTCCACCCCCTCAGCCACGACTTTAAGGCCCAGTCGATGGGCAAGCTCAATGGTAGAAGACACTATCGTTTGATCATCAACACTACTATCCAACTGCATGACGAACGATTTATCAATTTTCAACTCAGTAACAGGTAAAGCGCGCAACTGAGCCAGTGACGAATAACCGGTACCGTAATCATCGATTGCCAGATGCATACCCGCATCTCTTAATTGCTGAAGGCTGCGTTGAGCTTTCTCTGGATTTTCAATCACAGCGCTTTCTGTCACTTCAAGTAATAAGTGGCGGGGGCTGAGTTTACAGTCGGCTAATAACGCCTGAATGTAATTCACCAGACTACTGTCCAATAAGTCTGCCGCCGATAAATTAATTGCAATACGCAATTCTAGTCCCTGCTCCTGCCACTCAGCCGCCTGGCTCATGGCTTCCTGTAATACCCAGCGCGTTAACGCCTGAATGTCACCGGATTGTTCGGCCAGCGGAATAAATTCGTCCGGCCCGATAAAACCCAATTCATGATGCTGCCAGCGAATAAGAGCTTCTACGGCAACTACTTGCCCTGCTTCTAAATCCAACTGAGGTTGGTACACCAGACTAAACTGATTAAGTTTAATCGCATCTTTCAGCGCACCAGAAATGGCTAGCTGACGCATGTGATACTCATCTTCACCCGCCTGATAAAACCCAATATTGTGGTGTTCGCGGCTGATTCTCATCAAAGCAATATGAGCCTGGCGTAACAGGTGATCGAGCTCAATTGCATGCTCTGGTGACTCACTAATCCCCAGTGCAAAACTCAGGAAATAAGAAGCCTGTGCGTATTCAAAAGGTGTTTTCAAGCACTCCAGTAACTGAAAATATTCTGTTTCACTGGTACATTCAGTTGTCAGCAGAACAAATTTATCCTCACTCAGGCTGGCCAGCCAAAAGTTGTCACTAACCCTCAGTAAACGCACTTTAACCTGTTTCAACAACTGCTCGCAGACATCCTGCCCGAACGTATCGTTTAATTGTTTAAAGTTAGTTATAGTCAGCACCGCCAACTGAAAGGACTCACCAGCCTTAGCTCTGTTTTCTGTCTCCCGCGCCAACAAACGGCGATTCGGCAAATCAGTAACAGTGTCATGATAAAGCTGATAAGAAATATGCTGCTCACGTTCAGCGATCGCTTCTTGCATTTTTTGAAAACTATTACCCAATTGCGCCAGTTCATCATTACCACTAACCTTAATGCTCGTGTCGTAACGTCCCTGAGCGATTTGTTGTGCAGCCAACGCTAGCTTTTTAAGCGGTTTAACGATACGTCGGCCCCACAAGCTACCGATCAGCAAAGAAACCAGTAAGGTCACTACGATAACCAGTATCAATTGCTGTCGTAATACCCGAAAAGGTCCCTGAGCGGCCTGATACGAAACACTGAGTAAAACCTCAACCGGTCCGTCCAGAGATAATCGCTGACCACGTAGCCCCTGAGACTCATACCAATCATCAGCCAGGGCCTCATTCTGCAATGCAGCCAGCAGGTCGTGCTGCAGATTAACTGCTAACGTAGAAGCATAAATCTCTGTATTTTCCTGATCGCTAAGGAAGGTTACATCGGCATTTGTTAATCCTTTCAGTTGTGCCGCCAGCTCCTGATCAACAACAAATCCCAGCCCGACCCAGGCCATTAAATGAGGAGCCCGCACCGGTACGACCACTAATTGATAAGTATTCCCTTCCGATTCCACAAAACCAACATCACCAGCGGCAATGTTTTCAATATCAGGTAATTCATGGGTACTGATAGAGACCTCTCCGGATGGAGAAAACAGCACCATAAGGTCGGAGTCGATGCGACGCCCATGATTTGACAACGCCGATACTATGGTGTCTTCATCATCGCTCGCAACCGCCTGGCGGAAGCCAAAATCATCGGCCAGCACACTGGCCGCTTGCACTAGCTGCTGACCACGTTGATGCAACAGGCTATATAATACGCGTTCACTAACTGCCAGTTCACGCTGCAAAGTGCGCTCGGTGCTTTGCGAAGTAGCCACCACAGTAGCCAGGCTAATAGTTGTCAGAGTCAAGACCAAAACCCCAATCAACACACCAGTCAGGCGCTGAGTCAGACTAAATTTCATTCGCCAAACCGTCGGAATCTGCTTTCAAGCTCACTTTCTTCCTCTTTTTCCGGTTCGGTAACCGGCAATTGCACAGAAATAGTGCCCTCATAATCACTGGTTTCCAGAGTTACCTTCGACTGTCCCTGCTCCAGTAACCAGGGATGCCAGATATCAAACCGGGTAATACCACCGGTTTGCAAAGTCGCTTCACCCAGCTCGTCTGTCATCACCGCGGGGCCGCCGTCATTAATCACAATGTAAGCGACCATGTCATCATGGATATTACAGCCCAGCACCACAAGGCCGGGTTCAGGGAAATCCATATTTGGCGAAACATCACCACCATAGAGTTCAAATTCAAAAGTACGGGCTTCAGAAAATGAATAGACATGATGGCGAATACGGTCATGGTTCGGAAAGTAAACCAGGTCGCCCTGATTGATAAGCAGTACCTGAGGGTCAAATTGACGTTCGCGTTGCACTACCTCATAAGTACTGTTGGTTGTATTTTCGACAGGCTGAGGAACCGAAGCTGTAATAACAGCCCCGGATAATAAATTCCCCTCTGCATCCTGAATCTGAAATTGCTGTGTTTGCGCTTGTACCGCAACAGCGGAGCTGGCGATCCCCATAAAAACAAACGTATAAACCGAATACTTCAAACGCGGGAACCCTCAAACTGAATTAGTTGTATACTAACCTTAATCTGGATACGCCCTCTTCACAACTGTTGATGCCCGGCTAAGGCTTAAAAAATCGCGCTACCAACTCATCTGCGGCTAGTGGCGGGCTAATATAAAAGCCCTGCAAAAAGTCGCATTTCAACTTAGTCAGCCACTGGCATACAAACTCACTTTCCACTCCTTCAGCCACTACACTCAGACCAAGCCGATGTGCTAATTTGATGCTAGAGCTGACCATTAGCTGATTTATTTTCTCAAATTCCAGTTGCTGCACCAGGCTTTTATCTATTTTCAAGGTATCAACCTGTAAGGTGCGCAGCGTATTAAGAGTAGCAAAACCAGCGCCATAATCATCCAGTACCAGTTCATAACCGGCACGCTGGAAATCAAATATATTTCTAGCTACTTTCTGTGAATACCGTAAAGGGGCGGTTTCTGTTATTTCCAGTCCAATGTACTCAGGTTCTAACCAGTTCGCAGCAGTTTCCGCACAGACTTGCTCATACAACTGCGATTCTTCCAGATCACGCATCGAAATATTAATAGTCATGCGCATGTAAATACCCTGTTGTTGCCAATAACCTAACTGGCGCAAGGCCCGGCAGATTACCCAACGGGTGATCCTGTAAACTGTCCCTGTTTGCTCAGCCAATGGAATAAACTCGGACACATTGACCAATCCTAGCCTGGGACTTCGCCACCGTAACAGGACCTCAACTGTCAGTAATCTGTGCCCACGATTCGACAATTGAGGTTGAAATAATAAATAAAATTCATCATCGAAACAGGCCTCAGCCAAAGCCTGCAAAATTGCTTCACGGCGGGGTTCGTATGGAATGGTATCCGGTGCCCGTATCGGACTTAATTCCTGCATGGATAGAACCTCCCTGTCACTGTCCAGCGATTTTTAAAAAAGTGCTGTTAATGCTAGTGGGAAGGTCTACTTTTACAAGAGCACCTATTCCACAATATGCCAATGTCGTACAACTTAAGGCAGCACCATGCTTGAAAATCCATTGTTGCGCCTTCAGTTGTTATACAAGCACATGAAGATTAAGGATTTACTATGAAAGAATATCGCACAGAGCAGGACAGCATGGGGGACATTGAAGTACCCGCTGACGCCCTGTACGCAGCTCAGACCCAGCGTGCCGTGAATAACTTCAAAATAAGCAACCTGACATTACCCTTTGCTTTTATCCGCGCTATTGCGCTTATTAAGTACTGTGCGGCTGAAGCCAATGCTGAACTCAGCCTGCTATCTGAAGATAAAGCAGACGCGATAAAACAGGCGGCCCTGGAAGTTTTTGAAGGTCAGTGGCAAAAACAGTTTCCGGTAGATGTCTTTCAGACCGGTTCGGGTACCAGTACTAACATGAATGTTAACGAAGTACTGGCGCATCTCGCTAAACGTCGCACAGGGCTGGATATACATCCAAACGACGATGTTAACTTAGGGCAAAGCAGCAATGATGTGATACCCACAGCAATTCAGATCAGTACCTCACGCCGTATTACCCGCAAATTATTGCCTGCACTGGAACATTTGCAATCCAGTATTGAGAAAAAAGCAGCTCAATACCACGACACGGTTAAAACCGGACGCACCCATCTGATGGATGCTATGCCGCTGACTATGGAGCAGGAGTTAAATACCTGGGCTTATCAGGTGGCTCAGGCTAAAGAACGACTTGAGCAGCTTTTACCGCAATTGAATGCCCTGCCTCTGGGGGGGACGGCAATAGGTACTGGCATTAATAGCCACCCTGATTTTGCCCGACTTTTTAACACCAGCCTGACCAACTTCAGCGATCACCCTTATACCGAAAGTGCAAATAAATTCGCTGGTATAGCGTCTCAGGATCTGGCCGTTGCTACCATGGGCAGCCTGGCTTCAGTGTCGGCCTGTTTCATGAAAATCAGCAATGACCTGCGGTGGATGAACAGTGGTCCATTAGCGGGCTTAGGCGAGATTGAACTAAAAGCCCTGCAACCCGGCAGCAGCATCATGCCCGGCAAAGTGAACCCTGTCATTCCGGAAGCCGTAGCTATGGCCTGTGCTCAGGTACTGGGCAATCAGACCACCGTGAGCGTTGCCGGACAATCCGGTAATTTTCAGCTGAATGTCATGTTACCCGTTATCGCCTACAACCTGATGCAGGCTACCGAACTCATGACCAATAGCGCTTATGCGTTAGCTGATCAGGCGATTGCTGACTTTAAGGTCAATGATGAAGCCCTGCAGCAGGCACTGGACCGCAATCCTATTCTGGTCACCGCTCTGAACCCGGAAATTGGTTACAATAAAGCTTCTGAAATTGCTAAAAAGGCTTACCAGGAGAAACGGCCGGTACTTGATGTTGCCGAAGAAATGACCGATTTAAGCCGGGAACGACTGCAAAGCCTTCTTGACCCAGCCAAGTTGACTAAAGGCGGGCTGGCTGAATAAGGTATTTTTCAGCATTTAACTTTTAGTATTTAACAAACAAAGGAAAAACCATGGCTCAACATGTTGTTATCACAGGCGCTAACCGGGGTATTGGTTTAGCTTTTGCCAAACAGTATAAAGAAGCGGGAGCTGATGTGACCGCAGTTTGTCGCAAAGCGTCAGAAGTACTTAAAAACCTGGGTGTCAATATTATCGAGGGCATCGATGTGACCGCTCTGGACGCGCTGACGGAGCTGCAGACTAAGCTGGGTGATAAAAAAATTGATATTCTGATCAATAATGCCGGTTTGTTAACCCGGGAAAGTTTAGAAGCCGCTCCCACTGACGATATTAAGATGCAGTTTGAAGTCAACGCCCTGGCCCCCTTACAGGTAACTCTGCATTTAATGCATCTGCTGCATAAAGACAGTAAAGTAGCTTTAATCACCAGCCGCATGGGTTCCATGGCCGATAACGGCAGTGGTGGTTTTTATGGTTACCGTATGTCCAAAGCCGCATTAAACGCAGCAGGTGTGTCCCTGGCGCAGGACTTGAAAGAAAAAGGCATTGCCGTAGCTATACTTCACCCCGGTTATGTTCAGACCGATATGGTCAATAACCAGGGTGATATTAGTGCTGACACAGCGGCCGAGCGCTTACGAAGCCGCATCGACGAACTGTCTTTAGAGACCAGCGGGCAATTTAAACACAGTAACGGCGACGATTTACCCTGGTAACTGTTGTACTTTTCGCCAGTTCAGTGCTTTTTTGAGCAGTCAGATGCGAAAAAAGCTTTTTTTTACCGAAAGGTGTTGACCCTGTAGCACCTTATTCGGATAATACGCGCCGTTGCTCGAGAGAGCGGCGGAACATTTTGATAGTATGGCTACGTAGCTCAGCTGGTTAGAGCACAGCACTCATAATGCTGGGGTCGCAAGTTCGAATCTCGCCGTAGCCACCAATCAGAATGCGGGAGTGGTGGAATTGGTAGACACGCTGGATTTAGGTTCCAGTGCCGCGAGGCGTGAGAGTTCGAGTCTCTCCTTCCGCACCAATGTTTATCCCGTTGGGGTATAGCCAAGTGGTAAGGCAACGGGTTTTGATCCCGTGATTCCCAGGTTCAAATCCTGGTACCCCAGCCACTAACATTGCGTGTAAAGTTCCAAAATAAGTAAATAGTAAGTACAGTTGGGGTATAGCCAAGTGGTAAGGCAACGGGTTTTGATCCCGTGATTCCCAGGTTCAAATCCTGGTACCCCAGCCACTTCATCTAAGTTGCGGTGGTGGCGGAATTGGTAGACGCGCTAGCTTCAGGTGCTAGTGTCCGAAAGGACGTGGGGGTTCAAGTCCCCCCCTCCGCACCAACTTAGATACAAAAACGGCCGCTATATAGCGGCTTTTTTTGTGCCTGCCATTCAAGTGTTACTTACGACTTTTAGTTTATTTTCCAGACACCTGAAGCATAGGCGGTCATTAAGTCACGGCCCGGCTTAAAACGACGCAGACCATTTAACAAAGTCCGTCGTAACAGCTGCACCGGGGTTTTATTACTTTTGAAACCACAGCCAATGCTATCCATCGACTGAGCCATCAATTCATTGTCAGCACGTCGAAGCAGACTGTAACGAGCAAATGCCTGTTCCATGTCTGTTCTATGGACGGCGCTAATGCCTTTAATCTCTTTGAGCAGGCACTTCACATCACGAAAGCCGAGGTTGACGCCCTGCCCGGCCATGGGGTGAATGCTATGCGCCGCATCACCAAGCAACACAGTGTCCTCTTTCACATAATGTAAAGCGGTTTGGCGAGTCAGAGGGAAGCTGCCGTGCTGCAACACTGCAAAGTCTCCGTAACTGGCAAAGCGTTGCTCTAAGGCTTTCTTTAAATGCTCTTCAGATGCCTGCCAGCTTTTCACCCGGGGAGTGTCGGCGTACAAAATAAAACAGGCCTGATCATCAGAAAGCGGCAAAAGCGCGTGAATTTCATCACCGGCAAAAGATTCCCAGGTGCGGGCACTGACCTGCTCAGCTGTTTTTACAATGCTCAGCAGGCAGGACTGACCGTAGCTGCGGCCTGCCACGCCAATGCCGCTGGCTTTACGCACCCTGGATTGAGCGCCGTCACAGCCTAACAACCACTTATAATGAAGCAGCTGACCAAGACTAGTGGTAGCCTGTCGGTTGGCAACATCCAGCTTTTCAATGCCACCTTCAACGCAGGTGACTCCAGGTTCCGCCTGCAATGCCTGCCACAGAACAAATTGCAGCACCTGGTTCTCAATCATGTAACCTAATGGCTGCTGCGACTGCAATTGGCCCAGCTCCAGCCACTCCATACCCTGTTCACGCACCGCTAATTGGTGAAAAGGCTGTAAACGCAAGCTGCGCAAATGATCCCATACACCCAGCTGCTCCAGAAGCTCAATATTATCTGCGGTAATGGCTGAAATTCGAAGATCATAGGGCTGTTTTAACGAAAATTCGGTGACCGGCGAAGGTTCCAGCACAGTGACTTCATGCCCCTGGCGCGCCAAGCCCAGAGCCATAGCCGCCCCAACCATACCGCCACCGGCGACTAACCAGGTTGTATGTAAGTCCTGCTGCGTCATTTACTGTTATCCTTTTTAAGTACCGCTTTTGCCATTATGCCGCAAAGCCAGGGCCATGATAAGATAACTCTATCGACGGAAAATAAAGATTTGTATGCATAAGGTTCTGCCCTTGCCTCCTGTAGTGATTGCCTCTGCGCTGGTCTTACTGGCTGAGTTTTGCTTTGCTGGCGTTAGCGCCCTGGTCAAACACCTGACCGAAACATTACCTTACGAACATCTGGTGTTCTTTCGCAATCTTTTTGCCTTTATCATTCTACTGCCCTGGCTATGGCGTAAGCGAGCGACTGCTTTTAAAACCGAACAACTGGGCCTGCATTTGCTTCGTGCCGTGGCAGGAGTCACCGCCATGTTTCTGTTCTTTCTGGTGATTGCCAGCGTGCCTTTGGCGCAGGCTACCCTCGTATTATTAATGGCGCCTTTTATTATTCCCATCATTAGCCATTTCTGGCTGGGTGAAAGCATTACCCGACGCTTGATTCTGACTATTATACTTGGCTTCATTGGTGTTCTGGTGTTTCTGAATCCGGTTGCCGGTGATTTCCAGCCGATGATTCTGGTAGCCCTGCTCGCTGCCACACTGGCTGCCTGGACTAAAACCATCATTCGTAAACTTTCCAGCACTGAGTCACCCAGTAAAATTGTCTTTTATTTTTCTTTTTTCGCCTCTTTATTATCCGCCATTCCGCTCTTTATCCGCTGGCAACCTTTAGCGTCATCAGACTGGTTTCTGATAGCCGCCATGGGGCTGCTCGCTGTAGTCGGACAATTAGCCATGACCCGTGCATTCAGCATGGCCAGCCCATCCCGCGTCGGAGTCTTTACCTATAGCTCTGTTATTTTTGCCGCCTTTATGGGTTTCTGGTTCTGGCAGGAACCTATTACCTGGCATATGGTCAGTGGGACTATCATTATATTTATTGCTGGTTTTTTTGCATTACGCCAGAAACCAGCGGTTGCCCGCCACTAGCAACTACCCTGCTATAGGTGGTAAAATAATGACCCTTTTTTGCACCCATTTCAGTTAAGCGAGTAAGTGAGCATCATGAGTAAAAAGGTCTTTGTTAAAACCTGGGGTTGCCAGATGAACGAATACGATTCAGCCAAAATGCTGGATCTGCTGAATGCTACCCAGGGATACCTGCCAACAGACACCGCTGAAGATGCTGATTTAATTCTGCTCAACACCTGTTCTATTCGCGAAAAAGCACAGGAGAAGGTCTTTCATCAGCTGGGTCGCTGGAAATTATTGAAAAACGATAAGCCGGATCTGATTATTGGTGTGGGTGGTTGCGTAGCCTCGCAGGAAGGTGCTCATATCCGTGAACGCGCGCCTTTTGTGGACCTGGTATTTGGTCCGCAAACCCTGCATCGCTTGCCAGAGATGGTGAAACAAGTACAAGCTGGCGAGAAAGCGGTGATGGATATTTCATTCCCTGAAATTGAAAAATTTGACCGCCTGCCCGATCCTAAAGCCGATGGCGCTTCCGCTTTTGTATCTATTATGGAAGGCTGCAGTAAATACTGCACGTTCTGTGTAGTGCCTTATACCCGGGGCGAAGAAGTCAGTCGTCCGGTAGACGATGTGCTCTACGAAATTGCCCAGCTTGCGGAACAAGGTGTGCGGGAAGTGAATCTGCTTGGACAGAACGTCAATGCCTTTCGTGGGCCCCATTACGATGGTGATATCTGCTCCTTTGCTGAATTATTACATTTGATAGCCGCTATCGACGGCATTGACCGTATTCGTTATACCACCTCGCATCCGGTTGAATTTACCGATGACATTATTGCCGCCTACGAAACCATTCCTGAGCTGGTTGATCACCTGCATCTGCCAGTGCAAAGCGGTTCCGATCGCGTGCTGGCGTTAATGAAACGAGGCCATACGGCAATCGAGTATAAATCGCAGATTCGTAAATTACGTAAAGTGCGTCCCAACATAGCTATGTCTTCTGACTTTATTATTGGTTTTCCGGGAGAAAGTGACGCCGATTTCGAAAAGACTATGGACTTAATCCAGGCTATAGACTTTGATTTAAGCTTCAGCTTTATTTATAGCGCACGTCCTGGTACGCCGGCTGCTGACCTACCTGATGATGTCAGCGAAGCGACCAAGAAACAGCGTTTGCAACTGTTACAACAGCGTATTAACCAACAGGCGCAGCAACATGCGCGCCGTATGCTGGATACGGAACAACGCATACTGGTAATAGGTCCGTCGCGTAAAAACCCGATGGAACTCAGTGGCCGTACTGAAAACAACCGAGTGGTTAATTTTGAAGGCCACCCAGGCATGATCGGTAAATTTGTTGATGTGAAAATCACTGAAGCTTTGCCAAACTCATTGCGCGGTGAATTGCTCCGTGAAGAAGCTGATATGGGATTGCGGGTAGAAATGTCACCACAGAGCATTCTGGCCCGCTCCGGCAAACAACAGGAACAGACAGATGAAAGTGGCGTAATTCACTTTCAGCCTTAACTCATTAAATAGTATTACTTAAGTAATAAGACGAGGAAGTATTGAGTAAACATATAGATACCTTTGAATTGTATCTTGAGCCCGCAGACAGCCAGCGTTTAGCCAACCTTTGTGGGCCCTTTGACGATAATATAAAGCAGCTGGAGCGGCGCCTGGGTGTCGAAATCAGCCATCGCGATAACCATTTTCGTATTATCGGTCAGCCTTCAGGCCTACTGGCCACCAGCGACATTCTGCGTGATCTTTATGTAGAGACGGCCCCCGTCCGTGGTACCGTTCAGGATATTGAACCCGCTAAGGTGCACCTGGCAATTCAACAAAGTGCTGCTTTAGAGCAGGATCAAGGCGTTGAAGACGATAAACACACCGTCATTAAAACCAAACGCGGTCTGATTAAACCCCGTAATGCGAACCAACAGGCCTATGTACGCGCTATTCTGGCCAATGATATTAACTTTGGCATAGGTCCGGCCGGTACCGGAAAGACTTACCTGGCGGTAGCCGCCGCGGTAGATGCTCTGGAACGTCAGGAAATTCGTCGCATTCTGTTAACCCGCCCGGCTGTTGAAGCTGGCGAAAAACTGGGTTTTTTACCTGGCGATCTGGCTCAGAAAGTAGACCCTTACCTGCGCCCGCTTTATGACGCTCTATTCGAAATGCTTGGTTTTGAAAAAGTTGAAAAACTGCTTGAGCGCAACGTAATCGAAGTAGCTCCGCTTGCCTATATGCGTGGCCGCACCCTGAATGATGCCTTTATTATTCTGGATGAAAGTCAAAACACCACGCCGGAGCAAATGAAAATGTTCCTGACCCGCATTGGTTTCAACTCCAAAGCGGTTATTACCGGCGATATTACGCAAATCGACTTACCCCGAGGCCAGCGCTCAGGGTTACGTCATGCCATCGAAGTATTAAGCGAAGTTGAAGAAATCAGTTTTACCTTCTTCAACGCCTTTGACGTAGTGCGCCATCCGGTCGTGCAACGTGTAGTTCAGGCCTATGAAAAACATGAGCTGCAACTGGAAGGCAAACAGGCCGGCAAAGCTAATGGCAACGGCACACATGTTAAAGTTGAGCCTGACTCATGAACGCTACGGTTGATCTGCAGGCTGCTCATGGCGAGCAACAAATTCCCGCCGAGGCGCAATTCTGCAGTTGGGTGGAAGCCGCACTTAAAGCGGAGCACCTGGAGCAGGCGGAGTTGACCATACGAACCGTCAGCGTTGAGGAAAGTCAGCAGCTAAACCGCGACTACCGAGGCAAAGATAAACCAACTAATGTTCTGTCTTTTCCCTTCGACAACGATATTCCGCTACCCGTGCCTTTGTTAGGCGATCTGGTTATTTGCGTTCCCGTGCTGGCAGCAGAAGCTGAAGAACAGAATAAAGCACTGCATGACCACTGGGCGCATTTAGTTGTGCATGGCACCTTGCATTTGCTAGGTTATGACCATATTGAGGATCACGAGGCTGACATAATGGAAAGCCTGGAAATAGAAATCCTTCATTCACTTGGCATAGATGACCCATATCGTAAGGAGCCAACCTAGTCTCATGAGCGACGACAACGCACCCTCTAGTAGCGGTTCTGCGCGCAAGTCCTGGGCAACACGTTTGCTACAGAGCTTCACTGCAGAACCGAACACCCGTGAAGAGCTGGTTGATATTATTCAGGATGCAGAACTTCGTGATCTGATTGATGCCGACACTAAAGAAATGATTGAAGGCGTTCTCGATGTTGCCAAGCTTAAAGTCCGCGACATTATGATCCCCCGCTCGCAAATGATCACTATTGATAAAAATGCCAGTGTGGCAGAGTTCCTGCCTATGCTTGTTGATAGCGGACACTCCCGGTATCCGGTAGTCAGCGACAACAAAGACCAGATTGAGGGCGTATTGCTGGTTAAAGACCTGCTGCCCTTTGGCTTTCAAATAACAAACCAGCCTTTTTCAATTGGTGAGGTTATGCGACCGGCCGTTATCGTTCCAGAGAGTAAACGGGTTGACGCTTTACTGAAAGAATTCAGATCCAAACGCTACCACATGGCAATCGTTGTCGATGAATATGGCGGCGTTTCCGGTCTGGTCACTATCGAAGATATCCTGGAAGAAATTGTTGGTGAAATTGAAGATGAAACGGACGACAACGAAAATGAAAAAGCCAGCATAAAACGAATCAGTGCGTCCCGCTTTTCCGTTAAAGCTCTGACCACCATTGAAGAATTCAATCAGTTTTTCAACACCGAATTTCCGGATTCAGAATACGATACCGTCGGAGGACTGGTAGCCAGCGCATTTGGACACCTTCCCTCAACTGGTGAAATGGTTGAAGTCGGTGAACTGGCCTTTAAGGTCACTTCAGCGGACCGACGTCGTATTCAACAGCTACAGGTTAGCCTGACTGGCTTTCCACAAGATACGGACACCAAAACCGAAACATGAACTGGTTAACTTTTCTGACCCGCCCTTATTGGCGTTATTCACTGTCGCTACTTAGTGGCCTTGCTTTAGTCTTTGCCTATGCGCCTTTTAATCAGGGCTGGTTAGCGCCGCTGTTGATTGCTTCCTGGCTACTCATGCTCGTACGGGCCCAGACACAGCGCCAGGCTCTGGCAACCGGGTTTGCTTTTGGTTTCGGCTGGTTTGGTGCAGGAGTCAGCTGGGTTTTTGTCAGTATTGACCAGTTTGGTGGGCTACCTCTTATTTTCTCCGTGCTGCTTATGGTCGTGCTGTGGGCTTACCTGGCGCTGTTTCCAATGCTTGCCGCCTGGTTGTGGTTTCGCAGCAGGCGCTGGTTATCTGGTATGTCGCTGTTTGTATTACCCTTACTCTGGCTAATCAGCGAATTTCTGCGCGGTTGGTTATTTACTGGTTTCCCCTGGCTCAGTTTAGGTTATAGCCAGACCAGCACGGTCATGGGAAACATGGCCCCTCATGTCGGCGAAATTGGACTCAGCCTGTTGGTAATGCTAAGCGCCATAGGTTTTGCTCTGACCTTGCTACGTAAACAAGTGCAGTGGCTGTTAGTACCCCTTATCTGCTATGCAATGGGCGTTGTCGCTCCCTACTTCAATCCCATGCAACCCACTGGTGAAACGGTGAATGTAGCTCTGGTTCAGGGCAACGTCAGTCTTGATGTCAAATGGGAGCCCAGTCGGCAATGGATTAACTTAGTTAAGTATATGGATTTAGCGCGGCCATATTATGACCATGATCTGGTCATCTGGCCGGAATCCGCTATTACTGCTATTGAACCTCATGCTACGGAAGCACTGCAGGAAATTGACAAAGCGGCGGCAGCTAACGATACCGCCGTTATTACCGGTATTATTGATCTTAAAGAATCCAATAACGGCTACTACAATTCTATTATTGTATTAGGTCAACAACCTGATTCAGGTTATCAGTATGCTGCTGACAATCGCTATGAAAAGCATCAGCTGTTACCCATTGGCGAATTTGTACCTTTTGAGAGTTTGCTGCGTCCTTTGGCACCACTATTTAATTTACCTATGTCTTCCTTTCAGCGAGGCTCTTATCGGCAGCCTAATCTGCAGGCCAACGGTTACCAGCTAGCCGCTAATATTTGTTATGAAGTGGCTTTCCCACGCCAGATAGCGGCATCAGTAGATGAGCAGACCCAATTACTTTTAACAATTAGCAATGATAGTTGGTTTGGTGACTCACATGGTCCACACCAACACATGGAAATAGCCCGCATGCGGGCCATGGAGCTAGGTCGGCCCATGTTGCGTTCGACCAACAATGGAGTCACCGGCATGGTTGATGAACGTGGACGCTGGATTACCCACATCCCTCAGTTTGAAGCCAATGTCGCCAGTGCCCATGTGTCTCTGGTTGAAGGGAAAACCTGGTTCCGGCGAACTGGCGAGTGGCCCGCCTGGATATCTGCAATGCTCCTTGCGTTCGCTACCTTGCGCAAAAGTGGCCGGAACGCTGCTGAAAACTATAAAAGCAGGTAAAACCTGACTTAGAACATAGTCAAAAGCCGTCAAAGATTTTAAAATTCAGGGTATAATCTAACTATAACTTTTCGTGGTATATAAAGGACAAGGCGACATGGCAAATTTACTTGATGCAATTTTCTTTACCATCCTGGTGGCTTCAGCGGGCCTGGGTGTAACCAGCATTATCATGGCATTTACTTCAGGTGGCGATACTAATAATGCAGCTGCCAAAGTTGAAGGCTTATACGAAAACATATTTTTTGGCGTATCAGGCCTTATAATCGCATTGCTTATGTGGGTCGCTCTGGTATTTTAACAGGCTCAGGTTTTCTTTAAGGCACCTGATGTCAGTATCAGGTGCCTTGTTCATTTTTCAGACAGCTGGTAATTGATGTAATGGCAGAAAAAATACAACAGGAATATGCACACCAGGATATAGAGCAACAGGCCCAGAAACGCTGGAAGGATGAAGCAATTTTCACCGTCAGCGAAGACCCCGACAAAGAGAAATTTTACTGCCTGTCGATGTTCCCCTACCCCAGTGGCAAGCTGCATATGGGGCACGTGCGCAACTATACCCTGGGCGATGTTGTAGCCCGTTATCAGCGCCTGCAAGGTAAGAATGTCATGCAGCCGATTGGCTGGGATGCCTTTGGCCTGCCCGCTGAAAATGCCGCCATTCAGAATAAAACCGCGCCAGCTGCCTGGACCTATGAAAATATCAGGTACATGCGTGAGCAGCTCAATAGCCTGGGTTTCAGCTATGACTGGAGTCGTGAAATTGCCACCTGTCACCCTGAGTATTACCGCTGGGAGCAATGGTTTTTCACCAAACTGTACGAAAAAGGCCTGGTTTACAAAAAAAATGCGACAGTAAACTGGGACCCTGTTGATCAGACTGTGCTTGCCAATGAACAGGTTATTGACGGCAAAGGCTGGCGTTCCGGTGCCACGGTAGAGCAAAAAGAAATTCCTCAGTGGTTTATTAAAATCACTGACTATGCCGAAGAGCTACTGCAGGATCTGGACCAGCTGGATGATTGGCCAGAACAGGTTAAAGCCATGCAACGCAACTGGATAGGCCGTTCTGAAGGAGTTCAGATAAGTTACCAGGTAGAACAGACCGATGCTCAGTTAACCGTTTATACCACCCGACCTGATACCATTTATGGTGCGACCTATATGGCGGTGGCGGCGCAACATCCGCTGGCTTTGCAAGCAGCTGAAAGCAACAGTGAAATCGCTGACTTTATCGAAAGCTGTAAACAACAGAAAGTTGCCGAAGCTGAACTGGCCACTATGGAGAAACGCGGCATTGATACCGGCTTTACTGCTCGCCATCCGTTTACCGGTCATTCGATCCCAATTTACGTGGCTAACTTCGTGCTCATGGACTACGGCACGGGCGCTGTCATGGCAGTACCCGGACATGATCAGCGTGACTGGGAGTTTGCTACCGCTTATGGCCTGCCTATTACTCAGGTCATTAAACCTGCAGATGAAAACGTTGAATGCGATATCAGTAAAGAAGCTTTCGTGGGTCATGGTGTCGTCATTAACTCTGAAAAATACAATGGATTAACCAGCAAAGAGGCCTTTGAAGCCATTGCCAGCTACATTCAGGCTGAAGGTCTGGGAGATCGCCAGGTCAATTATCGTCTGCGCGACTGGGGCGTTTCACGACAGCGTTACTGGGGGACCCCTATCCCTATGCTGAACCTGGAAAATGGCGAATCCGCAGCTGTGCCTGAAGATCAGTTACCTGTGAAGCTCCCAGAAGATGTGGTTATGGATGGCGTAGCGTCGCCGATTAAAGCCGACCCTGAGTGGCGTAAAACCAGCTATCAGGGAATGCCTGCTGAGCATGAAACCGACACCTTTGATACTTTCATGGAGTCTTCCTGGTACTACGCACGTTACTGCTCACCACGCGAAGATGGTATGCTGGATCCAGAAAAAGCCAATTACTGGCTGCCCGTAGATCAGTATGTGGGCGGCATCGAACACGCAATACTGCACCTTTTATATGCCCGCTTTTTCCATAAGTTACTGCGTGATACCGGTCTGGTTGAATCTGATGAGCCCTTTAAACGCCTGTTATGCCAGGGCATGGTATTGGCGGATAGCTTTTATCGTGAAGACGAAAAAGGAGCTAAAACCTGGTTTTCTCCGCAAGACGTAACCATCCAGCGTGACGAAAAAGGCCGTATTCAGGGTGCTACAGGCCCAGATGGAAAAAATGTTGAACACGATGGTATGAGCAAAATGTCGAAGTCGAAGAATAACGGCATTGACCCTCAGACTATGGTTCATAAATACGGTGCAGACACAGTACGTTTGTTTATGATGTTTGCTGCACCACCGGAGATGACACTTGAGTGGTCCGATTCGGGAGTAGAAGGCGCTAATCGTTTCCTGCGGCGTTTATGGAAACAAGTTCATAAATTCCAGAACGACTCGGGTCAGGGGCAAGTTGCCACAGGTGGCCTGAGCAAAGCACAAAAATCACTACGCCGTGATGTTCATAAAACTATCGCTAAAGTCAGTGACGACATGGGCCGTCGGCAAAACTTCAACACTGCGATTGCCGCTATTATGGAGCTCATGAACAGCCTGCAGAAAGCGCAGCTGGAAGACGCCGCGGACAAAGCTGTTATGCAGGAAGCACTGGACGCTGTAGTGATTATGCTGGCCCCTATTACACCGCACATCTGTGAAAAACTATGGGCAGCGTTAGGTCATCAGAGCGATGTTAACTTTGCCACCTGGCCTCAGGCTGATAAAGAAGCCATGCTGGAAGATGAGAAACTGATCGTGGTTCAGGTGAACAGTAAGGTACGCACCAAGATCACAGTTCCGGCCGATGCCACCCAGGACCAGGTTGAACAGCGAGCTTTAGCCGAAGCTAATGTGATAAAACACACCGAAGGTAAGACGGTGCGTAAAATCATTTATATCCCAGGTAAAATTTTTAATATTGTAGCGAATTAAAGGATGCCTTACTTGCGACACTTTCTGTTTATGCTCGTCGCCCTGTCGACCCTTCAGCTGAGCGCTTGCGGCTTTCAGATGAGGGGTAGCTATCAGGTGCCGGAACAACTGCAGGAAGTGTCTTTGCAGGCACCTTCACGTAGCGAGTTAGGTAACCGCCTGCAACGTGAATTACTGCGTTATGAAGTAGTTATCAGCCCGCGTGAATCAGATATCACTCATATAGAACTACATGAAGACTATCTGGACCGTCGCATCCTGTCGTTATTAACTTCCGGTCAGGTTGCTGAGTATGAACTCATTTATACGGCTCCGGTGACCGTACATACTCTAGATGGGCGGCTGGAGCAGCACGAGATTCAGATCTTCCGTGACTATCAGGAAGACCCCAATTTCGCGCTGGCTAAAACCCGGGAGCTTGAAATTATAGTTAACGAAATGCGCGATGACGCGGTACAACGGCTGATGATGCTGTTGACCCGGGTCACTCTGGAGTAACCTGTGCAAGTATACGCCAACAAGTTACAACAACATCTGACTACCCAGCTCAGACCTTTGTATCTGGTATTTGGCGATGATGATTTTTTGCGTTTACAGGCACTGGCCGAAATCCGCCAGACGGCTAAGCAACGAGGCTTTAGCGAGCGTGAAGTTTTCCAGCAGAATGCTGAATTTCGCTGGTTTGAACTACAGCAAAGCAGCCAGAACCTGTCTCTCTTTGCCAACCAACGCGTGTTAGAGCTGGAGATGCCCAATGCAGCCCCAGGCCAGGAAGGCGCAAAAGCTTTACAGGCTTTCATAGAGCAACAGGCCGATGACACTCTTCTTATCCTTCATGGGCCTAAACTGAAGGCTGAACAGCAGCGCAGTAAATGGTTTAAAATGCTCGATAAACACGGGGTTTTTGTTCCCGTATATACGCCAGACAAGAGTCAACTGCGCCAGTTTATTCAACAACGGGCCCAGCATTATCAATTAAGCCTGAATGCTGAAGCCATGCAGCTACTGGCAGACTGGTACGAAGGCAACCTGCTAGCCCTGGACCAGGCGCTGGCTAAGCTGGCCTTGTTACATCTGAATAAAGAAGTCACCGCCACCGATGTACATAACAGCGCGGATGAGCAAAGTCGTTATGACGTCTTTGCATTACAGGATGCTTTACTGAAGGGTCAGGCGGATGCCTTTTTCCATCGCTTACAGCGCTTATTTGAAACTGATGGTGAGCCCGCTATTATTCATTGGTTATTGCAGCGTGAATGCCAGACTTTGCACAATGCCTTTATCAACATACAAGGGGGCAGTACAGTCAGCGAGGCACTGCAAGCCGCAGGTGTATGGAAAAGCCAACAGCCAGCTTATCAGCGACTACTAGCCGACTGGAATCCAACCCTGAGTAACGCTGTGCAGCGCCTTTTGGTGCGCGCTGAGCTGGCTCTGAAGCGTGACAGCAAAGAAGACTTAGCAACCTTATTCAGTCATATCGGGCTGTTACTGCTCAACCCTCGCCAGGCAGAGCCCTTAAGTTTAATGGAACACTCCAGTGAACCATTCATTTGAAGGTCCGGTCGCTCTTCTGGGCGGAACTTTCGACCCTATTCATTACGGTCATATTAAGCCAGCCCTGACTCTTGCAGACACCCTGGGGTGGCAACAAATACGCTTACAACCCTGCTTCTCTCCTCCGCATCGCAAACCACCTGAAGCCAGTGACCAGCAACGCCTGCAAATGGTCAGGCTGGCCGCAGAACTCGACTGCAGGCTTGTCGCCGATGACTGGGAACTGCGTCAGGGTCAGCCAACCCGCACAGTCCACACACTGAGTCACTTACAAGCTGAATATCCGCGCCAAAGCCTGCATTTTATTATGGGCATGGATAGTTTTTTGTCGTTGACCAGCTGGTTAAACTGGCAACAGCTTTTAACGCTGGCTCATCTGGTGGTGCTGCCACGGCCAGGATATGAACTGAACAACGCATCAGCAACACTCCAGCAATTACTGGTAAACGCAGAAACCGATAAACCAGCTGAATTACAAAGTGGTAGTGGCCGCATATACATAGCACAAACCCCTGCATTTAATATTTCAGCTACTGAGCTACGCCAACAGCTAAAAGACAACCCAGACTGCCCGGAGCTGTTGCCACTCAATATTTTTCAATATATTCGTCAACAAGGTCTGTATCAGTAGCCGCTACTGCTGCAACCACTACTGAACTCGTGGTAAACTCAGGGGTCATAATTACCAACTTGCCCACGTTAAGGCACCTTTCAGGAGAGAACCATTGCAAGCGCAAGAATTGCGAGACTTTGTACTCGATAAAATAGATGATTTAAAAGCCCGGGATGTGCATGTACTGGACGTTAGCAAAAAATCTGATATTGCTGATTTTTTAGTAATCTGCTCCGGCAATTCAAAAACCCACGTTCGCAGTATTGCTAACCACGTTGCTCAGGAGAGTAAACACGCGGGTTTACCTGCTATTGGCATAGAAGGTGAAACCGACTCTGAATGGGTCCTGGTTGATTTTGGCGATGTCATCGTGCATGTTATGCAAGACAGTGCCCGGGATTTCTACCAACTGGAAAAGTTATGGGGACACCCCTGATTTATGCGATTACAGCTAGTCGCCGTAGGCAATAAAATGCCGGAATGGGTTACCACTGGCTTTAATGAGTATGCCCGGCGAATGCCGCCGGATATACCATTACAGTTAACCGAAATAACTCCGGGTAAACGGGGCAAAAAAGCGAATATCGCCCGTATTACTGAGCAGGAAGGCGATAGTATGCTGAATCAGGTTAACAAGGGATCGCGCATTGTAACTTTAGAGGTAACAGGCAAACCCTGGGATACTCCTAAACTGGCATCGCGTATGCAGCACTGGCAGCTCGATGGCCGGGACGTCAGCTTTCTGATCGGTGGACCTGAAGGTCTCTCGCCTGCCTGTGAGCAGGCAAGCGAAGAAAAGTGGTCGTTATCAGCGCTCACATTGCCCCATCCGATGGTGCGCATTATCATAGCTGAAGCACTGTTTCGCGCCTGGAGCCTTAATAATAATCATCCATATCACCGTGAATAAGAATGAAATATAAACATCACGCTATGAGAGATCATAACTCTGACTCGAGTCTGTTTGCCGGACGAGCGTTGTTTTGCTTATTTTTGGTCGGCGCGGTGTTTATCGTTTTACTGGTTAATCTTTATCATCTGCAGGTAACAGGTTTTCAGGAATTTCAAACCCGCTCTAACAGTAATCGTATTACCGTTTTGCCAGTAGCGCCCAACCGTGGACTTATTTATGATCGTAATGGTGAAATTCTGGCCGAGAATATTGCTGTTTACAGTATTGAAATCATACCTGAAGAAGTGCCTGACCTGGACGACACCCTACAACGTTTAGTCGAGCTTCTTGACCTTCCAGAAAGTTCTATTCAGACGTTTCAGAATCAGCTTCGCCGTGCGCGTCGCTTTCCACAGATCCCTTTTATCGACAACGTTACCGAAGAGCAGGTCGCACGCTTCTCTTTACATCAGCATCACTTCCCTGGAGTTTCGGTAGAAGGCCGGCATCAGCGACATTATCCGCACAATGACTTGTTTACTCATGTTCTGGGCTATGTCGGGCGGATTAACCGTCAGGATATTCAGCGTCTGCAGGCGACTGATCAATATGCTAATTATGCAGCGACCCGTACTATAGGTAAGCTTGGGGTAGAGCGATATTATGAAGAAACTCTGCATGGTAAAACAGGTTATCAGACCGTTGAAGTGAATAACCGTGGACGTGTAGTCAGGACCCTGGAGTTTACTCCCCCTACCCCAGGTAAAGATATTTACCTGGAAGTCGATGTTGAAATGCAAAAAATCGCACAGCATCAACTACAAGGGCGACGAGGGGCTATTGTAGTTATGGACAGTAAAACCGGCGGCTTGCTAGCTATGTATTCGAACCCCAGCTACAACCCGAACTGGTTTGTCAGTGGCATTTCCACCAAGCAGTATCAAAGTTTGTTACAGGATCCTAATAATCCTTTAATCAACCGAGCCAGTCAGGGCCGTTATCCGCCAGCCTCCACCATCAAACCACATATGGGATTGCTGGGATTACAGGAAGGTACTATCACTCCGTCCACCAGCATCTGGGACCCTGGCTATTATGAGCTGGAAGGAATAGAACGGCGTTTCCGTAACTGGCGCAGCTGGGGTCATGGCTGGGTAGACCTACATAAAGCTATTCAGGTTTCTAATAATACCTTTTATTACGAACTGGCTCATAAACTCGGTATTGATGCTATTTCTGACTTTATGCTGGATTTAGGTTTCGGCGACTTTACCGGTATTGATATTCACGAGGAAAACCGGGCTGTGATGCCTTCCAGAGGCTGGAAAAGAGCAAATTACAATGAATCCTGGTATACCGGAGAAACTCTTTCAGTGGGTATTGGCCAGAGCTTCTGGACAGCGACACCCCTGCAACTGGCGACTACAACCAACACTATAGTCACTAAAGGCCGGCGGCTACAGCCTCGTTTTCTAAGAGGTATAAGAGAGGGAGAAAACATTCAGTACCAGCAGCCTTTTGAAAAAGCACCACTGCAACTGGATCAGGAATCTTATTTCACCACCATCATGGAAGGTATGGAGCGAGTAATCAGCCGTGCTGACGGCACAGCGCATGCTGCTTTTGTAGGAGCACCTTACCGCGCAGCGGGTAAAACCGGGACCGCTCAGGTTATTAGCCGCGCTGACATTGAAGAAGAGGAAGTTATTGAATTTGATACTGATGGTGAACCTATTCCTATCGAAGTTGACGAACGTCTGCGCAATAACGCGACCTACGTTGGTTATGCCCCAGCTGACGATCCGCAGATAACTCTGGCTATCGCAATTGAAAACGTTGGTGGCGGTGGCTTAAATGCGGCGCCAGTAGCCCGTCGTATTATGGATTTCTATTTCGATAAACAAGCACAAATAGAGCTGGCTCAACAGCAACAAGATGAGGATCCGGTCGATGCAGACAACTGAAGAACGTCAGCGCAATATATGGCTGGCGCGGATGCATATTGACCTGCCTTTACTGCTGGTTTTAATGGCCCTTTCCGTAATCAGCCTTGCTGTTATATACAGTGCCGGCGGCCAGGACATTCACCTGGTCAACCGTCAGGCAGTGCGTATAGGTATATCTTTTGCCGTGCTTTTTGTTATGGCACAGATTTCCCCGTTAACCTATCAGCGTTTTGCTATCCCAGTCTTTGTTATAGGGGTGGCCTTATTAGTCGCGGTATTGCTAGTCGGTGAAGTAGGTAAAGGTGCGCAGCGCTGGCTCGATATTGGAGTCACTCGTATTCAGCCCGCAGAAATAATGAAGCTGGCTGCACCATTGATGCTGGCCTGGTACTGTTCCCGCCAGGAACTTCCAATAAGCATTTCCGTTGTTATTATGGGGCTGATTCTTATTATGGTCCCAACTCTCTTAATAGCCCAGCAACCCGATTTAGGTACCGCCCTGCTAGTTGCCTGTTCCGGTCTTTTCGTGCTTTTTCTGGCGGGTATGAGCTGGCGCCTGATTATCAGTGGTTTCATATTACTAGGTTCATTTTTGCCGGTTGCCTGGTTTTTCCTGATGCGTGACTACCAGCGCCAGCGAGTACTTACTTTCTTAAACCCGGAAACCGACCCCCTCGGTGCTGGTTATCATATTATTCAATCTAAAATCGCTATTGGCTCAGGGGGAATTGAAGGTAAAGGCTGGTTACAAGGCACTCAGTCTCAGCTTGAATTTTTACCTGAGCGGCACACTGATTTTATTTTTTCTGTGTTCAGTGAAGAATTTGGTCTGATTGGCGTTTGTGCTTTACTTTTATTTTACGGTTTTATTATCTATCGGGGCCTTACTATCGCTATGCGAGCACAGCATGTATTTAGTAAACTACTGGCTGGCAGCATAACCCTGACCGTATTTATTTATGCACTGGTTAATATCGGCATGGTTTCTGGTTTACTGCCTGTAGTTGGGGTACCTCTTCCCCTGATCAGTTATGGTGGCACCTCTATGGTCACTATTATGGCAGGGTTTGGCATCTTAATGGCTATTTCAACGCACCGCCGAATGGTACTGCGCGACTAAAATAACAAACAGGATGCGTGACATGAAAAAATATATCCCGGCATGGCTGACCGCGTCAGTCTGTGCCTTGTCTCTGACCTTTCCGGCACAGGCTGAACAGTCACCACAAGAATTGCAACAAGCGTTCACCGCTGAAATGATTGCAGAACATGATTTCACTCGTGAAGAAGTTGAACAGATCCTCGCACAAGCTGAGCTCAACGACGACGTACTCAATGCTATACAACGCCCCTGGGAAGCCAAGCCCTGGCATGAATACTACCCTATCTTTCTAACTGAACGCCGCATAGAACGAGGCGTTCAGTTCTGGCAAGAACACGAACAAACACTTAACCGTGCCAGTAAAGAATATGGCGTACCACCAGAAATTATCGTAGCCGTTATAGGCGTAGAAACCTTTTACGGCGAATATATGGGCAATTATCGGGTGTTGGATGCTTTATATACATTAGGCTTTTATTACCCACCACGGCAAAACTTTTTCCGTAGTGAACTCGGCGAATTTTTACGCTTAGCTCGCAATGAAAACCTGGAACTGGGAGAGTTAAAAGGCTCCTACGCTGGCGCTATGGGATTCGGCCAGTTTATTTCTTCCAGCTACCATCATTATGCAGTCGACTTTGACGGCGACGGCATTCGCGATTTGTTTAATAATCCAGTTGATGCGATCGGCAGCGTAGCCAACTACTTTGCTCGTCATAACTGGCGTGCCGGCGAACCCGTGGCTATTGCAGCCTGGCCTAACCGGGTCGACGATATGGATAGCCTGACTTCTGGACGTAGGCAACAGTTAACCCATACAGTCGGTCAGTTACATGAAGCTGGTGTCGACTTTGTTACGCAAATGCCAGAAGACACACGTGCCCGCTTATTTCAGTTTGAACAACAACAAGGCCATAGCTACTGGGTCGGTTTACCTAACTTTTATAGCATTACCCGCTACAATCACAGCCCCCTCTACGCTATGGCGGTATTCTTATTAAGTGAAGAATTACGTCACGCTTATGCTCGCTAGATTATTCATTTTTGCGATTCTGTTCGCGCTGTTATCAGCCTGCGCCGGAAAACCTGAGGGTCGTTACCAGATGCGTAACGACCAGGCGCCTGCCCGCCTTCCAACGTCAGCCGAGATCGAGCCCTTAACACCACGTTTTGAGCCCTTAAGCCGACAAGGTAATATGTCCTCATATACCGTACTTGGAGAAACCTATCAGGTAATGCAAAGCGCTGAGGATTATCAAGCCACTGGAATAGCCTCCTGGTATGGACAAAAATTTCATGGTCATCTCACCTCAAATGGTGAGTATTATGATATGTACAGCCTTTCAGCCGCTCATCGATATCTGCCGTTACCTAGTTATGTGCGAGTCACTAATCTGGCAAATAATAAAGAAGTCATAGTCAGAGTTAATGATCGCGGCCCTTTCCACCCAGAGCGGGTTATCGATCTTTCTTTCGCTGCAGCCTATAAACTAGATATGCTGGATACAGGGACAGCCCGCGTACATATTGAAAGCATTCATATGCCCCCCCCTATGCTGGTAGACACTGAGACACTCTATATTCAGGTGGCAGCAACCAGTAATGAAAACAATCTGCTCGCTTTAAAAAATAATTTGCAGGAAATTTATGCGCTGGATGCAACCACTCGCGAACGCGCCGGTCTACACCGTTTGTTACTCGGACCTTTTTCAGAAAGCCAGGCTAATCAGTGGTTATATAAACTACGTCAGGATGGATATGAACAAGCATTTCGGGTAGAGGACTAAATAACAGGTCTGTTCAGGCTATACCCTCTGGACTGATAAATCTGTTACAATTGCTGTCTGAAAATGCATTAACGCATAGCCATTATTACACTTAACTGCTTTGAGCAATAAATAAGAGACCTAACTTAATCATGAGTCGTATTCGTTCTACCCTGATCTCTGCTACTTGCGTAGCGCTTAGCACCCTTTTCAGCGCCAGCGCCCTTGCGGTGGTTCCTTCTGCGCCTTCGGTCAATGCCAAAAGCTATATTTTAATGGACTATAAAACCGGTTACGTTATTGCTGAGGGTAATCCGGATCAGGCTCATGGCCCTGCGAGCCTGACCAAAATGATGACCAGCTATATTATTGGCCGGGAACTACAACGCGGCACTATCAATAATGATGATGTAGTGACTATCAGTGAAAATGCCTGGGCGCGTAATTTTCCAGGCTCCTCGTTAATGTTTATCGAGGTAGGTCGTGAGGTCCCTGTTCGCGACTTAAATAAAGGTATTGTCATCTCCTCAGGGAATGACGCCTCGGTAGCCATGGCCGAGCATATTGCCGGCACTCAGGACGCCTTCGCTGACCTGATGAACGCCCATGCCCGTCAATTAGGCATGCAAAACACCACTTTTGCCAACGCCCATGGTTTGCCAGCCCCGGATCAAATCACCACAGCGCGTGATATGGCTTTATTAGGCCAGGCATTAATTCGTGATGTTCCAGAAGAATACGCTTTGTATAAAGAACGTGAATACACTTATAACGATATCCGCCAGTACAACCGCAACTCTTTATTATGGGACCGCTCGTTACAGGTAGATGGTATTAAAACGGGGCATACCCGTGATTCCGGCTACAGCCTGGTCACCTCAGCGGTAGATGGTGATACTCGCTTAATTACTGTAATAATGGGCGCTGATAGTGAGCGCGCCCGGGCTGCAGAGAGCAAAAAACTACTCAACTACGGATTTCGTTATTATGAAACTGTGCACGCTTACGATGCCGGTGAAAGTTTTGTGTCACACCGTATATGGGGTGGCGATCGTGAAGAAGTCGAGCTGGGCGTAAAAGACGATGTCGTAGTCACCCTGCCTCGGGGTCAACGCCAGAACCTGGAAGCAAATTTTGTGCTTAACCAGACCCTTGAAGCACCCATCGCCGCAGGCGAAACCGTTGGTGAAGTGTTTCTGACTATTGGTGAGGAAGATATCGCTTCATTTCCGCTGGTAACCCTGCACGAAGTTGAGACTGGTGGCTTTTTTAAACGTATAATGGATAGTATCCGGAAAAGTTTTGCCAGCGAATAATTTGCCATACGCAGGGGGTGCTTATGCAAACTAAATTTGATGAACTGCTCGACTTTCCATGCAATCTTAATTTTAAGATTATGGGCGTCGCCAGCGATAATTTGACCGATGACGTGCTGGCTGTCATACAGCAGCACGCGCCGGGCGATTATAAACCGCAACAACGCCCTTCCAGTAAAGGAAATTATGTCTCTTTGTCGGTCAGCGTGATCGTTACCAGCAAGGAACATATTGAGTTACTGTATCGCGAAATTTCCGCTTTAGAAGACGTTCGTTATGTTCTCTAAGGCCGTTCCGATATAACCCTACCCTTCTTCGGGTGTAAGTACTTTCCTTGCAAGGTATAATGCTCTTATGAATCGACTGACTATTCGCCAATTAAATAGCATGCAATACGAACCGGTATGGCAAGCTATGCAAAGCTATACCGACCAGCGTCATGACGATAGCAATGATGAAATATGGATCGTAGAGCATTATCCAGTATTCACGCAGGGCCAGGCTGGTAAAGCTGAGCATATTCTGGCCCCGGGCGATATACCTGTAGTGCAGGTCGATCGTGGCGGTCAGGTGACCTATCATGGCCCTGGGCAACTAGTCGTTTACTTTTTGATTGATATACGGCGTCGAAAAATGGGCGTTCGCCAGCTGGTAACTGCAATAGAAGAAACTGTAGTTAGCGCACTTGCGGATTACGGTATAACGGCCGCCCCTCGTGCCGACGCTCCAGGTGTTTATATCGGCGAAGAAAAAGTCTGTTCGCTGGGTTTGCGTATTCGTCGCGGCTGTTCTTTTCATGGGCTGGCCTTAAACGTTAATATGGATATGCAGCCTTTTGCCCGAATTAACCCTTGTGGTTACGCGGGTATGCAAATGACGCAGACATCTGCTCACGCAGGCCCACAGACCATTGAGGAAGCCGCAACAGCGGTTACCCAGGCATTCACTAAGCACCTCAACTATGAGCAGGTGCAGACAACTACGGGGCTTATCGAAGACTATGTCCAAGCCAGTTAGAATGGAACCAGGCGTCAAAATGCGTGACGCTGACAAAATGGCACTTATACCGGTGCAAATCGTACCTACCGAGCGCGATCAGATGCTACGAAAGCCTGATTGGCTTAAGGTTAAGTTGCCTGCATCCTCAGAAAAAATTGACCATATTAAGAAAGCTATGCGCAAGCATGGTCTGCATTCGGTGTGTGAAGAAGCTTCCTGTCCGAATCTGCCTGAATGTTTTAACCACGGCACCGCTACTTTTATGATACTAGGCGACATTTGTACCCGTCGCTGCCCGTTCTGCGATGTTGCCCATGGCCGGCCGCTACCACCGGATCCTGCCGAGGCCCGCAAACTGGGTGAGACTATTGCCGATATGGGAGTTAGTTATGTAGTTATCACGTCGGTTGACCGTGATGACCTGCGTGACGGTGGTGCTCAGCACTTTGTCGACTGTATTCGTGAAATCCGCGCCTTTACTCCAGACATAAAAGTAGAAGTGCTGGTACCAGACTTCCGTGGCCGTATGCAAAAGGCCCTGGATATCATGGAAGGGGAAGCACCTGATGTATTTAATCACAACTTAGAAACCGTACCACGCATGTATAAAGCGGCTCGTCCGGGCGCTAACTACCAGTGGTCTCTGGATCTCCTGAAACTGTATAAAGAACGCCGTCCGGATGTAATGACTAAGTCAGGCCTGATGGTGGGTTTAGGCGAAACTAACGAAGAGATTCTGGAAGTAATGCGGGATCTGCGTCGTCATAATGTCGATATGTTGACTATTGGCCAGTATCTGCAGCCAAGTCGTCATCATATTCCTGTTGCCCGTTATGTGCATCCGGATGAGTTTGCCATGTTAAAACGGGAAGCTGACAAAATGGGCTTTACCCATGCAGCCTCAGGCCCTCTTGTGCGTTCGTCCTATCATGCCGACCTGCAAGCCGCTGGCATTAACGTCAGCTAACTGCAAACAAACTGCTCACTCAAAACCAGCCTTCCCGGCTGGTTTTTTATTATTTAAGGTGCTTTATTTTGACTCTGCTGCATTAGCTCAATATAAAGCCCGGGAATATAATCCAACTCATGATGTTGCATAAAGGTTCTTTTCTGCAAGGGTTTCCAGGCCTGGTATTCTGTTTTGTCGCAGGTCTCAGCGCGGAAGAGTCCAATTTTAGACCCATCAGTAGACCCCAGCCTGTAATACTCACCCTCAGCCTGACCTATGGATTGTTGCAGATGTTCACGCCAGGGTAGTTCCTCTTCTAAGCGTGCGAACTCGTTAGCAGAAATACGCTCTCTTTCGGTAACTACTATATTTTTCGCATTAAAACGATATCGGCCACTGCAAAAAAGTTCTGCTAAATCTGGACTCATCGGGTATTCATCCGCCAATCCGAACCAGTGCCCCATCTCATGCACCAGAACCGAAAATGAAGCATCGACTGGCATAAACAGCTGATTACTGCGAGCATTTGCGATGCCCGACCGGGTAATAAACCATTGGTACTTCTCACTTTGATATTCGCCCGCCAATGAACAATCAGCTCGCCCGTTAGTAGGATCACATTCAATCTTACCTGCTGAGCCTAAAGTGAAACAAAAGTCCATCACCGCCAGTTCATGTTGTTCTAGTCTGGCTACCCACTCAAAAGCAACTTCATTAGCTTCAGGAACCGTCGCATAAATAACTACCGGTACAGAGCAACTTAACTCATCGCTATGACGCAAAAGATCAGCCCCTTTGCGCAGCCGACTCCATTCTGCAGTACGGGGGGCCACATCGCGCCAGCTATACTCAATGGATAGTTCGGGATGATGCAACAGCAAGCGAGCCTGCATGTCCTGTTGACGTGGCTCTGGGTGTAACTCTTTGATCAGCGCATAAGCTTTTTCCGGTGATTCTTCAGCCAAAACTGAAGCGACCACAATGGAGGCTTCGTGATTGCCAAGCTCTGCAGCCGCTCTCAACCATTGCTCGTTTTGCGCAGGAATATGTTGAGAAAGCGCATAGGCTGCTCCGGCATCGCCCTGCGCTACCGCACGCTGATAATAAGATAACGCCTGAGCACGGCTGTCCCGGCGCCAATACCTTTCGCCCAGATAATGACTGGCACTACCGACACCATAATAGCTGGCTGTATAAGCATAAGAGCGGGGAGAGTTTTCAAACAATGACTTCCAGTAATCACTCGAAGTCGTCTGGCTAGAATGGAGAATAAAAATAACAGGCGTCAGCAAGGCCAACGCCAAAGGGCGAATTATTTTCTTCATCGAGGAGCTATACGATCACCATTACGCAATCGTTCCAGTTCCAACGGTGCATATCTGTGTTCAATAAAATCATAAATATTGGTAGCCAGAGCTAACTTCAAATAATTAGCCGCATCATCATCATAACCCTGGAACATCTCATATTTAGCAAGATAGAAGTATGCTTCAGCCAGACGCTCGGTCAACGCCCTCTGATCTTCAACGTTCTCAAGAGTGCTGGCGATTAACTGTTGAGCATCTATTTCACCAGTGAATAAGCGGATAATATTGTGTTCCCAGTTTTCCGGTACATGTTGCTTACGCTGAGACAGTAATTGGTAAGCACGTTCCTGTTCTAGCTCATATTCAGCAAAAAACAACCAGATAACCCGATAAGCATCCTGCTCATCCTGATAATGATAATCTGCAAAATCAGCCTGGGCCAAATCGTACTGGCCGGAATAATACGCAGTAATGCCCCGATTCAGATAAACATAAGGGTGTTCAGGATCCAGTTCCAGAGCACTGTCAAAGGCTTCAAAGGCAGTCTCAAAATCCCCCGCCTGTGTCGCATGAATACCTATGTAATTATAAGCATCTGACATACCCGGACGATATTCAAGCACCTGATTAAAATCAATACGAGCCAGCGTCGACATACCTAAAGCGTCATATAAAGCACCACGACGATAAAGCAGAATAGCCATTTGCTCGTCACTCAGCTCATGTTCCAGCATAAGCTGAGAAATCTGGGCGATTTCTACCTGTCGCTGGCTGCTTGGCATCACAGGTTCTACCAGAATAAACTGGTTACCGCTAACGCCAGGTTCGCGAACCGGACGGGTAATACTTACGGTGGCCGGATCAGTAGTTGCCCGTTGTTCCTGCTCTGGTGTCTGAGGGCTAGTGCTACAGGCTACCAGCAGCAAACTCAACATCGAACTTAATAATATTCGTAACTTCAAAGTCTGACTCCAAAAGTAATTGCCTTTCCATTAGACCACAACAATGATCAGGCTTGAAGTGCTTTTACTCGGATACAAAAAAGGCTCCCGCAGGAGCCTTTTTAATCAGCGACAGAATTTATTCTGCAGCTTTTTCCTGAGCTTCTTTCATGCTCAGACGCACACGACCCTGACGGTCGATTTCCAGCACTTTAACAGCTACGGTGTCGCCAACGCTCATATGAGCATTCACATCTTCAACCCGCTCTTCAGCGATTTGCGAGATATGCACCAGACCATCTTTGCCTGGCAGGATAGTAACGAAAGCACCGAAATCAACGATACGGGCTACTTTACCCTGATAGATACGACCTACTTCAACATCAGCAGTGATTGCTTCAATGCGCTCTACAGCGGCACGAGCATCGGCTTCGTCGGTAGCTGCAATCTTGATCACACCGTCATCAGTAATTTCGATGTTGGTGTTAGTAGATTCGGTAAGCTCACGAATAACCGCGCCGCCTTTACCAATTACATCACGGATTTTTTCAGGGTTAATACGCATGATATGGAAGCGTGGAGCAAAGCTCGATACTTCTTCACGGTGACCACTGATCGCTTCATCCATCACATTCAGAATATGCAGACGAGCGGCACGGGCCTGGGCCAGCGCTTTTTCCATAATATCTTTAGTAATACCTTCGATCTTGATATCCATTTGCAGTGCGGTAACGCCATCTTTGCTACCGGCCACTTTAAAGTCCATATCACCTAAGTGATCTTCATCACCTAAGATGTCTGAAAGCACAACAAAGTCGTCGCCTTCTTTAACCAGACCCATGGCAATACCAGCCACTGAAGACTTGATCGGCACACCAGCGTCCATCAATGCCAGTGAAGTACCACATACCGAAGCCATAGAACTTGAACCGTTTGATTCAGTAATTTCAGACACTACACGCACTGTGTACGGGAATTCTTCTGCATCTGGCATAACTGCCAGTACACCACGTTTCGCTAAACGGCCATGGCCAATTTCGCGACGCTTAGGTGAACCAACAAAGCCCGTTTCACCTACACAGTAAGGAGGGAAGTTGTAATGCAGCATAAAGCGTTCAGTACGAGCGCCCATGATTTCATCAATGTTCTGAGCATCACGTTCAGTACCTAGCGTAGCCACTACCAGCGCCTGAGTTTCACCACGGGTGAACACTGCAGAACCGTGCGTACGAGGTAATACACCCGTCGCCATATCAAGACCACGCACCATATCAGGTTCACGACCATCAATACGTGGCTCACCAGCGATAACACGACCGCGCACTACCTGACTTTCCAAAGCATGGAAAATATCCGAAGCTTCTTTCTCATTTAAATCTTCAAACTTAGCCCGCAGCGCTTCCATCATGTCCGTACGCACAAGACTCAAAGCGTCACGACGTTCTGTTTTATCAGTCTGAAGGTAAGCTTCGCCAATTTTACTTTCAGCCAGCTCTTTAACAGCGGCTTTCAATTCTTCGTTCTGAACAGGTGCTGTCCACTCCCACTTAGGGGTGTTCACTTCTGCAGCAAACTCGTTGATAGCTGAAATCGCAGTTTGCATCTGCTCGTGACCGTACATAACGGCACCCAGCATAGCTTCTTCACTTAACAGGTTAGCTTCTGATTCAACCATCAGTACCGCTGCCTGAGTACCTGCTACTACCAAATCCAAATCTGAAGTCAGCAGTTCAGTAGTCGTTGGGTTCAATACGTATTCGTTGTTAATTACACCAACACGTGCTGCGCCAATTGGACCCGCAAAAGGCAGGCCTGAAACCGCAAGCGCTGCTGAAGTACCTAACAGCGCAACAATATCTGGTGCTACTTCAGGGTCCAGAGATACTACCGTAGCAATGACCTGAACTTCATTTTTAAAGCCGTTCGGGAATAATGGACGAATAGGACGGTCAATCAGACGTGAGGTTAAAGTTTCATTTTCAGTCGGACGGCCTTCACGCTTAAAGAAACCGCCTGGGATTTTACCCGCTGCGTAGGTACGCTCCTGATAATTTACTGTCAGAGGAAAGAAGTCCATGCCTTCTTTCATTTCTTTTTTACCCACTACCGTTACTAAAACCGTAGTGTCACCGATACTGGCTAGTACAGCACCTGAAGCCTGACGAGCCATAGCTCCGGTTTCTATAGTTACAGTGTGCTGGCCATACTGGAATTGCTTAGTTATAGGATTCACTTTATCTTTTTCCTTTACCTTACTTACATGTTGGCTTTTTATCCAAAGCCTCTCTTTTCACTATTTCTTCGCGCACAGTATAGCGAAGTCGCGCTCAAAATAAGAGCGTTAAAACAAAAAAGGAGCCAATTAAGGCTCCTTTTTTCAACAAATCTGTTTAGCGACGTATACCTAAACGCTTAATCAGGTCTGCATAACGGTCTGTGCTCTTACGCTTAAGGTAATCAAGCAACTTACGACGCTGGCTTACCATACGCAACAAACCACGACGTGAATGGTGATCGTGGATATGTTCCTGGAAATGGCCCTGCAAATGAGCGATTTGCGCGGTTAACAAAGCGACCTGAACTTCAGGAGAACCGGTGTCTCTCTCGCCTTGACCAAATTCTTTTACTATTTCTGCTTTCTTCTCTGCATTTAGTGACATAAGTACTCCAAAAATAAGCCCGACCGATCACTAATTCAGCCAGGGGTTAAAATCACGGCGAAGTATACGGTCTTTTCGCCCCTACTTCAAGGTCAAATACAACCAGTCTTTTCGGCCAGGCCAGGCCATCGGCTCTGTACTCTGCCACGCCAAGAAATACCTGCTCGGTATTTTCCACCCGAATCAGGGTTCCGGCAGGGGCCGACTCGGCATTCAGCGGCTGGCCATGTAAAAAACTATGCGCCTGGCGACTGTTGACTGTCTTCAGCGGCAGGTTAGCAACCGGGCTATACACTGGTAGTAACAAAGCATCCAGCTCCGCGTAATCAAAGTCAGCGCTTTCTGTAGCATCGGCTACATAGGCATTTAACTGATCCACACTAAGCATGGCATCCGCCGGATAATCGGCTACCTGAGTACGATGCAAGGCCTGCACATGCGCCCCACAACCCAGTAACTGACCCAGATCATCGACCAGAGAGCGAATGTAAGTACCTTTGCTGCAGTGTACTTCCATCTCCAGCACATCGCCTTCACGTTGCAATAGCTCTAAACGATAAATGCTGATAGGCCGTGCTTCACGCTCTATTTCAATGCCTTTTCGCGCGTATTCATACAAAGGCTTCCCCTGATGCTTCAATGCTGAAAACATCGAAGGCACCTGCAGAATATCGCCGCGGAAGGTATCTAGTGCCGCAGCTAACTGCTGTTCATTAACGTCCACTGCAGCTTCGGCCACCACTTCGCCATCGGCGTCACTGGTATCGGTACGAACCCCTAACTGAGCACGTACCCGGTAGGTTTTATCCGCGTCCAGCAGGAATTGGGAAAACTTAGTCGCTTCCCCAAGGCAGATAGGTAACATGCCCGTCGCCAGAGGATCTAAAGCCCCGGTATGACCCGCTTTCTGTGCATTAAAAATGCGCTTCACCTGCTGCAGGATACGGTTCGAAGATTCACCCTGGTGTTTATTGACCAGTATCACCCCGTTTACCGGACGGCCTTTTTTACTACGCTTTGCCACTATTATTTCTCTGATTTATTTTTACGGGCTTCATCTGAAGCAATGGCTTCATTGACCAGTTTTGACATCCGGATACCTTCGTTCAGTGAACTGTCATGTTCAAAACGCAGATTCGGAGTAATGCGTGCTTTTAAACGCTTACCTAATAAAGTACGAATAAAGCCCGCGGCGTCATTCAATACTTGTAAGGCTTCTTTCACCTCATCCTGATCATCATTCAGGAAGGTGACAAAAACTTTGGCATACGCTAAGTCACGTGAAACCTCAACATCAGAAATGGTCGGCATGACCACTCGTGGATCTTTAATTTCACGCTGTAAAATTTGCGCAACTTCGCGCTGCAGTTGCTGCGAAAAACGGTCCGTACGGCTGAATTCTTTACCCATTTCAAGCTCCTGTTGCCTGAATACAAACATGGGGGCACCTGGCCCCCATGCTGATACAGACTGTTGTTAAGCCAGTATTATAAAGTTCGCTCGACCTGGATGGTCTCGAAGACCTCTATCTGATCGCCGACCTTAACATCATTGTAGTTCTTAACGCCGATACCACATTCCATGCCGTTACGAACTTCCTGTACGTCATCTTTAAAGCGACGTAAGGATTCCAGTTCGCCTTCATAGATAACAATGTTATCACGCAGAACACGGATTGGTGCAGAACGCTTAATGACACCTTCAGTTACCATACAACCGGCAATCGCGCCCAGTTTTGGTGATTTGAAGACATCCCGGACTTCAGCCAGACCAATGATCTGTTGCTTGAATTCCGGTGCCAGCATGCCTGTCATGGCCTGAGTGATTTCGTCTATTACTTCATAAATGATGCTGTAATAACGAAGATCAACCTGCTCACGTTCCACGGCACGCTTAGCGGTAGCGTCGGCACGTACGTTAAAACCAATTACAATAGCGTTCGAAGCGCCGGCTAAAGTAATATCCGTTTCCGTAATACCACCTACACCATTGCCAATAATATTCACTTTCACTTCATCAGTAGACAATTTGCCCAGTGACTCAGTAATAGCTTCCAACGAACCCTGTACATCAGCTTTAAGCACGATGTTAAGTTCAGATACTTCGCCTTCCTGCATGTTGTTAAACATGTTTTCCAGCTTAGCTTTCTGTTGACGTGCAAGTTTCACATCACGGTATTTACCTTGACGGTAGTTAGACACTTCACGCGCTTTACGCTCATCGCGCACTACTGTGACTTCGTCACCTGCAGCAGGAACACCAGACAGACCCAGAATTTCCACTGGTATCGAAGGACCCGCAGATTCAATCTCGCGGCCCAACTCATCGCGCATCGCTCGTACCCGACCATATTCCAGACCACATAACACGATGTCGCCACGGTTCAGCGTTCCGCTTTGCACCAGAATAGAAGCTACCGGTCCGCGGCCTTTATCCAGACGCGACTCAATAACAACACCCTGTGCCATACCCGTCTCATCGGCTTTAAGGTCAAGCAATTCAGCTTGCAGCAAAATAGCTTCCAGTAGCTGATCAATATTCTCACCGGATTTAGCAGATACGTGAATAAACTGAGTATCGCCGCCCCATTCCTCTGACAACACATTGTGCTGTGAGAGCTCGGATTTAACCCGATCCGGGTCCGCTTCTGGTTTATCCATCTTGTTAACAGCAACCACTATAGGTACGCCAGCTGCCTTAGCATGCTGAATACCTTCAATGGTCTGCGGCATAACGCCATCATCCGCTGCAACCACCAGAATAACCACATCCGTTGCGCCAGCACCACGTGCCCGCATCGAAGTAAAGGCAGCGTGACCTGGCGTATCCAGGAAAGTGATCATGCCATGACCAGTCTCTACGTGGTAAGCACCTATATGCTGGGTAATGCCGCCGGCTTCGCTATCCGCTACTTTCGCTTTACGAATATGATCCAGTAATGACGTTTTACCATGGTCAACGTGACCCATAACAGTAACTACAGGCGCACGAGGTTTAAGTTCACCCTCGTCAGAGCGGTCATCGAGCACCGACTGTTCAAGTGCATTGTCATTGACCAGTAAAGGTTTATGACCCAGCTCTTCAACGACCAGTCCAGCTGTTTCCTGATCCAGAACCTGGTTAATAGTAACCATCTCGCCCATTTTCATCATGGTTTTGATTAGCTCACTGGCTTTGATCGCCATGCGATTGGCCAGTTCAGCTACGGTAATGGTTTCAGTAATACGAACTTCACGCTCTACCGGAGCAGCAGGTTTATTAAAACCATGCTGTAAGGTACTTGGCGCACGCATTTTGCCACCTTTACGGCGACGTTCACGGCGTGGAGTTTCGTCATCTTTATTGTCTTTACGACTACGTTTTTTCTTATTCCGACGTGAACGGCGTTCTTCGTCAGTGTCCTGTTGGTCCTCAGCCTGCTTTGCAGTTTCAGAAGTGGTAAAGTGAACCTCTTCTTTTTCCGCCAGCTTACGTTTGGCTTCTTCTTCTTTCCAACGGGATTCGTTTTCTTCAGCCAGACGACGCGCTTCTTCAGCCTGTTGCTTAGCTTCTTCTTCAGCTTTTTTCTGAGCTTCGGCTTCCTGAATCTTACGCAGGCGTTCTTCTTCCGCTTTAGCGGCATCTGCTTTAGCGATTTCTTCTGGCGTCATTTTTTCACGAGCCGCTTTTTCAGCTTCCGCTTTCGCTTTTTCCTGACGTAACTTCTCTTCTTTACGTTTCTCTTCCTGACGCGCTTTTTCTTCCGCTGCTTTACGTTCTGCTTCTGCTTTGGCTTTTGCCTCAGCTTCGGCTGCTGCCTGAGCTTTAGCTTCCGCTTCACGTTCCGCCGCTAAACGCGCCTCTTCTTCCTTCTGCAACTCTTCTGCTGAAGGACGTTTCACGTAGGTGCGTTTTTTGCGTACTTCGACCTGTACTGATTTCGACTTACCGCCACCACCAGGAACGCTCAGCGTGCTTTTACTTTTACGCTTAAGTGTCATACGAGTAGGTTCAGACGGGCCTTCTCCACCATGTTGTTTGTTCAAATGAGTCAACAGCTTCTGCTTCTCATCTTCGCTCACGCTGTCTTCGGCACCTTTGCTCATGCCGGCATCTTTAAACTGTTGTAACAACCGTTCAACGGAGGTCCCAATGTCGCTGGCAAGCTTTTCTATTTTAACTTCTGCCATGTAGTAATCACCTCACTGACTTTATGCTTCATCGCTGAACCAACAGATGTTACGAGCTTTCATGATAAGCTCGCCTGCTTTCTCAGCGTCTAATGACTCTATTTCAGACAGGTCATCGATGCCTTGTTCCGCTAAATGTTCAAGCGTCACTACACCTTTTGCTGCCAACTCATATGCTAAATGCTTATCCATACCATCCAGTTCAAGCAATGCCTGCTCTGGCTCAGCACCTTCCAGCGACTCTTCAGACGCCAGCGCTTTCGTAGTCAGATAATCTTTAGCACGGGTACGTAGGGCTTCAACCGTATCCTCATCCAGACCTTCAATAGCCAGCAGCTCGGCTGCCGGAACATAAGCCACTTCTTCAAGCGATGAGAAACCTTCATCAATAAGTACAGCAGCAAAGTCTTCATCGATATCCAGACCTGTAGTAAACAGGTTAGTCAGACGATTCGCTTCTTCTTCGTTACGCAGATTGAAATCTTCAACCGTCATCACGTTCAATTCCCAGCCGGTGAGCTGGCTTGCAAGGCGAATATTCTGACCGTTACGGCCAATGGCCTGAGCCAGGTTGTCCGCTTCAACCGCTATTTCCATGCTTTTCGTTTCTTCATCCATCACAATAGACGCAACTTCGGCTGGTGACATCGCATTAATAACGTATTGTGCAGGATTTTCGTCCCACAATACGATATCAACCCGTTCACCGCCTAACTCACCAGAAACGGCCTGCACCCGGGCGCCACGCATACCAACACAAGCACCTACAGGGTCAATGCGACGGTCATTGCTTTTCACTGCAATTTTAGCGCGTAAACCAGGGTCCCGGGCTGCGCCTTTGATTTCAATCATTTCTTCGCCAATTTCCGGCACTTCAATACGGAACAGCTCAATCAGAAAATCAGGATGCGTACGACTTACGAATAATTGAGCACCGCGTGCTTCCGGACGTACCGCATGCAATAAACCGCGTACACGATCACCCGGGCGAACCGTTTCACGTGGCAACATATCTTCACGGAAAATAACCGCTTCCGCGTTATTTCCTAAATCCAGAATCACATTATCGCGAGTGGTTTTCTTAACAATACCACTGATCAGTTCGCCAACCTGCTCTTCGTACTCTTCGACAACCTGAGCACGTTCAGCTTCGCGCACTTTCTGCACGATAACCTGCTTAGCCGTTTGCGTCGTGATCCGATCAAATTTAATCGACTCAATCTGTTCTTCAACGTAGTCGCCTAACTGCAGCTCTGGTTCATCATATTGTGCTGCTGATATACTCATCTCAGCGTATGGGTTTTCCGCTTCCGCGTCATCTGCAACCACCTTCCAGCGACGGAAGGTATCAAAATCCCCTGTCTGACGATCGATAACCACGCGAACTTCTATATCGCCTTTGTATTTTTTCTTGGTTGCCGTCGCCAGCGCGGTTTCCAGTGCTTCAAATATCTTGTCACGAGGTACCGCTTTCTCATTCGACACCGCTTCTGCGACCATTAAAATTTCTTTATTCATGTTCGTGCCTCGCCAACGAAATCCTTAATCGAAATTCGGAACTAAATTTGCTTTCTTAATAACGGCTACGTCTACTTCTAGCGTATCTTCGCCGATACCAAAAGTGACCTTGTTATCGCTTACGGTACGAATCACGCCGGTAAATTTGCGTTTTCCTTCCACAGGCATATTCAAAGCCACCTGAGCCAACTGGCCCTGAAACTGTTCGTAATGAGCCGCCGTAAACAACGGACGGTCCAGACCTGGCGATGAAACTTCCAGGTTATACTCTGTATTTATTGGATCTTCAACGTCCAGAACTGCGCTTACCTGACGGCTAACATTTGCGCAATCATCAACTGAAATACCTTCAGAATGATCAATATAAACACGCAATGTTGAGTGCTTTCCTGCACGAATAAATTCTACTCCAACTAACTCGTAATCCAGTGCCGATACAGCCGGCTCCAGCATGTCAGTTAAACGTTCAGCTATGGTCGCCAAGGCGTCCTCCAGAAATAAAAAAAGGGCTTATAGCCCAGTTTTTGGTGACGATATAAAACTTCATCACAGGGCAGATAGCAAAAAGCCCCGCTTGCATGTCGGGGCTTTTCAACCAAACTGGAACCCTGTAATTGGTTGCGGGGGCAGGATTCGAACCTACGACCTTCGGGTTATGAGCCCGACGAGCTACCAGACTGCTCCACCCCGCGTCCGATTAAGTGCCATTATACTAAAATGGCTTATAACTTCAATACTACAGCGAGTATTAGGTTATTTGGTGCCGAAGACGAGACTTGAACTCGTACGCCCGTTAGAGCACTACCCCCTCAAGGTAGCGTGTCTACCAATTCCACCACTTCGGCTTTGTAACTAGTACCTGGTCTTAATTGCCCGGTGGTAATTCGTTCTGACTTTCTTCAGGAACTACCGGAACGCTTAAATCGCCCCAGTCTTCTCGAGTATCGCCGCCGCCAGCCGCTAAGTTACCCAGCAATAAGCTAAGTAAAAAGAAAGCTACCGCCAGAATAGTAGTAGTGCGAGTCAGAAAGTTACCTGAACCTGCTGCCCCGAATACAGTATTCGAACCGCCACCACCAAAAGAGGCACCCATGTCGGCGCCTTTACCGCGCTGCATAAGAATCATAGCGATCAACGCAATAGCACACAATAAATATAGAACTAAGAAAATCTCATACATGCTGTTATTTATCCTTTCACCGCACTGCAAATAGCACGAAATTGCTCGGCAACCAGACTGGCTCCGCCAATCAAACCACCATCGATATCTTCTTGTGCAAAAATTATTTCAGCGTTATCCGCCTTTACACTACCGCCATACAACAGGCTTATTTTTTGCGCTTGCTGAGCGTCAATAGTTGCCAGCAGAGCACGAATTTCCTGATGTACTTCCTGAGCCTGCTCAGGACTTGCGGTCATTCCTGTTCCAATCGCCCAAACCGGCTCATAAGCCACTACCAAACGATTCAAATCTGCATTCTGTAAAGCACTTAACAACTGTTGCTTAACTACACTCATTGTTTGACCCGCTTCACGCTGAGTCAGGCTTTCACCAACACAAAGCACAGCGGTCAAACCAGCTTCTTGTGCTGCTACCAGTTTACTGGCCACCACCTGGTCGTCTTCTGCAAATAGCGAGCGACGCTCAGAGTGCCCAACCAGCACATATTCACAACCCACTTCCTTCAGCATCGAAGCTGAAATTTCGCCGGTGTAAGCACCTTGCTGAAACGAGCTGCAATTCTGTCCGCCGACAGCCAGTTCTGTATTCTGAGTGCGTTGCTGCAACGCCGACAGATAAGGAGCTGGGGGACAAATCACTACATCAGCTGTATAGGATTCTGAAGCCAGGGCTGAAACCATGAAATTTACCAGTTCCAAATCACCATTAAGCTTCCAATTTGCAATCACTAAAGACTGTCGCATCGTTGTCGTATCCCTCGTTTCAAGCGGCCGTGATAGTACCTAACCTGAGCCCAACTTACAAGTATCCAGACTTAAAAAAGCGCTCAGCTGGCCGCACTCACTTCCGCTGCTATCTGTTGTGCATAAGCCTTTACTACTTTCTCATTCTGACCTTCTACCATCACCCGAATCAAAGGTTCAGTACCTGATTTGCGTAATAATACCCGTCCCTGCCCAGCGAGTGCTTCTTCAACCTCAGTAACCGCTGATTGCACCGCCTGCGACAACATAGGATCTTCATCGCCGCTCAGTTTTACGTTAATCAGAACCTGAGGTAGCTTTTTCATGCCTTGCAATAACTCACGGATGCCCTGTTCTTTCCTAACCATCGCGGCCAGTATTTGCACACCAGCAATAATACCGTCGCCAGTGCTATGGTAACGCAAATTGATTACATGGCCGGAACCTTCACCACCAATATTCCAGCCATTTGTACGTAAAGCTTCCATGACATGGCGATCACCCACTTTAGCCCGCACAAAAGGAATACCTAAATCCGCCAGCGCTAGTTCAAGCCCCATATTGCTCATCAGGGTACCTACTACGCCACCTTCCAGATTGCCGCTTAACAAAGCTTCTCTGGCTAAGGCATAAACAATTTCGTCACCATCAATAACCCGGCCCTGACCGTCAACCATTATAATACGGTCACCATCGCCATCCAGCGCCAATCCTAAATCGGCCCCTTTTTGCTGTACTGTCTGAGCCAGCAGATCCAGATGAGTAGCACCGCACTCATGATTAATATTCAGACCGTCTGGTTGAGTACCGACTTCATAGACAGTTGCTCCAAGCTCTCTGAAGACACTAGGGGCAACGTGGTAAGTGGCACCATGAGCACAGTCCACAACCAGCTTAATACCTGCCAGGGATATATCACCTGGGCAAACGCTTTTACAGAATTCGATATAACGACCCGGCGCGTCCTGAATGCGCGAAGCACGCCCTAAAGCTTCTGAGTCGACGCAATCCATAGGCTGTTCCAGCATAGCCTCAATCTGCGCCTCTGACTCATCGCTCAGTTTATGTCCGGTATCGGAGAAAAACTTAATGCCATTATCATAATAAGGGTTATGCGAAGCACTAATAACAATGCCCGCTGAAGCCCGGAATGTACGAGTCAGATAAGCGATAGCTGGTGTTGGCATAGGACCTAATAACTCGACATCCACTCCGGCGGCCGACAATCCTGCTTCCAGAGCCGACTCCAGCATGTAGCCAGAAATACGGGTGTCTTTACCAATTAAAACTTTAGTATTGCCTTCCGCTGCCAGTACTTTACCCGCAGCCCAGCCCAGTTTCAGCACAAATTCAGGAGAAACCAGGTCACTACCCACACGCCCACGAATACCATCAGTCCCAAAATACTTCCCCATTGTAATTAATACTCCTCTTGTAGGGTTGCGCACACGACTTGCATAGCCTCTACAGTCGCTCTAACATCATGTACCCGCACAATTCGGGCACCTTTCATCGCCGCAATAGTAGCGGCTGCCACGCTCGCTGCCAGCCGCTGGCTCACTTCAGCCCCGGTTACCTTGCCCAACATTGATTTACGGGACAGCCCAACTAATAAAGGCAGCCCCAATTCCTGTAACTCCGGTAAACGCTGCAACAATTGGTAATTATGCTGCACACTTTTGCCAAAACCAAATCCAGGGTCCAGTAATATCTGTGAACGCTGAATACCAGCTTGTTCACAGGCTGTAACTCGTTGTTGCAAAAAATCTTTCACTTCACCAAGCACATCAGTATAACTCGGGTTACGTTGCATACTGCGAGGCTCCCCCTGCATATGCATCAGGCATACCTGAGCCTGAGTAGCTGCAGCTGCTGCTAACGCTCCTTCCGAACGTAGAGCATTCACATCATTGATCATGCTGGCACCTGCGGCCACGGCGGCTGTCATAACCTGAGGCTTACTGGTATCCACGGAAACCGACACCGCAAAACGCTCTGTAATGCTTTTAATAACAGGTATAACCCGCTCCAGCTCTTCCTCCAGTGATACCGCGCTTGCTCCCGGGCGGGTCGACTCACCACCCACATCCAGCCAGGTGGCCCCTTCACTGAGCATACGCTCAGCCTGAAACAATGCTTTATCCAGGGTATTAAAGTTACCACCGTCAGAAAATGAGTCCGGGGTAACATTAAGTATGCCCATAACCTCAGTCATCGCAGTACTACCATGCATAGAAACTCCATAAAAAAGCCCCTGTTCGGGGCTTTTTCAATTACTTAGCTGGAGACCCGTCCGGGTTATCTAAATCCAGCGAACCATCAGGGTGTTTTGACTTACCCCGCTCTTTATCATCATCGCCAGCGCTGGCAGATGGTCCTGAAGGCGGGTTATCGTTATCTGCTTCCTGCCAGTCTTTGGGGGCGCGCACTTCACGCCGTTCCATCAGATCATCAATCTGCGTTACATCAATAGTTTCATATTTCATTAACGCATCTTTCATGGCATGCAGGATATCGACATTGTCTTCCAGAATTTTCTTCGCCCGCGAATAATTCTTATCGATGACTTGACGAATTTCAGCATCAATAGCGCGCATAGTTTCGTCCGACATTTGTTTATTCTGAGCTACCGAACGGCCCAGGAAAACCTCGCCTTCATCTTCGGCATAGAGCAACGGCCCCATTTTACTCGAAAGACCCCACTGAGTAACCATTTTACGGGCAATATCAGTAGCGCGTTCAATGTCATTTGAAGCACCTGTGGTGACTTTTTCATCGCCATAAATAATCTGCTCTGCGATACGGCCACCGAACAGACTCGACAGCATGCAGTCCAGATGTTGTTTACTGTGACTGACACGATCCCGCTCAGGCAAATACATAGTAACGCCCAGAGCACGACCACGCGGAATAATAGACACCTTATATACAGGGTCATGTTCAGGAACCAGGCGACCTACAATAGCGTGGCCCGCTTCATGGTATGCCGTCATCTCTTTCTCAGATTCCGTCATGACCATCGACTTACGTTCAGAGCCCATCAGAATCTTGTCTTTGGCTTTCTCAAACTCGCCCATAGACACAGTCCGACGGTCCCCACGAGCCGCAAATAAAGCAGCTTCGTTGACCAGGTTGGCCAGATCGGCACCTGAGAAACCAGGCGTACCACGGGCTATCACTGCAGGATCCACATCATCGCCAATAGGCACTTTGCGCATATGTACTTTAAGAATATGCTCACGACCACGGACATCCGGTAACCCTACGGTAACCTGACGGTCAAAACGGCCTGGGCGCAGCAACGCCGGATCCAATACGTCAGGACGGTTAGTCGCAGCAATGACAATAATACCTTCATTACCTTCAAAACCATCCATCTCAACCAGCATCTGGTTCAGTGTCTGCTCACGCTCATCATGACCACCACCTAAACCAGCACCACGCTGACGACCCACCGCATCTATTTCATCGATGAAAATAATACAAGGCGCTGCCTTCTTGGCTTGTTCAAACATGTCACGCACTCGGGATGCGCCCACACCGACAAACATTTCTACGAAATCAGAACCTGAAATGGTAAAGAAAGGTACTTTCGCTTCACCAGCCACAGCTTTGGCTAATAAAGTTTTACCCGTTCCCGGAGGACCGACCATCAATACGCCGGTCGGAATACGACCGCCCAGACGTTGGAACTTATTGGGATCGCTAAGGTAATCAACCAGCTCGCCGACTTCTTCTTTGGCTTCATCACAACCGGCCACATCAGCCAGGGTAGTTTTCACCTGGTCTTCTGCCATCAGGCGTGCTTTGCTCTTACCAAAGGACATAGCGCCACGGCCACCACCGCCACCGCCTTGCATCTGACGCATGAAGAATATCCATACGGCGATAAGCAGCAACATCGGGAACCAGGAAATGAAAATAGACGCCAGCATGCTTGGGCTTTCTGGCTCGGTGCCATGCACGGTTACATTGCGCTCAATCATTTCATCCAGCAATGCCTGATCCTGCATTGGCATGATGGTTTTGAATTGTTGATTACTGGTATCGGTACCGGTAATCACCCGTCCGTCAATAGTAACCTCACGGATTTGCCCCTGATTCAGTTCACGTACAAACTTGGTGTAGTCGTACGCAGGTGCTGTGGTGCCGGTTGGGCTAAAGCCCTGAAAGACACTCATTAACACAACTGCAATAACTAACCAGAGGATTAGATTTTTCGCCATATCGCTCAACGCAATTACCTCTTTACCTTAATGCTAGTTGATAGCCCCGCCACGCGGGATGCCATCAGCATAGACTACTATAATTTATAGCCGCTCGCCACCAGGAAGACCTCGCGCGATCGTGCTCTTGATGAGTCGGGTTTTCTCACTTTCACTGTTTTAAAGGACGCTCGGACATCAGCCAGGAAAGGATCAAATTCTGCACCCTGGAAAACTTTGACCACAAAACTGCCATTAGGTTTTAACACCTGCTTACACATATCAAGCGCCAGCTCAACCAGATACATAGAGCGTGACTGATCCACTGTCTTATTACCACTCATGTTCGGCGCCATATCCGACAGTACAACATCCACCTTGGCGCCGCCGATGCGATTAAGCAGCGCATTAAGCACCGCTTCTTCCCTGAAGTCGCCTTCCAGAAAGTCGACACCAGCAATAGGGTCCATGGGTAATATGTCACAGGCTATCACCTGACCCTTGCCCTGCTGAATGTTTACCACAAACTGAGACCACCCACCTGGAGCAGCCCCCAGATCAACTACGGTCTGCCCTGGTTTTAGGATCTTATCGCGCTGCTGAACGTCCTCTAATTTGAAAACGGCACGTGAGCGCAAGCCTTGCTTTTGCGCTTTTTTAACGTATTCGTCATCAAAATGCTCTTTTAGCCAGCGCTGACTGCTGGCTGTACGTTTCTTTTTTCCCATAAGAGCAGCAAAGACCTCTTCAATTGACTGGCTCACTAGTACAGATGGCGGTAGAATACCTTAAATTCAAGGGAATTTGGTAACTACAAGGCCATTTCCCGTCGTTAAGCACAGGAAAGACGCTACATGAACTTATCAAATAAACAAAAACAGTACCTGAAAGGACTGGCACATCCACTCAAACCCGTTGTAATGCTGGGCAATAATGGGCTAACCGAAGGGGTTGTAGCTGAAATTGACAGTGCACTAGAGCACCATGAGCTGATTAAAGTAAAAGTGCCAGAAGAGGACAAAGAACTACGCAACGCTGTGCACCAGACTATCGCCAGTGAAACCGGATCTTTTATTGTCCAGACTATTGGTAAAACTCTGATCCTGTACCGCCCGGCTCAGGAACCTGACATCAAACTTCCTCGCTAGTCAGGCTTCACTTGGCTCAGTACCTGGTAAATCGCTCTCCAGCTTTGCCAGACTACGGGCCAGGTGCTCTAACACTTCCACCCGCTCAGTCTGACCTTCGCCAAGGCTAAAATACATATCCAGCATCATCCGTAAAAACTCCTCTGATGGCGTTACATTATAGCGTTTGAGTAATGCCTGGCACTGACTGAATGCTTTAATGACGAGCTCTGAATCAGGTTGTTCGACATGTTCGGCTGCATACTGTCGCAGACCCTCACTCACGTGCGCATCTGGTAACGACGGGATATCCAGGCGCATATAGGGGGAGAAGAACCAGTCCAGCGACAAACGCCTACGTAACAAAGCATTGACTATCGTTTTATAGGGAATAGTCCCGCGCCGTCGCCAATTCGCATAGCTAGAAGGACTCGCATCCATCCAGCGCAGAATGCCAGCAACTTTCCGCTCACCCGCGAGCTGCCCCAAACGCTCCATATATTCATCAAGCGAGGGCTCTTCCAGCTTGATTTTCGCACCCTGTTGTGTTTTATTTGTCATTTATCTTCGTTTGAATAATATTTTATGTTCGCATGAACTCTATTTGAACTCCGCTTGAGCTACTATGTAATTACAAAAATGAAAAAAGATCAAATAAAAAAAGAACTTGCTGCCCGAGGGTTCGATTTCAGCATGCTCGCCGAGGTCATTGGAAAGAGTCCTTCCCTGATTTCAAAAGTGGCATCCAGACAGGCAAAATCTCAGGTAGTGGCTCTCGCAATAGCAAAAGCTCTTGGTGTATCAGTAGCTGAGGTTTTTCCGGATATACCGGCCTACCAGCTACAAAAACCAGGTAACGAGGAACAGAGAGCCGCCAGACAGGCGGAGTTAAGACGTTTGTTAGAAGATGATTCTGCCAATAATTAAGATCGTTCGCTATGACAATAATCTGTTTTATAAAAATAAAAAAACCCGCTAACTAGCGGGTTTTTTGCTCATAAGGCCATAAAGGGGTGACTAGATATATTCAACCGCTATAACTTCATACTCAACTTCTCCATTCGGAGTAGCTACTACTGCGACGTCATCAACCTGCTTACCTATAAGCGCTCGCGCAATCGGAGAGTTCACTGAAATCAGGTTTTTCTTAATGTCAGCCTCATCGTCACCCACTATTTTATAACGCACTTCATTGTCATTGCTGGTATTAAACAAAGAGACAGTGACACCAAATACAATTTTTCCAGTATCCGGCATTTTCTTCACATCAATAATCTGGGCATTGGACAGTTTTGCCTCGATTTCCTGAATGCGACCTTCACAGAAGCCCTGTTGTTCACGGGCAGCATGATACTCCGCATTTTCTTTCAGGTCTCCATGCTCACGCGCATCCGCGATAGCCTGAATAATACGCGGTCGATCTTCTGACTTTAAACGCTTTAACTCTGCACGCAATGCCTCAGCACCATCCACAGTCATTGGAATATTTGTCATGCTTCCTTTACCCTCTTATGTAAATCCTGAACCGAACTCACCCGAGCCCGGTCATCTACAGTATGTGCTTTAACTGTAGCAAACCCTGCATTTAACGTGGTGGTGTATATCACTTTATTCAATAGCGCTTCACGTCGAATGTAAACCGAATCTTCAATCGCCTGGCGACCTTCAACGGTATTGATTATATAGCTATACTCGCCATTTTTAATAGCATCAACAATATTCGGGCGCCCTTCTTGCAGTTTATTTACGATGCTGCAGGTAACACCCTGGTCTTTCAGCCAGGCCCCGGTTCCACCGGTGGCTTCGACTTCAAAACCAAGTGCTATCAGGCCACGAGCCAAATCAGTGACCCGACTCTTATCGCCTTCACGCACTGAGAGCAAAGCCTTGCCTTTACGCGGCAGTGCCTGACCACAGGCCAGGTTAGCCTTGGCATAAGCTTCTTCAAAGCTCTCACCTACGCCCATGACTTCACCCGTGGAACGCATTTCCGGACCGCGAATAGGATCTACGCCCTGGAACTTGGCAAAAGGCACCACCACTTCTTTAACTGAATAATAGGGCGGTATCACTTCGTTTGTGTACCCTTGCTCTTTCAGACTCTGACCTGCCATCACCCGGGCCGCTACTTTCGCTAAAGGCACACCCGTGGCTTTAGACACAAAAGGCACCGTACGTGCAGCACGCGGATTCACTTCAATCAGATAAATATCGTTTTCTTTAATCGCAAACTGAGTGTTCATCAGGCCACGTACATTAAGCTCAAAGGCCAGTTTACGCACCTGCTCACGCAGTTCTGCCTGCAACACATCGCTCAGTGAATACGGCGGCAACGAACAGGCTGAGTCACCGGAGTGCACGCCTGCCTGTTCTATATGCTGCATGATGCCGCCAATCAGCACATCTTCACCATCACAAATGGCATCAATATCCACTTCAATCGCATTATCCAGAAAGCGGTCCAGTAACACAGGTGCGTCATTTGACACTTTTACCGCTTCCGTCAGATAACGGCGCAGATCCGGCTCATCGTAAACAATTTCCATGGCACGACCACCCAGTACATAGGAAGGACGCACTATCAGCGGATAGCCAATACGACGCGACTCAACCATAGCCTCATCATAATTAGTGACTGTTGAGTTTTCAGGCTGTTTTAAGCCTAAACGCTCAACGGCTGTCTGGAATCTTTTGCGATCTTCAGCGCGGTCAATAGAGTCCGGTGAGGTGCCTATAATAGGCACGCCGTTAGCTTCCAACTCACGTGCCAGCTTAAGTGGAGTCTGCCCACCATACTGCACTATGACGCCTTTAGGTTTCTCAATACGTACAATTTCCAGTACATCTTCCAGCGTAATAGATTCAAAATACAGACGATCCGAGGTGTCGTAGTCGGTAGAAACCGTTTCCGGATTGCAGTTCACCATGATGGTTTCATAACCATCCTCACGCATCGCCAGCGCTGCATGCACACAGCAGTAATCAAATTCAATGCCCTGGCCAATGCGGTTAGGACCACCACCGATCACCATGATTTTATCGCGATCAGTCGGCCGGGACTCGCATTCTTCATCATAGGTTGAATACATATAAGCGGTTTCTGAGGCAAACTCACCAGCGCAAGTATCAACGCGTTTGTACACGGGGAAGATGGAATGCAGCTCACGTCGCTTGCGTACTTCGCCTTCGCTGACATCCAGCAGACTGGCCAAACGCTCATCCGCAAAGCCTTTGCGCTTCAGATAACGTAAAGTGTCTTCGTCGAGGCCGGCCATGCCCAGCTGACAGACTTCGTCTTCAAGCTTAACGAGTTCTTCTATCTGCACCAGATACCAGCGGTCAATGCGAGTTAACTCAAAGACATCGTCTACGCTCAGACCAAAACGGAACGCATCACCTATATACCAAAGACGCTCAGCACCGGGTTCTTTTAACTCACGAATAATAGTGGCTTTGGCTGCTTCACGGTCAGTCAGGTCAACCAGTGAATCAAATCCACTGAACCCTAACTCAAGACCACGCATGGCTTTTTGCAAGGATTCCTGCTGGTTGCGCCCTATCGCCATGACTTCGCCTACCGATTTCATTTGTGTCGTCAGACGGTCATTGGCACCGGCAAATTTCTCAAAGTTAAAGCGTGGAATTTTAGTCACTACATAATCAATGGCCGGTTCGAATGAAGCAGGCGTTATGCCACCGGTGATCTCATTTTCCAGCTCATCCAGGGTGTAACCCACCGCCAGCTTGGCCGCCACTTTAGCAATTGGGAAACCTGTCGCTTTAGAGGCCAGCGCCGATGAACGGCTGACTCGGGGATTCATCTCAATAACCACCAGGCGACCGGTATCCGGGCAAACGCCAAACTGCACGTTGGAACCGCCTGTCTCGACGCCGATTTCACGCAGTACAGCCATGGCGGCATTACGCATGATCTGAAATTCTTTATCGGTCAGGGTTTGCGCCGGAGCCACGGTGATAGAGTCACCGGTGTGCACACCCATAGGGTCGATATTTTCGATGGTACAGACAATGATGCAGTTATCATTTTTGTCCCGCACCACTTCCATTTCATATTCTTTCCAGCCAATCAGCGACTTGTCGATCAAAAGCTCATTGTTGCGTGACAGTGCCAGACCACGACGACAGATTTCTTCAAATTCTTCACGGTTGTAGGCTATGCCTCCGCCGCTGCCGCCCATAGTGTAAGACGGTCGGATAATACAGGGAAAACCCAGACGTTCCTGAGCTCCGAAAGCTTCTTCCATACTGTGGGCAATTTCAGCCTGCGGTGTTTCCAGACCAATAGCTTTCATAGCTTTATCAAAACGATCACGGTCTTCCGCTTTGCCTATCGCATCGGCGGTAGCACCTATCATTTCAACATTGTATTTTTCCAATACACCGTACTGCTCCAGCTCAAGCGCACAATTCAGCGCCGTCTGCCCACCCATAGTAGGTAAGATGGCATCTGGCTTTTCAATCTGAATGATTTTTTCAACCACTTCCCACTGAATAGGTTCGATGTAAGTCACATCGGCCATTTCAGGATCAGTCATAATAGTGGCTGGATTCGAGTTGACCAGAATGACCCGGTAACCCTCTTCGCGCAAAGCCTTGCACGCCTGAGCACCTGAGTAGTCAAACTCACAGGCCTGACCTATTACGATAGGGCCAGCGCCTATGATTAAAATGCTTTTTATATCTGTACGTTTTGGCATAAAGCGTCGTTATCCTCTGTCACTCAAGGGCATATTAAGCCTGTTCAGGCTGCTTGGCGGTATGTTCCTGCATCAGTTCGATAAAATGATCGAACAAGGGGGCAGCGTCATGCGGTCCTGGACTGGCTTCAGGGTGTCCCTGAAAACTGAAGGCCGGTTTATCCGTCGCGTGAATGCCCTGCAAGGAGCCGTCAAAGAGTGATTTATGGGTGGCTTTAAGGTTCGCCGGTAAAGAGCTTTCCTGCACGGCAAAACCATGGTTCTGACTGGTAATCATAACCACACCCCGTTCAATATCGAGTACGGGATGGTTGGCGCCATGATGACCAAATTTCATTTTCTCAGTCTGAGCCCCTAACGCCAGCGCCAGTAACTGATGACCAAGGCAAATACCAAATACCGGTAAAGATTTCTCTAGAAATACTTTAATCGCCTGCACTGCATAGTCACAGGCTGCAGGGTCGCCTGGACCATTCGATAAGAAAACCCCATCCGGCTTCATAGCCAACACTTCCTGAGCGGGTGTCTGCGCCGGTACCACAGTAATGCGACAACCGCGATCCGCCAACATACGCAGGATATTCAGCTTAATACCATAGTCATAAGCGACTACATGAAAATCGGTGTCTTTTTGCGTATTATAGCCCTGCTCAAGTTGCCAGGACATTTCAGTCCAGGGATGTGCCGCCTCACAACTGGCAAGCTTGGCTAAATCCATTCCTTTCAGACCTGGAAAATTGGCAGCGGCCTGTTTTGCCTGCTCAATATCGGGAACTTCTCCAGACTCAACGCTTAACACACAGCCGCCCTGAGCACCGTGCGTACGCAGGTGATTGGTCAACCGACGTGTGTCGATATCGGCAATACCGGAGATATTATTGGCTTTCAGATAATCGTCGAGAGATTGTTGATTGCGGAAGTTACTGGCTAATAAAGATAAATCACGAATAACTAATGCTTTGGCCCAGACTTGTTCGGATTCTATATCCTGATCGTTAGTGCCGTAGTTGCCTATATGGGGGTAAGTGAGAGTAACTATTTGTTCAGCGTAGGAGGGGTCAGTCAATATTTCCTGATAGCCTGTCATGGCGGTATTAAAAACAACTTCACCAACGGCCTGTCCCGTAGCTCCAATGGCCGTACCATGGAACTCAGTGCCGTCAGCGAGAACCAGTATCGCTTTTCGCGCGGCTTTTCTCGCAGTAATGCTCAAGGTAACCTCCGAACATAAAAAAACGGGTAAAATCAAAAATTTGACTTCCCCGTTTTGCATTAACTATGCAGTGTTTCTCTGTCACAACGACACGATCATGTGTACTCGACAAATTGCAAATAGTTTACAGAATTTACAACTATTCGTCCAGTCCCAAAACATGATTCATGCTATAAAAGCCTGCCTTTTTGCCATTCAGCCAAAGTGCTGCATTCAGGGCCCCTTCAGCGAAGGTTTTACGATCTGCCACCCGGTGCGTGAGCTCCAGACGTTCGCCACCTAACACCAGATATACAGTATGTTCACCTACAATATCGCCAGCCCGTAAGGTCGCAAAACCAATGCTACCTGGCCGGTGAGCCTGGTCGCTAAAGTTACGCTGATATTCGGCCACGTCGCTAAGTACCTGATTGCGGCCTTCTGCCGCAGCCTCTCCTAAAGCCAGTGCTGTCCCTGAAGGTGCATCACGCTTCGCCGTATGGTGCGCTTCCAGAATTTCAATATCTGCTTTAGTACCTAGCGCCTTACTGGCAGTACGTACTAACTCGCGTAACAAATTCACACCCAGACTGGTGTTAGCCGCGTACAAGACTGCGGTTTCTTCAGCTACCCGCTGTAAATCCTGGTTTTGCTGCTCACTCAACCCGGTAGTGCAAATAACAATTGGTGTTTTTGTTTGTTTGGCTACCGTCAGATTACCGGCTAATGCCAGCGGTAAAGAAAAATCCACCAACACATCCGCTGCTTTGGCTGCCGCTGTCAGCTCATGGGTAACGGTCAGACCAGCTTCGGTCGTGCCTATCAGGCTACCTACATCCTTACCTAAGGCTGATGACTGGCTATGGGTTACCGCTGCTACCAGCTCGCTGCCCGAATCCGCCAGAATGGCTTTAATCAACTGTTGACCCATGCGACCTGAAGCGCCTAAAACGGCTATTTTGACCCTTGTACTCACGATGATCTCACCTGCTTAAATTGGAGACAAACAGTCTACCAGTCTGACTGAGGCTATGCATCCACAACGCACCCAATTCTCAGAACTGGTATTGCATACCAATCCCTACCACACGGGGTGCCCCTAAAACAGCATATGGAATATCCATTCTACGGTATTCGATATATGTTTTATCAAACACATTGTTAGCAAATAAATACACCGACCAGTCCAGAGTTTCATAGCTTAATTTGCTATTAACAACTGTGCGGGCGTCAGCTTTATTGTCACTTCCGGTACTCATCAATGCCGCACTACGATAGTTCGCATTCACATTCGCAGTCCAGTTTTGCCCCCAGTAAAGATTCATTCCCAGCGCCGCGGTATGTTTAGGGGCGAAGATAAACTCACGACCTGCATGATCATTAATGGTCGCCCCGTCCACCACTTCAAATTCATCGAATTGAGTCCGGGAATACGCATAAGAAGCATACCAGTCGATGTAGTTATTCAGATACTGGCGGGTTTCCAGCTCAATTCCATACAGGTGTGCTCTGCCCGCGTTTACGGTGTGCGAATCATAGGTGTTGAGTCCAAACTGCGCGTTCACCTGTTTATCGGTCCAGTCCACGTAATACAGGTTACTGCTGATAAACAAATTGTTGGCTAACCGACTACGCCAGGCAAACTCATAGTTGGTGGTATACTCAGGTTCATACGCAAAAACTTCTCCACGCGCCAGGTTAAAAGCACTGCCACCCGAGCGATAGGCGCGTTGCACAGTAAAGGCCAGCGAATCATCCTCGGCATAATCCCAGCGTATGCCTAATTTAGGTAAAAATGCATTGAAATCACGTGTACTGGCAGGAGTTTCACTGCCTGCACGAGCGACCATATCTAATACCGCATTATTAATGCCGGTAATCAGGCGATAGGAAGCGGAGTCTTCGGCACCATAATCGCCTGGGTCAGGCAATACGCCGGAAAAATCCGCGGAGGTCGTCGACTGGAAAGTATATTCTTCATTGTCATAACGAAAACCAGCTAACAAGGCCACATCATCAAGCAGTCGATATTCAATATCGGCAAATACCGAACGATTGGTCGATTTACTGGGACCATCGCTTAAATAAGCCACTGGAATTTGCGGAAGTGCCTCAGCATACTGATTGGCAAATTGATTTGCCGTGTCACTATCAACTCCGCTTCCTTCCAATACAGTAACTATAGTATTTACTGGGGTGGGTAGCGTAGCCATGCGATCTGCATAACTATCAATTTCTCGTGATGACCAATAAGCCCCTACCAGGCCACTGACCGCAGGATAATCAAACTGCAAACGAAATTCCTGCGAGCGATTGCTGAACGCTTCATCAAACATACCATATGAAATATCTTCTGCAGTTACGTCAATATCAAAGAAACGCAGTGCATCAGAATCTGTTTTAGAACTCACCGAAGATAATGACCAGTTTTGATTAAAAACGTAGTCAACTTCCAGAGTCTGAACATCCGTCGTCACATCAGATGTATTGGGACGATTCGAAGTATTTATCCGGTTATCATAAAAATCATCGACATCAATACGCGCATAATTAAACATGTAGGGACCTTCACGGTCATCGCGCATCAAGGATAAACGAGCCGTGAGCCCGGGCAGAAAATCGGGGGTCCACAAAAGTTTAAAACGGCTGACCAGAGAGTCGACCGGATCTTCTTGAGTATCCAGGGTTGGATTATAAATGAAACCATCAAAATCACGTTTTTCTACCGCCAACCGGAACGCCAGTTGATCATCCAGTAAAGGGCCGCCGCCAGCAAAAGCAAGACGACGGTCATTGGGATCTGACCATTGCCCGCGAATTTTACCTGACCAATCCATAGTCGGGTCCTGGGTACGCAGAATAATAGCGCCCGCTAATGAGTTCTCTCCCTGAACTGTCGACTGCGGTCCGCGAAGTATCTCGACTTGAGCAATATCCCACAGGTCGGTCGGAGCGGCATCATTGATTTGACCTGGGATAGCGGCTCCGTCCACATAAATAGTCGCGAGTGGATTGGCTGAACTGGATTCATCGCTGATGCCACGTATGGTATACCCGCGCTCACCGTACATTTGCGAGACATTCACGGTGCGACTGAGCACATCCGATAACCCAACTAAGTTTTCCTGTTCAATCCGCTGCGCCGTGGTTACGGCGACACTGCTGGTGGTTTCCTGCATCGATCGATTGCGTTTCTCCCCTTGCACGGTAATCACTTCAACATAGGTACTGCTTTTCTCGGTGGTAGCCTCTTCTTTCTCTTCATTGGCCAGTGCCAGGTTACTTGTCAGCATCATCACACAGCTACTGATGGATAATGCCTGCATAATTAAGCGTGAATGCGACATGATAATGTTCTCGATTTACTTCTGAAAAGGGAAAATAGAATAACCTTAATGATAATGATTATCAATATCATTAGTATAGAAGTAAGTCTTTTGCACAACATAGAATCATAAAAAAACCCGCAGTTATTCGCTGCGGGTTTGAAAGTTGTAGTTTTAAACTGGAATGTTCGCCCACCAGGGCTATTGACTGACAAATACCATCAGTGACTTTCCCTGGCTTCAGTTAGTTCTGCCGACTCTGTATCTAACACAACGGAATCATCAATTAATCCCTCAGAACGTGCAACTACGCTAGACACTACCATATCACCGGTTACATTCGTGGCGGTGCGCATCATATCTATAATTCGGTCTACCGCGGCAATAAATGCGATGCCTTCCAGAGGCAAGCCCACCGCTGTCAACGTCACGGTCAACATCACCATCGCAGAGCCAGGAACGCCAGCCGTTCCTACCGCCGCTATCGTAGCTGTTAAAGTGATGATTATGTACTCAGTCACCCCCAGCGGAATGCCATAAAGATGTGCGATGAAAATAGCCGCTATCGCTGGATAAATACCACCGCAACCGTCCATATTAATAGTCGCGCCTAAAGGCAGTGAAAAACTGGCGTAGTCTTTATTAACACCCAGGCGTTCTGTCGTGGTTTTATAAGTAGCTGGTAAGGTGCCATAGCTGCTTGAAGTCGTATAGGCCACAACCTGAGTGGAAAATATCGCCTTCAGGAAATGCCAGGGATTCATTCTGGCGCCAAACTTAACCAGCGCACCGTATACGAAGACAATATGTATCAGGCAGGCCACATAAATAGCGACAATAAATTTACCCAGGGGCATTAGAGTTTCCAGGCCATAACTACCCACTACCCAGGCCATCAGGCCAAAGACACCTATCGGAGTTAACTCCAGCACCATGCGGGTGATCTGGAACATAATGTCAGCACCTGAGCTGAAAAAAGCCCGCGCCGGTTCTGCTTTCTCTTTTAGCTGGTTGATGGCTATGCCCACCAGGGCCGCGAACACAATGATTTGCAGTACCCGGCCTTCGACCATGGCCGCAAAAGGATTACTGGGCACAAAGTTGAGCAGCACCTGACTGAATGCCGGGATATCGCGTTCAGTCACCTCGGCTGCGGTTAGTTCGGTAGCAGGTGTTAAATCAAAAGCGGTGCCCACTCCCAGCCCGATTAAACTGGCCAGAAAGGCTGTAAACAGGAACAGGCCGATGGTCTTAGTCGCCAGTCGCGCTACATTAGTGTGCGCCTGCAAACTGGTAATAGCACTGACGATAGCGCAAAAGATGAGAGGCACGACAAGCATCTGAATTGCCTGAATAAATAATTGGCCCAACGGCTGCATCTGCACCGCAGTATCAGCTGCCACAACGCCTAATAGCGCACCTGCAGCAAAACCACCTAACACCCGTTGCCAGAAAGGAATAGCAAACCATATTTTGATCATCTGAACGCACCCGGCTAATACAAGAAAGCCGTCACCTTAATTCAGGTAACGGCTTACCAACAAGCACGTTTTGTTCTGACTTATAGCCTTTTGTTTAGCCCTCTTCGACCGGCTCGTCAGCCCAGGCAGGACGCTCGCATTGAGGAGCTGGCCCCTGTGCAAGACGCGCCTCATAATCACCCATAACATCCGGAACCTGACGACTCAAAGCTCGGATACGGGTAGATGGTGACGGATGCGTCGAAAGCAACTCAGGGGGACCCCCACCGTCTGACATCTCTTGCATTCGTTCCCATAACTTAGGCGCTTCTTCAGGGTCAAAACCCGCCTTAGCCATCAAATCCAGACCTATCTCATCAGCCTCAGACTCATGAGCTCTGCTGTAAGGAAGCATATAACCTACCTGAGCACCTAACCCCAGCCCAGCCATAATAAGAGCGCGCTGCGAAGTTGGGCGGTCAGAAAGCGCAAAATCGGCACCCATGAGTAGTCCGCCAACCAACAGATTTCCGGATAAACGTTCGGAACTATGTTCAGCCATTACATGACCCACTTCATGACCCATCACTGCTGCCAACTGGTGTTGGTTTTCAGCGAGGCGAATCATACCTGTGTAAACACCGAGATAACCACCGGGTAGAGCAAAAGCATTGACCATTTCAGATTCAAAAACTACGACTTCCCAACTTTGGTCTGCATACTTTTCGGGTAAAACTTCTACAATGGCATCGGTCAGGCATTGCACATAAGCGTTGGCCGCTGGATCGTCAGAAACCTGTTCCTGTTGCTTAATTTGCTGAAAAGAGTCAGCGCCCATTGAGTTGAGCTGCGAAGAAGGAAGCAGAGTCAGCTGCGAACGCCCCGTCGGGGAAGTAGAACAGGCAGCCAGGACACACAGGCTCACTAGCGTAAGCGCTAGCTTTTTCGTGACTAATTTCATATACACCTTAAGTAAACTATGAATACGTTATCTGAGTATATTCTAATGTAGCTGAAAGTAAAAAAGGAGCGCTATCAAAGCACTCCTTTTTTCATCACTTTAACGAGAATCGCAATTAACGGGTCAAATCATCAAAGAATTTTTTAACACCATCAAAAAAACCGCGCTCTTTAGGCCGGTAACGAGCCGCTTCATCGCCTTTACCCATCGAATCATCAAGCTCTCTTAGCAGAGCTTTCTGAGCATCAGAAAGGTTGACTGGTGTTTCTACCACCGCTTTGCAAATCAGATCGCCAGTAACCCCGTTACGTACTGAAGTAACACCTTTTCCTCGCAGCCGGAATGAACGTCCAGTTTGTGTCTCAGTCGGTATCTTCAATTTCACTTTACCGTCTAACGTAGGCACTTCAACCTCGCCACCTAATGCAGCATGGGTAAAGCTAATCGGTACTTCACAATGCAGGTTACTACCGTCACGTTTGAAAATACTGTGTTCACGTACATTTACCTGAACATAAAGATCTCCGGACGGCGCCCCGTGCTCTCCTGCCTCGCCTTCGCCGGAAAGACGAATACGATCACCGGTATCAACACCCGCAGGAATTTTCACATTCAGAGTTTTAGTTTTCTCTACGCGACCTGCGCCATGGCAGCTTTTACATGGGTTTTTAATGATTTTACCGCTACCGCCACATTTTGGACAGGCCTGCTGCACGGCAAAAAAGCCCTGACGCATCTGAATCTGACCAGCGCCATGACAATAGTCACAGGTTTCAGCTTTAGAGCCTTTTTCAGCGCCACTACCACCACAATCACCGCACTCAGCTAAGGTTGGTATTTCCAGATCCACTGTTTTACCGCGGACGGCTTCTTCCAGTGACATATCCAGATTGTAGCGAAGATCAGCACCGCGTTGACCGCGACTTTGCGGACCGCCCCGGCGACCACCGCCAAAAATATCACCAAATACATCACCAAATATGTCTGAGAAATCAGCACCACCGGCGCCACCGCCTGCACCACCAAAACCACCACGTGACTGATCAAAGGCTGCGTGGCCATACTGATCATACGCCTGGCGTTTACCCGGGTTGCTCAGTACTTCATAGGCTTCTTTCACATCCTTGAATTTAGCCTCCAGGTCCTTATCACCTTTGGTGCGATCCGGGTGAAATTTCATCGCCATACGTTTGTAGGCTTTTTTTATCTCCCGCTCGTCAGCGTCTTTTGCGACGCCCAGGGCTTCATAATAATCCGGTTTTGCCATAAATCACCTTGCTGTTTACAAACACACGGGCGTAGCTATTACGCTAACGCCCGTGTCATCAGAAGTTGCTTATAACAACTTACTTTTTGTTGTCATCTTCGTCTTTAACTTCTTCGAACTCTGCGTCAACTACATCATCCGCAGCGTTGTTTGCCGCTTCCGGGTCAGCACCAGTTTCACCGCCTTGCTCCTGCGCTTTCTGCTGAGCAATTTCCATTAACTTAGCGGAAGCTTCAATTAAGGCCTGCTGTTTGCTCTCAATCTGCTCTTTGTCGCCATCTTTAATAGCACTTTCAAGCTCAGAGATAGCAGTTTCAATCGGCGCTTTATCGTCTTCAGTCAAGGCATCGCCAGCTTCTTCCATTTGTTTACGGGTCGCATGTACTAAACCGTCAGCCTGGTTACGTGTCTGCACCATTTCTTCAAACTTCTTGTCTTCTTCAGCATGGGCTTCAGCATCACGCACCATTTGATCGACTTCATCATCGCTCAGACCAGACGAAGCTTTAATGGTAATTTTCTGTTCTTTACCTGTGTCTTTATCTTTCGCTGACACATTCAGAATACCATCCGCATCAATATCAAAGGTGACTTCGATCTGCGGAGTACCTCGTGCGGCACTACGAATGCCTTCCAGGTTGAATTGTCCCAGCGATTTGTTATCCGCTGAACGCTTACGTTCACCCTGTAACACATGAATAGTAACCGCTGACTGGTTGTCTTCTGCCGTCGAGAAGGTCTGTGACTGCTTCGTCGGAATCGTGGTATTTTTCTCAATCAGCGGAGTCATCACACCGCCCATGGTTTCAATACCCAGCGACAGCGGACATACGTCCAGCAGCAATACGTCTTTAACATCGCCCTGCAATACACCAGCCTGAACCGCTGCACCTACAGCTACTGCTTCATCAGGGTTAACATCCTTACGTGGCTCTTTGCCAAAGAAGTCAGTCACTACCGACTGCACTTTAGGCATACGAGTCTGACCACCCACCAGAATGATGTCGTTGATATCACCCACTTTAAGGTCAGCATCTGCTAAAGCACTTTTTAACGGCTCAAGCGTTTTCTGGATCAACTCTTCAACCAGAGACTCCAGCTTAGAGCGAGTCAGTTTAATAGCTAAATGCTTAGGACCGCTGGAATCTGCCGTAATATAAGGCAGGTTCACTTCAGTTTGCTGAGCAGAAGAAAGCTCGATTTTTGCTTTTTCACCGGCTTCTTTCAGACGCTGCATGGCCAATGGATCTTTACGCAGGTCAATGCCCTGGTCTTTATTAAACTGTTCAACCAGATAATTGATAACCTTGTTATCAAAATCCTCACCACCTAAGTGGGTATCACCATTGGTCGCCAGTACTTCAAAGGTATGCTCGCCTTCAACTTCATCTATTTCGATGATGGAGATATCAAAAGTACCGCCACCTAAGTCATACACAGCAATGACATTGTCACCGCGCTTGCGGTCCATGCCATAAGCCAGTGCCGCTGCGGTAGGCTCGTTAATAATACGTTTAACGTCGAGGCCTGCAATACGGCCAGCATCTTTAGTTGCCTGACGCTGAGCATCGTTAAAGTAAGCGGGTACTGTGATCACAGCTTCCGTTACTTCTTCACCCAGGTAATCTTCGGCAGTTTTCTTCATCTTTTTGAGGATTTCAGCAGAAATCTGCGGTGGCGCTTTTTGCTCACCCTTAACTTCTACCCAGGCATCGCCATTGTCAGCTTTAACAATGCCGAACGGCATAATACCGATATCGCGCTGCACTTCTTCGTCCTGAAAACGACGGCCAATCAGTCGCTTGATCGCATACACTGTATTCTGCGGGTTCGTCACGGCCTGGCGTTTTGCTGGCGCGCCTACTAAAGTTTCACCTTCATTGGTGAATGCCACAATTGACGGTGTAGTACGATCGCCTTCAGCATTTTCAATAACGCGAGGTTTGTCACCATCCAATACCGCCACACACGAGTTGGTAGTACCTAAATCAATTCCAATAATTCTACCCATAATTCTCTCCAACACTTCTTTAATTTGTTTCTGGGATATCCCTTATCTGGGGATGCCTGTGATTAATTTCAATACCCTTAGCAAGGGCTTTTTTCTGACTTGTCCGCTATATGGGGACATTAAGCAGTGGTATCAACACCACCGGTTGCTTCGCGAGATACCATCACCATCGCTGGACGTAATAAGCGACCATTTAACAGGTAGCCTTTTTGCATCACCGCGATAACGGTATTTGCTGGCACATCAGCGTTTTCCTGCATACCCATCGCTTCATGATGTTCCGGATTAAATGGCTGATCCTGTGGGTTTACCTCTTCTACACCGAACTTCTGTAAGGTGCTGAGAAAGCTCTTGTGAGTCATCTCAATGCCTTCCACTACGTTCTTAGTGCTATCATCTTCCTGATCAATAGCCTGCAAAGCCCGCTCCAGGTTATCGACTACTGGCAATAACTCTGCGGCAAATTTCTCAAGCGCAAAATTACGCGCTTTTTCTACATCAAGAGCCGCCCGGCGCCGCACGTTCTCAGATTCCGCAGCGGCTCGCAACGCAGCATCTTTGCGTTCTTCAGCTTCTGCTTTCACGCTCAACAAAGCCGCTTCCAGCTCAGCTATCCGCTGGTCAGAACGCCCCTGCTCATTTTCTTCACTATTGTCCTGTTGCAGTTCCTGTTCTTCTGCAGAAGACTGCTTCTCGGATTGTTCAGGATTACCTGGCTTAGTCATGTCTGACTCCCTCAACTAAGGTTATTCATTAAATGCATGAGGTGATAATGGGGGCGCTTCGTAGCTATTCAAGCGCAAATTACAAACTGATTTAACGCAGTATTGATTTAGCCGACTAAAAAACGTAGCTTAAAGTCAAACTTACAACTGGAACTTTGATGACAACCGCAACTTCAACTCCTTTTCAGCGCATTGCCCTGCTGGGTAAGCCGGATATGCCAGAAGCCCAGCATACCTTGCTAAAACTTTACCAGGCACTCAGTGGTTCAGGTCATCGCCTACTACTTGAAAAAAACAGTTACCTGCAACTCAATACGCCCGAAGATGCCATAGTGTGCACCATTGAGGAAATTGGTGAGCAGGCCGATTTGGCTGTCGTAGTGGGAGGCGACGGCAATATGCTCGGAGCCGCACGTATTCTGAGCCGCTACGAGGTAGGGGTAATCGGAGTTAACCGTGGCAATCTTGGATTTCTGACCGATCTGGACCCTGATGATGCGGTAGGGCCACTACTGGAAGTTATTGAAGGTCACTACAAAACCGAGTTTCGTTATCTGTTATCCGCTTCCGTGGCCAGAAACGGTAAAGAAACCAGTCGCAATAATGCAATTAATGAAGTCGTGCTGCATTCAGATAAAGTCGCTCATATGATCGAATTCGAGGTGTACGTAGACGAAGAGTTTATGTTCAGCCAGCGTTCTGACGGCTTGATTATTGCCACCCCAACGGGGTCCACAGCATACTCTCTTTCAGCAGGCGGTCCTATTCTGAATCCGCATATGGATGCTATGACGCTGGTACCTATGTTTCCCCATACCCTGAGCAGCCGTCCAATTGTTGTCGATGGTAATAGTTCTATCCGAATCCGCATTGCTTCCAATAATGACCCACTGCACATCAGCTGCGATGGTCATGTCACTCTGGCTGTGGCTCCCGGTGACGATATTCTGATTCAAAAACACCCGCGCCAGTTACGCCTGATACATCCACAGAATTACAACTATTACCACGTATTGCGCAACAAACTAAAATGGGGAAGCCGCCTGTTTTAATAAGTAATTTGCTAACTACCTTAAAAAAAGTTGCACTACTGTATAAACACTGTATATAGTTACTGTATAAATACTCAGTAACGGAGTCTTTGCTATGTTAACGCAACTTCATGTTCGCCAGTTCGCTATTGTTAAAGATCTGAATATCGAATTAAAAGCAGGAATGACAGCTATTACCGGTGAAACCGGTGCCGGTAAATCAATAGCGCTGGATGCTTTAGGTCTGTGTCTGGGCGCAAGAGCTGAAGCGGCAATGGTTCGTCCCGGTGCCGATAAAGCTGAGATTACAGCCGTTTTTGATATTCATGCGAATACGACCGCTATACGCTGGCTCACCGAACATGAGCTGGACGTCGATGAAGACTGCATCCTGCGCCGGACACTCACAGCAGAAGGACGCTCCAAAGGCTACATCAATGGTGCGCCTGTGCCGATGAATTTGCTCAAAGCTCTTGGCCAGCTACTGGTTAACATTCATGGTCAGCACGAACACCAGTTACTTACTCACAATGACCACCAGTTAAAGTTAGTTGATGGTTATGCACAGCATCATGAGTTACTTCAGGATACCCGCGACAAATGGCAACAGTGGCAGCTGCTGCGCCGTGAACAGAAGCAACTAAACGAACAGCGTGAACAGTTGCAGTCACGTCGCCAGTTACTCAACTACCAGGTTGGAGAACTGCAAGAGTTTGCACTACAACCCGATGAATTTACTCAAATAGAGAGCGATCATCGTCGCCTGGCCCATGCCAGTACCTTGCGTGATGAAGCCGCATTCAGCTTAAGTTCTTTGTACGATGGCGAACATAACAACGCTTTTTCCTTGCTGCAAACTGTTATCGAGCGACTGGCCCAACAGCAGTCAGTGGATAGTCAACTTGAGCCTATTGTTAATCTGCTGAGCGAAGCCGGTGTGCAGGTTGAAGAAGCCGTGCGTGAATTACGCCATTATCAGGATGCTATTGATATTGATCCGGAAGAACTGGCTGAGCTGGAACGGCGCATGACCACAGCGATGCAACTGGCGAAAAAACATCAGATTGCACCGCAACAATTACCAGAATTACAAGCCAGTCTGGAGCAGGAGTTACAACAGATAAGCGATAGCAACGCCCGTGCTGAAAGTTTAGATAAAGAGCTGGAACAGGCAGCCCATGCTTTCCAGAACACTGCAGAAAAACTAACCCGTAGTCGGCAAAAAGCGGCAACTGACCTGGGTAAACGTATCAGTCAGAGCATGCACGGCCTGAATATGAAAGCGGCGCAATTTAAAGTGGAACTGAATACTGATAACAAACATGCCAGCGCATTGGGCATGGAACAGATTAACTTTCTGGTCAGCACCAACCCTGGCCAGCCGTTGCAGCCACTAAATAAAGTAGCCTCTGGAGGTGAGTTATCGCGTATCAGTCTCGCCATCCAGGTAATTACCGCGAACCAGTCAAGCACACCTACCCTCATGTTCGACGAAGTTGATGTCGGAGTCAGTGGTCCTACTGCTGCGACCGTGGGTAATTTATTACGTACTTTAGGTCAATCTACCCAGGTTATTTGCGTAACGCATTTACCTCAGGTAGCCGCAAAAGCAAACCAGCAAATGTGTGTACAGAAAATTCACTCTAAAGACTCTACAGAGACCACTATGCTCGCTGTTCAGGGCGACGAACGGGTCATTGAACTAGCGCGCCTGCTAGGCGGAGACCAGATTTCTGAGAAGGCGATGGCGAACGCACAGGAATTATTGGCCAGTTAATGTAATTGATCGAGAACTTTTAAGACTGCGAGTAGTCAATCAGCGGGTGTATGGACATATCTTCGAAGTGCGGTAGTAATGCTCTTTCGCTTTCGTTATCATCCTTATAAGCGTCTAATGAAGTGGTAAAACATGAAAGCAGTTATTTTAAGTATTATTATTTTAGGTATCTCTGCCTGTGCAGTAATTGACCCCTGGGTATATAAAATAAATATTCCACAGGGTAACTTTATTGAGCAACGCGACGTCGACAACCTGCGCGTCGGTATGACTCGTGAGCAGGTTCAGTTTGTGTTGGGCAGTCCGGTTCTGCAAGACAGCTTCCGCGACGATACCTGGATTTATATGTACCGCCTTAAGCCAGGCCGGGGTGACATAGTTACCCGTGAATTATCCGTCCAATTCGACAATGATTTACTCACAGGTATCTCTGGTGACTTCGACAAACATGAACAGTTTGACGTGCCCCTGACAGAATAAGCAATCCTCTGCAGAGGGTCTAACCCTCTGCTAAAGCTGTGTTTTTAATGTTTATCCTGCTATAACCGAATGATCATTCCTCCATTCAAAAGTAAGGATTTTTATGTCCGGCACAGCCGTTTCAGATGACCATTTTCGCCCTGAAAAAAGTCCTTATGATCACCGTGATTATAAGTACCTGACGCTGGATAACGGCCTCCGGGTTATTTTAGTGCATGACGAACAAGCCATTCATAGCGCAGCAGCAGTCGGTGTCAATGCCGGCCACTTTCAGGATCCTGAAGAAATGCAGGGACTTGCTCACTTTCTCGAGCATATGCTCTTTATGGGCACCGCTAAATATCCACAACCATCTGATTACGGCGACTTTATTAGTCAGCATGGTGGTCATCACAATGCCTGGACAGGCACCGAGCACACCAGTTTTTATTTTGATATCCAACCTGAGTATTTTTCTGCCGCCCTGGACCGATTCAGTCAGTTTTTCATCGCCCCCCTATTCGAGCAGAAATGGATAGATAAAGAATTGCAGGCCGTTGAGTCTGAATACCGAATGAAGCTGACCGATGAGCTTCGCCGCCTTTATCAGGTTCATAAAGAAACCGCTAACCCGGAACACCCGTTTACCAAATTTTCAGTGGGTAATGCACACACTCTGGCCGATAGCGATCAGCAAACTACCGCGCAAAGGCTGCGACAGTTCTTTAGCGACTGGTATAAGGCTGAACATCTAAGCCTTGTTCTTGCCGGACCTCAGTCATTATCGGAGTTACAGCAATTAGCTACAGAGTGGTTTTCTGTTATTCCTGAAGGGGGTGCAGAACTTAACTATCCGCAGGTTCCTTTATACACCGAGCAACAACTCGGTGTACGCATTCATGTCCGACCTTTAAAACAAGCTTGTCGTTTAATACTCTCTTTCCCATTTCCCAGTATTAATGACGATTACCCCTACAAGACCACCAGCTTCCTTGCCCATATTCTTGGTTATGAAGGCCAGGGAAGCATCTGTGCCGAATTGAGACAACGAGGTTGGGCCACTGCCCTGTCAGCTGGCGGTGGCGTGAGTGGTAGTAATTTTAAAGACTTTAACTTCAATATTCAGCTAACAGAAAACGGCCTTGAGCAGATCGATGAAGTAATATGCCTTATTTTTAATGGTATAGCTCTGGTTAAAGAGCATGGATTAAAAAAGCATTATTATGCCGAGCGCCAGCAGATGATAGGCCTCGCGTTTCGTTTTCAGGAAGGTATCCGAACCTTAGATCTAGCGTCTCAGCTAGCTATCAATATGCTGCATTATGAGCCAGAGCACAGCATTACCGGCGATTACCTGATGCGCAACCTGAACATTGATAAAGCACATGAATTGCTACAGGTCATGCAACCAGAGAAGGCGCGAGTTACTCTCATTCATCAATCTTTACCGGTCAACCAGACCACTGAACTATATGAAACTGCGTACAGCATTCATGACATCGATGAAGAGAAACTGGCCTATTATGCAAGCCCGCTCGAAAACAGCAATCTTCGGTTACCACCAGCAAACCCCTTTATTCCTGAGCGCCAGAACCCGTTGCCCCTGCGTGAACCGGTTCGCCATAAACCAGCTTTAGTGCCCAGTGTCGCGTCATTACAGGCATGGCATCTTCAGGATGCCCAATTCAGGGTTCCGAAAGGGCACCTTTACCTGTCATTAAGTCTGCCTCACGCAACCGTCAGACGCAGTGCTTTTGCCTGCAGCCGGTTATGGTGTGAACTGGTTCTGGACAAACTGAATGAACGTTGTTACGACGCCGAAATTGCCGGCATTAACTTTAACCTCTATCCACAACAGTCCGGTATCAGTATTCATTTAAGTGGTTTCTCTGAGCAGCAACCCGCGTTGTTATCACGCATACTTAGCGAGTTAACCAATTTCGAATTTGCCGAACAGCACTTCAACGCTATTCAGCATAGCCTGTATCACAACTGGCTGGCGGTAAATCGACATAAACCAATAAATCATTTGTTCACTATCCTCAATCAGGAGCTGCAAAGAGGCTGTTTCACAGCACAAGGGCTGGCATCTGCCATGCCTGAAATTACGGAAGACTTTTTCCGTCAACAGCTGCCCATTTTATTTTCAGATATGAATGTACGTATGCTGATTCACGGCGATTGGCCAGTTGAAACCGCCCGCCACCTAACCAGTCTGGTGACCCAGAAATTACGTTTAAAGCGTCAACCCGCTCAAGGCCCGTTGCGCGAAGTCCGCTTATTGGAGCCCGGTAAACGTGAACTGAATTATAGCTACCTGCCCCACCCCGACAAAGCGGTCGCCTTATTTTGTCAGGGCCAATCGCAATCTGTGGTAGAAAAAGCCAGCTTTCTGTTACTCAATCACCTGGTGTCACCAGGATTCTTCTCTCAGCTACGCACTGAGCAACAGCTGGGGTATATGGTGGGCTCAAGCTATGTACCGATGAATGGAAGGCCTGGTCTGCTCTTTTACGTGCAGTCGCCACATGCTGAACTAGCGACTATGGAGTCGGCGATTGACCAGTTTATACAGCAATTTTGTGAACAGCTACCGACATTAGATAATGACAGTTGGGAAGATGCTAAACAAAGCGTGTTAACCCACCTGGAAGATAAAGATCCAAGTCTGAGAATACGCGCCCAGAGGTTATGGACAAGCATTGGCATTGAAGACTATAACTTTGATTTAGCTGATAAGCTGGCAGCAGAAGTAAGCCGCATTAGCCTGCAGCAACTGGTTCAGTTCGCAGTAGAGCGCATGCTACAAAGTGCATCCAGTATGTTCTTAACCTGTGAACCCATAAAGGAGACTGAAGATACCCCGGAAGACGACTGAATTAAGCCTTAAAACAACACGCCTGAGCTACTTTATGACGCAACTCGTGCATACGCTTATGTGTGGAGAAAAAAGGCCACACAAGAGGCCCCAGGCACAAACCTAAGAATCCCCAGCGTTTCGGATGCATCGCGTTTTTCAGTGCCTGTATATAAAAGTACAGGGCTGAAAGGATACTGACTACGGGTAGTACTATCATAACCACTCCTGTTGTCTGATTTGGGCAACGCTAAAGCCATTATACAGAATACAGCGAGCCGGCACATTGCGCCTTTCGCTATAAACGGCTTGCTAAAAGCAACAAGCCGTTCACATCAGTAGTCACCCATTAAGAATAAAAGCGGGTATTGTCCTTAGCCATTTGCACTAACAGGTCGCAAGGTGCATAACGAGCGCCCTGTTCTTTTTCCAGTGCCTGCAACTTCTCCACGACCTGCTTTATGCCCAGACTGTCCATGTAACGGAAAGGCCCACCCAGGAAAGGAGGGAAACCTATCCCATAAATAGCACCAATATCACCATCCCGTGGCGAATTGATAATATCGTCCTGCAGACACCAGGCGGCTTCATTCAGCATCGGGTAGATAGTGCGCTCAACTATCTGCTCACGGTCAAGCTGCTGCGAAGGGGAAACGTCAAGAATCTTATAAACGCTGCTATCCACTTCTTTGCCTTTTTTCCCGCCTTCGTATTTATAAAAACCTTTTTTAGTTTTACGACCTTTACGGCCGTCGTCCAGCAATTTGTCAAAAGCTGTCGGCGACTCAAAACGTTCGCCCAAAGCATCTACCAGTATAGGAGCCACTTTGGCACCTACATCAATACCTACCTCATCCAGCAAAGTGATAGGCCCAACCGGGAAACCAAATTTAACCAGCGCTTTATCAATATGCTCAATCGGCTCCCCGTCCAGTAACAGACGTGCCGCTTCGTTCATATAAGGAGCCAGAATACGATTCACATAAAAACCAGCACCGTCACGCACCACAATCGGTGTTTTACCCTGGGCACGAGCAAAAGCAACTGTCGTCGCTATGGTTTTATCCGACGTTCCAGGGTGGGTGATAATCTCTGCCAATGGCATTTTCTCGACCGGGGAGAAATAGTGCAGCCCGATGACCAGCTCCGGACGCTCTGCTTTAGCCGCGATTTTAGTGATCGGCAACGAAGACGTATTAGTCGCGAAAATTGTGCTTTTCTGGGCATTCTGTTCAATATCTGAAACCATTTTCTGCTTCAGATCCAGATCTTCAAATACCGCTTCATTAACGATATCGACGTCTTTAAAACCACTGTAATCGGTCGTAGTACTCAGCATCAGCATTTGTTTTTCAAGCTCTGCCTGGCGCATGATTTTGCGCTTAACTTTGGGTTTCAACAGACTATGATGATAATGCAAAGCATTCTTGATGCCTTCCTGATTAATATCTTTCAGGCGTACCGGCACTTTCGCCTTGTTAATGCTGACATGGGCAATACCGCCACCCATAAGACCGCCGCCTAACACCGCTGCTTTTTTAACTTTGTCTGGCTTAACCCCATCAGCACCGGTTTCTTTTTTCATTTCAGTGGTAGCAAAGAAAATATTGCGCAACTGATTCGATTCCGGCGTCATCGCCAGCTCGCCGAAGTTTTTGGCTTCCAGCTCAAGACCCGCTTTCATGCCTTTGCTGATACCATGAGACACAGTGTCTATGATGCGATCAATAGCCGGATAATTACCCTGTGCTTTTTTCTGTGCCTGTTCCCGCGCTTTTTTATAAAGCACTGAACTTAAAGGCCCTTCAAGAATTTTTTGCACCAGGCCATGATTTGGCTTTGAAGGCTTAGGTTTGCCTTTTTTTGCCAGCTCAATAGCCGCTTCCAGTAAAATACTTTGCGGTACCACATCATTGGCTAAGCCATATTTTTTTGCTTGTTTAGGACGCAGTTGTTTACCGGTCAGCATCATGGTCAGGCCCTGCTGAATACCGACCTTACGAGGCAGACGCTGAGTACCACCAGAACCAGGTAAAAGACCCAGCTGCACTTCAGGCAATCCCATTACGGTTTTATCTGAATCACTAATAACCCGACCATGACAAGCCAGCGCTAACTCCAGGCCTCCGCCCAGGCAGGCACCATGCACAGCGGCAATCACTGGTACTTTCTGTTCTTCTACACGGTCAAATAACGCCTGTCCCTGCCGCGCCAGACTTTCTGCGTCAGCCGCCGAGCTACAATCCGCGATCATGCGAATGTCAGCACCAGCTATAAAAGAGGTAGCTTTACCACTGACAAATACGATGCCCTTAATACTGCTATCATTTTCAATATCATCCAGTAAATCAGTCACTTCATCAGCAAAACTGGATTTCAGGGTGTTCATGCTTTCACCCGGCACATCAATAGTAATAATAGCGATGCCGTCGTCACGCTTTTCTAAGGTAAATGCTTTTTGCTCACTCATTATTCAGTCTCCAGTATCATTGCGGAACCCAGTCCACCCGCCGCACAGGCGGTGGTTAAACCTACCCCACCACCGCGACGCTGCAATTCATTAAGTGTCTGTGTGATCATTCGCGCACCAGTAGCGGCAAAAGGATGACCATAGGCAATAGAACCACCCATCACGTTAAACTTATCCATATCAATTTCGCCAATTGCCTGGCTACGATTCAGTTTTTCCTGTGCAAACTTCTGGCTGGCAAACATTTTCACATTAGCCAGAGTCTGAGCAGCGAAAGCTTCGTGCATTTCAATCAGATCCAAATCACCCAGTTGCATACCCGCTCGTTCCAGTGCGACAGGCGTTGCATACGAAGGACCCATCAGCATGTCCTGCCATACGTCGATAGCCGTAAAAGCGTAACTGCGGATATAACCTAAAGGTTTATACCCCAGTTCTTTTGCCCGGCTCTCCGTCATCATCAGTACCGCCGCAGCGCCGTCCGTTAATGGCGTCGAGTTAGCCGCTGTTACTGAGCCGTGTTTACGGTCAAATGCAGGGCGCAGTTTGGCGTAACCTTCCACTTTCGAATCGCTGCGGATATTGTTATCGCGCTCCAGGAAATCATCATAAGGTGCTACGTGCGCAGCCATCACTTCATGTGCTAACTTGCCATCTTCCCAGGCCTGATGCGCCATATTGTGGGAACGATGCGCCAGCTTATCCTGATCTTCGCGACTTATATTATGACTTTTTGCCATCTGCTCGGCAGTCTCGCCCATGGTAAGTCCAGTAGAATATTCAGCAATAGCTGGTGGGACCGGCATCAGATCTTTTAAACCCAGACGCTTAAGTATTTTCAGCTTTGCCCCGGTACTACGGGCTTTATTCAAATCAACCAAAGCCAAAGCCAGCTTACGGGAAACCCCTATCGGTAATACCGAGGAAGAATCAGACCCCCCAGCTATACCAACCGAAATATTACCTGCCAGCATTGATTCGGCAATGTTGGCTGCGGATTGAAAGCTGGTTGCGCAGGCCCGGCTTACACTGTAAGCGTCAGTGCTTACTGGCAATGTGGTGCCTAATACAATTTCCCGGGCAATATTTGGCGCTGAAGGCATTTGCACAACCTGACCAAACACCAGTTGCTGTACCAGCTCGGCATCCAGATCGGTTCGTGAGATAAGTTCCTGAACCACCATTTTGCCCATATCCAGTGCGGGTACACCGTGAAAATAGGTAGCTTGTTTAGCGAAAGGCGTACGTAAACCCGCCACTATGGCAATACGATCACCTTTGGCGGTAACTAAAGACTGTGCTGAAGCTGACATAGAACTCCCCTTTTACGGTTACTGGTCAGACCACGAAAAATTACCTGATTCTAACTGTAAATTTAACAGATTTAAACCATTGATTTTCTGTACACTGGCCTTATAACGCGAACTAACTGCGTAAACAGGTATCAGAGTGACTGAATTTTCTTTAAGACTAGTCATTCCAAGAAGATAAAGAAACCGACTACGACAATAAATAAGGATATAGCATGGCAGTGCACGCCTTCCGCAAATTGCGCGATTTTTTAAATAGTCAGGTCATTGGTCAGCCTGAATTAACCGAGCATTTATTAATAGCCATACTGGCGGATGGGCACTTATTAGTTGAAGGTCCTCCAGGTCTGGCTAAAACACGCGCCATCAACGCTTTAGCAAAAGGTATTGAAGCAAACTTTCATCGCATCCAGTTTACTCCGGACTTATTACCTGCGGATCTAACCGGTACTGATATTTATCGCCCCGAAACCGGCGACTTCAAATTTCAGCCAGGTCCGCTATTTCATAACTTAATACTGGCGGACGAAATTAACCGGGCACCGGCTAAAGTACAATCAGCGTTACTTGAGGCTATGGCGGAACGACAGATAACGGTGGGCAAAAAGACCTACGCACTGCCGCCGCTATTCACCGTTATGGCGACACAGAACCCTATTGAACAGGAAGGTACCTACCCTTTGCCTGAAGCTCAGCTGGATCGCTTTCTGCTTCATCTGGTGCTGGATTATCCGGATGCAGCTACTGAGCGACGTATACTGCAATTAACGCGCAACGAAAGCATAAGGGGGGAAAGCGATATGCCAGAACCTCTTAGTCAAAAAGCCATTTTTGCCGCTCGTCAGGCGACCATGAGCCTGCATATAGAGCCTGCGGTGGAAAATTATATCGTGCAACTGGTAATAGCTACCCGCCAGCCAGCTGCCTATGACGAGACTTTAGCCAGCTGGATAGAATACGGTGTCAGCCCTCGCGCTTCTATTGCCCTGGAGCGCTGCGCCCGGGCCCGGGCCTGGTTATTAGGCCGTGACTTTGTTACTCCTGATGATGTAACCGCCGTCGCTTATAACGTACTACGTCACCGACTTATTTTAAGTTATCAGGCTGAAGCCGATGGTGTCAGTGCTAATCAGGTATTGGACAAAATTCTCAACCTGGTTCCTGCGCCTTAAACTATGAATAAAGCTCTATTCACCCGGCAACAGAGTATTTCTGACTGGCTAAGCATCATGCATAGCCAGGGAGCAACATTAGCTTTGCCCGAGTTGCTCAACTACAGACGTTACCGCACTATGCAAGGAACCCGCAAAAGCAAGGTTCCCGCCCGTGGTCGCGGAGGCGCTTCACTGAGTCGATTTAAAGGCCGGGGCATGGAGTTTGACGAAGTACGTCACTATCAGAATGGTGATGATATTCGTGCTATTGACTGGCGCGTTACGGCTCGCACCGGAAAAACTCATACGAAGCTTTTCCGTGAGGAAAAAGAACGCCCGGTATTTATTATGACTGACTTTAGTCATTCTATGCTTTTTGGTTCCAGCCTGCTGTTTAAATCAGTGCAGGCGGCCCACGTGGCAGCCGCTATTGCCTGGCAATCTGCTTACCGGGGTGACCGTGTCGGCGGGCTTATATTTAACGATGATAAACATCAGGAAGTAAAACCCTTAAGCCGTGATAAAGGTGTTCTTCGTTTCATTCATAGTCTGGTTGAATCACATCAACAGGCTCTGAATTTCTCCAGTCAACCTGTTACACAGACTTTAAATGACAACCTGCAGCGTTTGCAAAAACTGGTTAAAACCGGTGCTGAAGTTTATTTGCTGAGTGATTTTCATGAACTTAATACCCGATCTGTCGAAACCCTGAGGGCATTAAGTATCCATAACAAGGTACAGGCTATTTTATTACAGGACCCCATGGAACAGCAATTGCCAGCCAGCTCCCCGGTTCAGGTCAGCGCCCGGGACGGCGACTTTGAACGTGAGTTCTGGTTAGGTTTAAAAAGTACTAATGACGCATATGCTAAAAAGGCCAGTCAATGGTATAACCAACGCTTGCAGCTGTTAAATCAGGCCAGGATACCCGTATTCACTTTAAGTTCAGCTACCCCTCTTCCATTGCAGTGGCAGGAGATTGGCCGATGAAGTCGATGCAGCTACCATTACACGATATTGTAGAAGCTTCCGAGGTTAGCTGGTGGCCGCTTGCGTGGGGTTGGTGGGCGCTCATTTTACTGTTCCTGAGCACAATTATATTTATTGCTTACTATTGGACAAAGCGCTACCTTCGGCTGCGCGCAAAACGGGCAGCTTTAGTACAGATAAATCATAGCGGCAACAGCTTAAGTGAACTTAATTTATTAACCAAACGCGCTGCTTTAGCTTATTTTCCACGTCAGCAAATAGCTCCTTTACAAGGCCGTGCCTGGTTCGAATTTATGGTTCAGCAAATGCCAGCTAAACGTCAGGCTGCCTTCAGTGCGCAACTGGAAGGCTGGCAGGACGCTCTGTACCGGCCGCAACAAAATCAGGAGATCGAGGCTTACCGCAGCATAATGAAAGAGTGGGTACGTTATGCGTTGCCCCCAGGTCATCCTAAGGAGGCAAAAGGTGTTTGAATTTGCCTGGTGGTGGATTTTATTGCTTTTCCCTTTGCCCTGGCTGGTACGTCATCTTACTCCCGTAGCCAGTAAGCAACGCACCCCTTTACCACTGCCTAATGCCGCTCGCCTGATACAGGCTTCAAACCACCAACTACCGGGATCAGTGCGCTTATGGTTACTGCCTGTTCTGACCTGGCTGGCACTGCTCAGTGCACTGGCTCAACCACAATGGGTCGGCGAGCCGGTGACGCTGCAGGAAGAACGCCGCGAAATCATGATAGCGCTGGATCTGTCAGCCAGCATGCAGGCCGATGATATGACCCTCAATGGCAGACAAGCGACGCGCCTGGAAGCGGCACATCATATTCTGGCAGACTTCATTGAACGCAGAAAAGGAGACCGGGTCGGCCTTATTGTTTACGCTGATAGCGCCTATGTATATGCACCTATTACCCGTGACTTAAATACCGTAGCCCAGCTCGCTCGTGAAGCACAAATTGGTCTGGCAGGGCAACGTACCGCTTTAGGCGACGCTATAGGACTTAGTATTCGTTACTTTACCGAGCGCGAATCAGAAGAACAGGTGGTTCTCATGTTAACTGATGGCATGATAAATACGGGCGTCATTAACGCCGAAGAAGCACTTCATCTTGCCTCCAGTCATGATGTTAAAATTCACACCATAGGTATAGGATCAGAAGAAATGGTGGTAAGGGGTATTTTCGGCGAACGCCGTATCAACCCCAGTGCTGATTTGGATGAAGTATTTCTTAATCAAATTGCCGAAGCCAGTGGAGGTCAGTATTTCCGGGCCAGGAACAGTGCCGAGATGGAACAAATCTATCGTCTTATTGATCAAATAGAACCGATTCAGGACGAAGAAAACTCAATGCGACCGCGCAAAGCTTTATTTCACTGGCCGCTGGCCTTAGCTTTTGTCCTGGCATTACTGCATTTATGCAGTATGACTGTACTTTCAGGAGGGCGACGTGTTTAGCGACTTTCATTTTTTACGGCCGCTGTGGTTGCTGGCGATAGTCGTACTCGTTTTGTTACTACCCTGGTTATCCCGTTACCTGCGTAATAACAGCGGTTGGCAGAAATTCATTGCCCCACATTTATTAACTCAACTGGTTAAGCAGCCAGCTGAGCAGAAATCCCGTAGCCCTATTATTCTTGTGTGCAGTGCATGGATTATAGCCTCGGTTGCTCTCGCCGGCCCTACCTGGGAAAAAACCCTGGTACCACTGCAGCAAACCGACAGAGGCGTCGTCATTGTGATGGATATGAGTTTATCTACTCGCGCATCAGACGTTTCTCCCGACCGGCTGACACGCCTGAAATACAAAGCAATAGACTTACTGGAAAACATTGAGGCGGCTCAGGTTGGGCTTGTTGCTTATGCTGGTGACGCGTTTACCATATCGCCGCTGACTCCTGATGTGAACAACATTCTCACACTGCTACCTGGGTTATCTCCCGAGATCATGCCGGTCGCTGGTAATTACCCTTTGTTAGCCATGCAGGAAGCCGATCGTTTGCTTAAAGACAGCGGTATTCAGCAAGGTGAAATTTACTGGTTATCTGCAGGTATGAGCCGTGATGACATGCAGGAGCTCAATCAGTTCTTCGCTAACAACCAACATCGCCTTTCAGCGTTAACAGCAGGACAAAGTGAAGGTGCCCCCATTCGCCTGCAAAGTGGTGACATGTTGCGTGATAATCAGGGCCGTATCGTCATGGCTCAGCTAAATCCAGATTACTTTAGCCGTGTCACCCGCCAGACAGGGGGTCGCTACAGCCGCTTAAGCGCTGACAACAGAGATATCCAGAGGCTGCTAGAGCAAGGACCTGCCCACGAACAGCTCAGCGACCAGGAGTCCACGGCAGATAGCCACCAATGGCGGGATCTGGGCCCATACCTGGCGTTATTACTATTGCCGCTGGCCCTTATCGTTAGCCGCCGCGGGGTACTCTGGTCAGTGTTACCTTTGCTATTATTACTACCGCCCCCGCTCAAGGCAGCAGAAAATCCGGTTATGCGTTCGCTGCAAAACACGCAGCAACGGGCCCAGGCTCTGTACGAACAAGGCCAGTACGAACCTGCTGCCGAACTTTACCAGGACCCTTTGCGACGTGGTAATGCTTTTTATCGTGCTGGCGAATACGAGACTGCAATACAGGAGTTCTCCAGGGACGACAGTGCCGAAGCCTGGTACAACCGGGGGAACAGCTACGCCCAACTCGGAGACTTAGAACAAGCCAGCGACGCCTATGACCAGGCCTTACAACGTCGCCCTGGCTGGCAACAAGCCGAAGAGAACAAACAGTTAGTTGATGAACTGAAAGAACAACAACCTCCCTCAGAAGGTGAAGGCGAAGACGACGCAGAATCAGATCCCAGTGAAGCGGAAAACCAGGAGCAGGAACAACAGGGTGATAATCAGCACGATGCTCAACAGGATGCGCAAGCCGATACCGATGAAAATGCAACAGAAGAAGCGGAGCCGGGTAACGATGAAGAAGAACAGGCTGAACCGGCACCCTCTGATGATGACCCAGGCATGAGCGAAGAAGAGTTACAGCAAGCTCAGGCTCAGCTAGCGGATGAAGATGACTTATCAGACGAAGAACGTGAGGAACTTGAGCAATTATTGCGTCGCATACCTGATGATCCGGCCACGCTGTTGCGCAATCGTATGCGCATCGAGGCCCAACGTCGCCAGACAGAACAACCCCCTAGAGGAGCACGGCAACAGTGGTAAGAATACTAACATTACTCCTGACATTCAGCCTTTACGGCCTGGCATTTCCGAGCCAGGCTCAGGCCATTAATGTGACCGCGAGTGTGGATAAAAACCCGGTCATTGTGAACGAGTCTTTTACGCTGACTATCGCTGCTAACGATGACTTACCTCAGTCCGCCTTTCGCTCTGCTCCGTTAATGCAGGACTTTGTAGTTGGCGCAACTTCGGTTGACCGCTCTACTCGTCTGATACAAGGACAAATGAGTCGACAGACTCGCTGGCAAGTTACGCTGGTCGCTCGACAAAGCGGTACTTATCAGATCCCCTCCTTTGAAATTGAGGGCAATAGAACGCAAGCTATTGAAATTGAAGTGATAGAACCGTCGGCTGCAGACACTGGTAGCCGGGGCCCAGTTTTTCTGACGGCCGAGGTCGATACTGCATCTCCTTATATTCAACAGCAGATTCGCTACAAGGTTAGCCTGCACATTGCACATCAATTAGAAAGCGGCAGTATCAGCCCCCCATCTCTCGACAATTCAGATATTCAGCAAGTGGGACAGGATCAGGAAAGCCAGCAGATTATTGATGGCCAACGTTACCGGGTGATTACCCGCAATTACATTGTGACACCCCGCCGCAGTGGCTCCTTTGTACTTGAAGGAAGTCGTTTTGACGGTCAGGTCAGAGAGCAACAACCGCGTTCTTTTACCGGGTTCAGCCGTCCACAAAGTGTCACTGTTCTGGCACCAGATATAGAATTGGAAGTAGCACCACAGCCAAGCGGTTATGAAGGCCGCTGGCTACCCAGCCGGCAAGTAGCTATAGAAGACGAATGGGAAGAAGATAAGCAATTAACTCTGGGAGAACCGGTCACCCGTCGCATTACCATTACTGCACAGGGCGTGCATGATGAACAGTTACCAGATATATCGCCTGACTATCCAGCTCAGCTACGTTACTACCCTGAACGCACCGAACGTGAAAGCTATAGCGCCCAGGGCGAGAGAATAGCTCAGGCGAGCTTTCGGGGAGCTATTATTGCCACAGAAGAAGGTAACTTCACCTTACCCGCCATTGAGGTGAACTGGTGGAATACAGAAACTGGTGAGCAGGAAACCGCGCGTATCCCGGAACGTCAGGTTGAAGTCGTTGCACCACCAGGTGGTGTGCCCTCGCCTCGCGCTATGGATATAGAAACATTCAGTAGTGACGCTGCCCCCCTGGACCAGGAAGAGCAACCTACGAATACTACCCCGGCTAACCAGCCACAGCACTGGTGGAGTCCAGCAGCTAGCCTGTTTGCCGCATTGTGGTTTATTACACTACTTTGCTGCATCTGGTTATACCTGCGCCAGCGCACATCTGCTGCAGCAAAACCTGAGAAAGCAGGCTCCGGTCAGGTCCCGGCTCCCAGTCGCAAACCTTTGCAACGCTTAAAACTTGCGTGTAAACAAAACAACGCCCGGGATGCACGTAAGGCCTTGCTCAACTGGGCTAACAGTCGCCATCCAGAGAACCAGTTAAACAACCTGGATAGTCTCGCCAGGCAACTGCAGGATACCGAATTAAACCACCAGATACATATACTGCAACAATGCTTATACAACGGCCGTGAGCTGAATTGGGAGCAAGGAGATAAGTTATGGCAAAGTATCCAACGCCTGCATCACCAGTCCAAACGACAATCTGATGATGCTAAACTACCGCCTCTTTATCCGGCCGATTAGTACTCAGCCGAATAGCACTCAAATATAGAAAGCCAGATAGCGAAACCCAGACACAAAAAAGCCGTAACCCAGGTCAGGTTACGGCTTTTTATTTCCAGCTAATTGTGGTTATAGGTTACGCGAAATACTGGCTTGTTCTTTCAACCCATCTACCAAAGCCTGATAAACTCTTTGTACGGCCTGATTTTGCAGTTGCTGGCGAAGTTGATCCCTTCCCTGCTCAGTCACTTCACCATCTTCAACTGAAGTAACAGCTACAATAGCTACGTCACCGTTGCGCATTTGCACCACATCCGCAGATACTTCTCCTTCCTGAGGAGGCGGCAAGCGGAACAGAGTGCGCTGCATATCAGAAGGTAATTCAGCATTACCCCGTGCCAGATTTTCAAACTCAGTCATGCTCAGCGCAGCTGGCATCTCTCCCGCCCGATACTGTTCCAGCAACTGGTTGGCAAAGCGAGTCGCCTCTTCCTGAGCTTTTCGCAAAGTCAGAGTCTCCACGATACTATCTCGGACTTCCGCCAGAGGCATTACCGTGGCAGGTTCATAATCACTCGCTCGCACTACCAGACTGCGTTGCTCAAGCTCTATCAATTCACTGTTCAGCTCATACTCGGTCACATCCTCGGAGAATGCTTCGCGCAACAACTCTGGACTACTAAATTCCTCGTTACCCTGACGTGATAACCAGTCACTTTCCTGAATGCTCAAGCCCAGCGCTTCTGCAGCAGGCTCCAGGCTTTCTGGCATTTCAAAACTAATTCGTGCCAGTTCCTGTTGCTGTCTGAAGTACTCTGTATCCGCACGCTCATGACGCAGGTTTTCAATAATATGGTCACGTGCTTCGGCAAAGCTTTCCTGCTCAGATTCCTGTAAGTGAGTTAGCTTGACCAGGTGGAAACCAAAATCAGAACGAACTACATCAGAAACCTGACCTTCTTCAGTAAGCGCAAAACCAGCATCTTCAATGTCCGGATCCAGGCTATCGCGCTCTAATTGTCCGAGATCGCCACCTTCAGCGCCGCTAAAAGTATCGTCAGAATAGGTGCTGGCAAGCTCAGCAAAATCTTCGCCGTCAGCGATGCGCTCAGCAAGACTTTGAATACGCTCCTGTGCAGCTTCCTCATCATCACCGAATTCAATCAGAATATGAGCAATTTCACGACGTTCTGGCTGCGTGAAACGTGCAGGATTTTCTTCGTAATATTGACGCGCTTCGTCTTCACTCACCTCAATCGACTGCATGATTTCATTAAAATCAAGCTCGACATAAGCAAGACGTACCCGTTCTTCACGCTCGTAATTTTCCTGATTATCATAGTAATAATCTTCAATGCTTTGCTCAGTTAGCTCTACATCATCTTTATAACTATCTACAGGAATACGAATATACTCGCCACTGCGACGTTGATTCTGAAGTCGTTGATATTGTGTTATTTCGTCAGGCAGAACAAACTCGCTGGTTACCAGACCACTCATTAACATGGTGCGGCCTAACTCACCTTCCAGGTAGTTACGAAACTCGGCCGGCTCAAAACCAGCGTTCATCAACAGGGCCACATAACGGTCGTTATCAAATTGCCCGCCAATCTGAAATTCAGGCATAGCTCGAATAGTGTCGCGAATGCTGTCCGGACCTGGACGAAAACCGAGATCCCGCGCCAGTTGAGTGGCCAGCTTCTCCTCGATCAAACGCTCAAGAACACCTTGTCGAAACTCGCGCATATAATTTTCATCGGCTGCCAGAGTATCGAAGAAATCCCCCATCTGGTCTTCCATTCGGGCGCGTTCGTTCTGGTACGCACGATCAAAGTCCATGCGTGAGATTTTGCTGCCATTCACTTCAGCAACATGATCCTCGGCGCCGCCACCCAGATAACCACTTACCCCTGTTAAAGCAAAGGTAAGAATAATTAGAAAAAGGATTATCTTTGCTACTGGTCCTTTAGAACCTTCACGTATCCTGTCGAGCATAGTCACATCTCTTTGTCAGTTCGCTTCACTCTGTGGTGAATACTCAAAACGGCTATAAAAAAAGCGCATCGGTGAGGATGCGCTTTTCACTTCGCCACCGCGCCAGATAATAACATATTACCGTAGCTTAGTGATATTTTAGCTAACAAAAATGGCGGAGTGGACGGGACTTGAACCCGCGACCTCCGGCGTGACAGGCCGGCATTCTAACCAACTGAACTACCACTCCAAACTAAAGGCACCCGCAGGTGCCTCTAATCTATAACACTTTTTATTGCTTAATTAACCGCGTCTTTCAGCGCTTTACCAGCTTTAAAAGAAGGTACCTTAGCTGCAGAAATCTGAATCGTTTCACCAGTCTGCGGGTTACGTCCAGTGCGCGCTGAGCGCTCACGAACGCTGAAAGTGCCGAAACCAACCAGAGCTACCTGGTCATCACTTTTTAGTGCTTCTGTTACTGCATCGATCATTGAGTCCAAAGCGCGACCTGCAGCGGCTTTTGAGAGTTCAGCATCGGCTGCGATTTTGTCAATAAGCTGAGACTTGTTCACAGTATCATCCCCTTACATTGTTATTATGGAGTTCCATGGAACCCATTAGATGGGCCAGAAAAGTTTATAACAAGGTTATACCTTTAGTTCAAGTGTATAAACATTCTTTACTAAAGATTCCTAAAAGTCCTCTGTACCTTGCTATGCAAGGGTTTGAGTAACTTTCTTAAGGCTATCACAGTCGCCGCGTATGAAAAGCCTTTTTCATCATTTTTAACAACTTTTTCGATAAACAGCGGCGTTGTGCTTAGTTTTTCTTCGTTTTTTTCTTGCCAGAGCCCTTTGTAACCGGGTTTTTCTCCAGAGCAAGCTGTAAAACATCATCTATCCATTGCACCGGGTGAATCTCCAGATCAGCCTTAATATTGTCCGGGATTTCTTTCAAATCACGTTCATTTTCTTTCGGAATCAATACTTTCTTAATCCCTCCCCGATGCGCAGCCAGCAGTTTTTCTTTCAATCCACCAATTGCCAGTACTTCACCACGCAGTGTAATTTCACCCGTCATCGCTACATCAGACAATACAGGATTGCTGGTAAGTGACGACACCAGAGCAGTCACCATGGCGATACCAGCACTAGGACCATCTTTTGGAGTTGCCCCCTCAGGTACATGCACATGCACATCGCGTTTTTCATAAAAGTCTTCTGCGATACCCAGTACTTCTGAGCGACTGCGCACCACTGTCATGGCCGTATTAATCGACTCTTTCATGACATCGCCTAAAGAGCCGGTAAAGGTCATCTTGCCCTTGCCAGGCACGTTATTGGCTTCAATAGTCAGTAACTCGCCACCCACCTGAGTCCAGGCCAGTCCAGTCACCTGACCAATCTGGTTTTTCTCTTCTGCTTTACCAAAGTCAAAACGCTGAACACCCAGATAGTCATCCAAATCGGCAGCACTGATGGTGATTGATTTGATCGACTTATCCAGCAGAATGTTACGCACTGCTTTACGACAAAGCTTGGATATTTCCCGCTCGAGATTACGCACACCGGCTTCGCGAGTATAATGGCGAATGATTCCAGTAATAGCGTCATCCTGAATCGTCAGCTCGTTTTTACGTAAGCCATTGCGCTCCATTTGCTTCTCCAGCAAATGTCGCTTAGCAATATTCAGTTTTTCATCTTCGGTATACCCCGACAAACGAATAACTTCCATACGGTCCAGCAGAGGCGCTGGAATGTTCATGCTGTTTGAAGTGGCCACGAACATCACATCAGACAAGTCATAGTCAACTTCCATGTAATGGTCGTTGAAGTTGCTATTCTGCTCTGGGTCGAGTACCTCCAACAGAGCCGATGCAGGATCGCCACGCATGTCCGACGAAATTTTATCGATTTCATCTAGCAGGAAAAGCGGGTTACGCACCCCGACTTTAGCCATTTTTTGAATCAGCTTACCAGGCATCGAACCTATATAGGTACGGCGATGGCCTCTGATTTCAGCTTCGTCTCTGACACCACCCAGCGCCATGCGTACATATTTACGCCCGGTCGCCTTAGCTATTGATTGACCCAGAGAGGTCTTTCCTACACCAGGAGGCCCAACCAGACATAAAATAGGCCCTTTTACTTTACTGGTACGCTGTTGCACTGCAAGGTATTCAACAATGCGTTCCTTGACCTTCTCGAGACCATAATGATCAGAATCCAATACCTGCTCAGCTTTTGCTAAATCTTTTTTCACCCGCGAGCGTTTTGTCCATGGAATACTGGTCATCCAGTCAATGTAACCACGTACTACCGTAGCTTCCGCCGACATCGGTGACATCATCTTCAGCTTCTGCAGTTCTGCTTTAGTTTTGTCCCGAGCTTCCTCTGGCATCTGAGCGTCTTCAATTTTTTGCTCTAAAGCTTCAAATTCGTCAACTCCGTCTTCACCTTCGCCAAGCTCTTTCTGAATCGCTTTCATCTGCTCGTTCAGATAATACTCGCGCTGGCTCTTCTCCATTTGCTGCTTAACCCGGCTACGAATTTTCTTCTCCACCTGGAGAATATCAATTTCGCCTTCCATCAACGCCATCAGGTACTCAATGCGATCACGCACATTAATCACTTCCAGCGCTTTTTGTTTGTCACCGAGTTTCAGTGGCATATGCGCAGCCATGGTATCAGCCAGACGATCAGCGTCTTCTATGCCCTGCAATGAAGTAATCACTTCAGGTGGGATCTTTTTGTTCAGCTTGACGTAACCTTCAAACTGATTCATTGCCGAGCGCACCAGAACTTCTTCTTCTTTCTCAGCTAACGCCTCAACACCTAAACGTTCTACTTCAGCACGGAAAAAATCATCTTCTTCGTCCTGATACGTCGTAATCTGCGCCCGTTGATTACCCTCTACCAAAACCTTAACAGTGCCATCCGGCAATTTAAGCATTTGCAGGATAGTGGCCAACGTACCCACATCGTAGATATCGCCTACTTCAGGTTCATCGACACTGGCATCTTTCTGGGCTACTAAAAATATCTGTTTATCCTTATCCATAGCTGCATCAAGGCAGCGAATAGATTTCTCTCTACCCACGAATAAGGGAATAACCATATGAGGATATACCACCACATCACGCAGTGGTAACACAGGAATGCTTAAGCGCTCGCCGCTTTTATCTGTCATCGTTTTCTCCATGTCGGCGCCAAATTAATCTTTACTGTGTTAAATATGAGGCCTGGCCGATAAAGTTCAATAGCAAGCGTAAAAAAAGGGCCTCAAATGGCCCTTTTTATTCACGACTGCTCAGTAATTCTACTTACTCACCAGAAGCCTGCGCATCTTTCTTGTTATTACCGTAAATCAAAATAGGATCAGATTCACCTTTAATAACAGTCTCATCAATCACCACTTTGGTCACATCATCCTGTGACGGCAAATCATACATAGTGCCCAGCAGTATATCTTCGACAATAGAGCGTAAGCCTCGGGCACCGGTATTACGGGCAAGAGCTTTACCAGCTATCGCCTTCAACGCATCCTCACGGAACTCCAGTTCTACATTTTCCATCGCGAACAATGCAGAATACTGTTTCGTCAGTGAGTTTTTCGGCTCCCGTAAAATCTGCACCAGAGCTTCTTCATCAAGCTCTGTCAGGCTGGCCACTACCGGTAGACGCCCGATAAACTCAGGTATAAGACCATATTTAATCAAATCCCCAGGTTCTACATGCGCCAGCACATCAGCATCCTGGCGTGCATTTTTATTCTTCACCTGAGCACCAAAACCTATGCCGGTGCCAACAGCAAGACGCTGCTCGATAACTTTATCCAGGCCAGAGAATGCACCGCCACAAACAAACAGAATTTTCGAAGTATCTACCTGCAAAAATTCCTGCTGCGGATGCTTACGTCCACCCTGCGGAGGAACTGAGGCGATAGTACCCTCAATCAGCTTAAGCAAAGCTTGCTGCACGCCTTCGCCCGACACATCACGGGTAATCGACGGGTTATCCGATTTACGCGATATTTTGTCTATTTCATCGATGTAGACTATGCCACGCTCAGCTTTCTTCGGATCGTAGTCGCATTTTTGTAGCAACTTCTGAATAATGTTTTCAACATCTTCACCTACATAACCGGCTTCGGTTAGTGTAGTTGCGTCTGCCATAGTAAAAGGCACATCCAGAAAGCGAGCAAGGGTTTCTGCTAACAGCGTTTTACCACTACCAGTAGGACCGATCAGCAAAATATTGCTTTTACTTAACTCTACGTCCTCGTAGATACCTGAATTGACCAGCCGCTTATAATGGTTATACACCGCAACCGATAGCACCCGTTTGGCGCGATCCTGGCCAATCACGTATTCATCCAGATGATTGCGAATATCGTGCGGTGTAGGAACATCATCCTCTTCCCGCTGTGGAGAAATTTCTTTAATTTCCTCACGCAGGATATCGTTACAAAGCTCTACACACTCATCACAGATGAATACAGATGGCCCGGCGATTAACTTACGAACCTCATGCTGGCTTTTGCCACAAAAGGTGCAGTAAAGAGATTTACCGTCTTTATCGCTGTCGCCTCTGGTTTTATCTGTCATTTAACTCTCCAGCACTACTAAATTATTTATCACCACGATGGGTCAGAACTGAATCTACGATACCATATTCAACCGCATCCTGTGCACTCATAAAGTTGTCACGATCGGTGTCTTTAGCAACCCGTTCGATGTCCTGCCCTGAATGCTCAGCAAGGATTCTGTTCAACTTATCTTTAATATATAGGATCTCACGTGCATGAATTTCAATGTCAGAAGCCTGGCCCTGAAAACCACCCAGCGGTTGATGAATCATAACTCGTGAGTTGGGCAAACAATAACGCTTGCCTTTGGTGCCCGCATTTAACAGGAACGCGCCCATGCTAGCGGCCTGCCCCATGCAGACTGTGCTCACATCATTTTTAATAAATTGCATGGTGTCATAAATGGCCATACCAGCAGTGACTGAGCCACCTGGTGAATTAATATACAGATAAATATCTTTTTCCGGGTTCTCGGACTCCAGAAACAGCATTTGTGCCACGATCAGGTTGGCCATGTGCTCTTCAACCTGTCCACACATGAAAATAACGCCTTCTTTGAGCAGGCGTGAGTAGATGTCAAACGAGCGCTCACCTTTGGAGGTTTGCTCCACAACCATTGGTACTAAAGCTGCCATCGGATCTGGTGTCGAATTTTGCATATAAAGAAAAACTCCTTAAAAAAATGGCTCGGGTGAACCCACCCGAGCCATTAAACCAATTCCCAGCAAATTGAGCAAATGCTTATTGCTGAGGAGGATTCATCACTTCGTCAAACTGCATAGGTTTGTCGCTAACTTTAGCTTTTTCAAGAATCAGTTCAATTGCCTGTTCTTCCAATGCCATGTTGCGAACCTGCTGCATCATCTGTTCGTTGGTTTTGTAGTACTCGATCACTTCCTGCGGGTCTTCGTAAGCAGAAGCTGTCATGTCGATAATTTCTTTCACTTTCTCATCATCAACTTTAAGTTCATTGCTACGAATTACTTCACCTAACAGGATACCAATCTGAGCACGCTCTTTAGCCTGCTCTTCAAACAGTTCTGCAGGTAACTCAGGCATGTTTTGAGCATTATCACCAAAGCGCTGCAGCGCTTGCTGGCGTAAAGCTTCAACTTCCTGCTCTTTCATAGCAGCTGGTACATCAATATCATCATTGGCGGCTAATAAGCCTTTGATTACCTGTTGTTTGACTTTGTTTTTAACTGCAGACTTAAGTTCACGTTCCATATTTTTCTGAACTTCATCACGCAGCGCCTGAACACCACCTTCTTTGATGCCGAACTGTTCTACAAATTCGTCAGTCAGTTCAGGTAATTCCTGTTCTTCTACCTTTTTGATAGTCAGCGCGAACTCAGCTTTTTTACCTTTCAGGTTTTCAGCATGGTAGTCATCCGGAAAATTGACTTCAATGGTTTTTTCTTCACCAGTTTTCAGACCCTGAACACCTTCTTCAAAACCTGGAATCATACGACCCTGACCCATTTCAAGTGCAAAATCTTCAGCTTTGCCGCCTTCAAATTCTTCACCGTCAATGCTGCCAACGAAATCCAGAGTTACACGGTCGCCTTCTTTTTTAGCTTTCCGCTTCACTTCTTTCCAGCCGGCATGTTGTTTACGCAGAGTGTCGATCATTTTATCGACATCCTGTTCAGTCACTTCAACAACAGGTTTTTCTACTTCCACTTTTTCCAGATCTTTAAGTTCGACTTCTGGGTACACCTCAAAAATAGCGGTGAACTCGAGGTCTTTACCTTTCTCATCAACCTTAGGCTCAAACTTCGGAGTGCCCGCCGGATTGATTTTTTCCTGCATCATGGCTTCAATATAGTGCTGCTGCATGGCTTTCACCGCAACATCCTGACGAATAGCCGCGCCAAAGCGCTTTTCAATAACACTCACAGGAACTTTGCCAGGGCGGAAACCGTCCAGACGGGCACGACGCGCTTCCTGCTGCACTTGTTTTTTCACTTCATTGTCGATGACTTCAGCCGGCACAGAAATAGTGGCGCGGCGCTCTAAACCTTGTGTTGTTTCTACGGAAACCTGCATTGCTATTCTACCTCAGCATCACTTGGATGGCGGCTCATCGGATCATCGTTAATGAGCTCACGTTAAAAATTGACGCGGCATTATAGCCAGCCAGACCTCTGTAGTCGAGAACCCTGTGCAACTTTTCTGTGCTAAACATCATAATTGACATTTATCGGTAGCCGCGTAGATTTAAGACCATAGTATAAAAGTTAATAAAATAATAACAATTCACACGCTTTTAAAAGGAATATACATGCTCCTGGTTAGTGACTATCAGGTTTTACTCGAACGCCTCCCCATAGGCCTTATCTACCAATGTCACCGTGCTGGGAAACAGTTTTCAGCTACTACGGCAAATCAGGCGGCTTACAAATTATTATCTCTGAATGGGCAGCAGGATCTACAAACCCAGCTCAATAAAATCGAGTTTGAAATGGACCCCGAGCTTTCATCGTCAGCCAAAAAGATATGCCTTGATGCTACGCTTATCAAGCAAGCTATGAACGGAGACTACATAAACCGACGAGACCTGATGGTTGACTCCCGCCCTTTGCACCTGCAAAGCGAAATCATACCTACAGCCGATGGTGAATGGCGATTACTCTGTATTCAGCCCCGTGATCACCGCCTCTTTGTACAAGCCTCAGAGACCGGAGATATTTTAAATGCAGAAATATCTCTGCGCGATACCCTGGCATTCGATAAACTTATTTCCAGGTTATCCACGCAATTTATTAATACTTCGCAAAAAGATGTCGAACCGCGCATTAACGAAACCTTAGCAGCCCTTGGCGAATTTTGTCAGGCCGACCGTACGTACATATTCCAGTTTAATAACCAGCTTAATAAACAAAGCAACACTCACGAGTGGGTTCGTGAAGGTATTACCCAGCATATCGACGAACTACAGAATCTGACGGAAAACATACTCCCCTGGTTCTTTAAGCACATTCGGCAGGAAGGCATTTTTGTTATCCACGACGTCGATAAAATCCCCGAGGCAGGAGCCAGTGAACAAGCCCTTTTCCGGCTGGAAGATATTCAGTCTGTGATTTGCGTGGCTATGTATGCAGCTGGACAGCTTATCGGTTTTGTTGGCTGCGATATGGTGGCCCGCCAGCGCCAGTGGAGCGAAGCTGATATCCGGCGCATAAAACTGGTCGGTGAAATGATAGCCAATGCGCTGCAAAGCCAGCGCTACCTCGAGTCCCTGGAACAAACCCGGCAAGAGTTAATGTCAGTCAATCAACGGTTGCAACACCTGGCCCAAAAAGATGCCTTGACCGGCCTCGCCAACCGCCGCCACTTTGATAATACACTCGATATGGAGCTGCGTCGTGCGAAACGCCAGCGCCTCCCTTTAAGTCTGGCGTTGCTGGATATAGACATGTTTAAAGCGTACAACGATCATTATGGCCATCCTACCGGAGACGCGGCGTTAAAAAGCCTGAGCCTTTTACTGCAAAAGCATTTTCAACGCAGTGGTGAACTGGTTGGACGTTACGGCGGAGAAGAGTTCGCAATCATTTTGCCTGGCCGCACAATCGAGCAGGCAGCAAAGGACTTTGCACAACTGCAAACTAAATTAGCAGAACAGGCCATCACTCATCCATGTTCCACAATTACCAATTCACTGACCATTAGCGTTGGCATCTGCGCCTTGCCCTTAGAAAACGATGTGAAACAAATAACCACTACCAGGTTAATCGCAAATGCTGATCAGGCGTTATATCAGGCTAAGAAAGAAGGCCGCAATCGTGTTATAACACGCCCTATAGAATAGCTTTTTAGAAAAGGCCGTGAACAGAATGGCAGACTCCGCATTTCAAAAGCACTGGACTATTGAAGTTATCCGTCAACGAGAAGTTCACTGGGGCCCTTGTGCGGATAGCCGCGCCCTCAATAAAGCACGTCAACAAGCAGGTTTTGCCGATAAAATATACACACGGGCCCTCTCGTTAGCTGAAGAACATGAATTAATTCAGCCAATGCAGTTCTTCTCCACCTTGAAAACCCTGCTTCTTAGTTTATTAATTTTATTCGCTGTTTTTGCCGGCATAAGTCTGGGCAATACGGTGCTAACCCGAAGTGATACAGCGATAAGCTTACTGGATGCTCTTATCATCCTGCTATCGCTTAACTTTCTGACGTTGCTGATCTGGTGTATTAGCATGCTGACCTCCAGCAATACGACACAAGGTGTTGGTGGCATTCTGTTCCGGCTGGCAAATGGGCTGGTTCGCAGCAGCAGATTATCCGCGGTCAGTCAGGCATTTATCAGCCTGTGTCATCGTCAACAGCTGTTAAAACCCGGTTTTTCCAGTATTAGCCACGCCTTCTGGGCGGTACTGCTTGGGTCGGCCCTGCTCATACTCTGGTTACGCTTTATAGGACAGGAGTATCAATTCACCTGGCAAACTACACTGCTCAGTGAAAGCGCAGTCAACCAGTTGATTCAGATTCTGAATACCTTGCCCGCATTATTCAACATTGAAGCCCCTTCAGCAGAGCTGTTACGAACGCAGCAGAGTTTTGAGCTGCACCGTCAAAGCGCCACCTGGCTATTGGCCTGCCTGGCGCTTTATGGTCTGCTGCCCAGGCTAATACTACTCAGCGCCAGTGAGAGCATTCGACACTTGCGTAAGCGGCGTTTAGAACTGGATCACCAACTACCGGGCATAGCAGAGCTGAAAGCCCGGCTTAGTTATGAACCGGCCCAGGTCGTTGACCCGGCACCCCGAAACATTCCAGCACCCGCAGGTAGACAAAAACTAGCTCAACACTCAGGTGGCCAGGCGTTATTACTTGCTCTTGAACACGAAATCCCCAGCATAAAAGATTTACCTGACCATGTGGGTAATCTGGGGATGATCGCCAGTGGCGCGCAAAGACAGGAGCTTATTCAAAAGCTTACTGCAGGAAATGTAAAAAAAGTATTGGTGGTAGTAGACGCCCGCCTTTCACCTGATCGTGGCAGCATACGTTTCATCGCTGAAATCAGTAGCTACTGCCCCACCGCAATCTGGCTTAATCATTCGCAACTACGTCCTGAACGCAGTCAGTCATGGAGCGAGCAGCTTCAGCAAAGACTGCAGCTGGAGGTCTACTCACAGGAGCAACAGGCTCTACATTGGGTAACCAACGGAGGTGATACTCATGCAACCACATGAAGCACTTACTATCGCTGTCGTAGGCCATACCAACGTAGGCAAAACTTCGCTGTTGCGAACCTTGTTACATGATACTGAATTTGGTCAGGTGGCAAGCAATCCGAGCACCACTCAGGATGTCTCCAGTGCCAGTCTCAAACTGGCCAGCGGAGAGCAGTTAAAGCTCTTTGATACACCAGGACTGGAAGATGGTATTGGTCTCTATGATTACCTGCAACAACTGCAAAATGAAAATACGCGGCACGACGGTCCCCAGCAAATGCAACGTTTTCTGGATAGCCCCGAGGCAAAACAAAGCTTTGAGCAGGAAGCCAAAGTTATCCGCCAGTTACTAAAAAGTCATGCCGCATTTTATGTCATTGATGTGCGCGACCCTGTATTACCTAAATTTCAGGATGAACTCAGTATAATGACTCGTTGTGGTCGTCCGTTACTGCCTGTTCTTAACTTCACCGCCAGTGCCGAGAATCATAGCCATGCCTGGCAACAAGCGCTGGCGAACGTTAATCTGCACGCCTGGGTGGAGTTCGACAGCATAGCGCCACCGGAAGGTGGTGAAGAACAAATCTTTCGTCAGCTGCAAGCCTTGCTGCCTGGTCAACAAGCATTACTACAGGCTTTTATTGCTGAACATAAAGACACGCAGGCCCGACAACAGCAGCAGGCAAATATGCTTATAGCGGAATTACTGATGGACTGCGCTGCCTATCGCCGTCGCGTTGCAAGCACTGACAAGAGTGATATGCAATCCGCAATTACTGCTATGCAGGACGACACACGAAAACGTGAGCACGCTTGTGTACAGGGGCTTTTGCGCCTCTTTCATTTCCGCCCTGATGACGCAACTTTTGACCAGTTAGCCGTTCGTCAGGGGCGCTGGCAAGACGATCTTTTTCACCCGCAGACATTACGACGTTTTGGTATTAAAGCCAGCAAAGGTACTGCGGCAGGTGCGGCCGCCGGCGCTGGTATCGATCTGCTTTTTGTTGGCACTACTTTAGGTGCAGGCACTGCTTTAGGAGCCGCCGCAGGCGGCCTGTGGCAAACCTGGAAAGGTTACGGGCAACGACTACAGGATAAATTCAGGGGCTTTCACCTGCTTTCTGTAGATGACCGTATTTTACATCTTTTGGCACAACGCCAGAAGCAACTTGTCCAGCTGCTGAGGCAGCGAGGTCACGCAGCTATCCAGACGTTGCAAATACAGGTGCCAGAAAGCCAGGAGAAACAACAAAAGCAGTTGTCGGCAGAATTAGAACAAGCTCGTGCCCACCCTGAATGGTCTGCTTTAAATCAGCAAATTTTTGAGGACAGTATGGAGCGTCAGCTGCAACTAAAGTCGTTAAGCCAGAAACTTGTACAGCAGTTCAGTATTGACAAGTCCACAGAATAACGAGAAGTTAGCAAGCAGCAGTTTGCTGTTCACAATAAAAAGGTTCTCCCTATGGATAAAGCTGGTGATAAACGTACTCCCCTCCTGTGTGCTGGCTTTGTCGCGGCTTTTCTCTCTGCCTGCAGTTCAGGTTCCTACGACGATACTCCAGCGAGCCAGTTACATATTGATGGCGAATCTATTTTTCTCAATGGCCCTGTTACAAACGAAGTGGTGCAGCAACTGCGTGAGTTGAGCGCTGAGCACACTTTCACCCGTATCCAGGTTGACAGCCCCGGCGGCGACCCGCTGGCAGCTATCCAGATCGGTGGCTGGATACATCGTCAACAACTCGATATTTCTGTCAAAAATGAATGTCTGCACAGCTGCGCAAATTACCTTTTCACCGCGGCAGCAAACAAAGAAGTGCAGCCAGGTGCTGTAGTCGCCTGGTCGGGGGGTGCACTTGAAGAAAGCTGGACTCAACAGTGGCAAAGTTATTTAATTCCTGGAGTTCAGCATATTGTCGAGCAATACCTGGATCGCTTTTTACGCCGTGAAATTCGATTCTTTGAACGCATCGGCGTTGATCAACGCATCACGGTTTATGGATACGATGAACACTTAGGTTGTATGCAGGAAGGCATTCAGGGGTTTTATTATTCAGTGCCTGACTTACTTGCGATGGGAGTCTCCCGGGTACAGGTACCAGGTTCCTCCTGGCGCCAGGCCTTTTCCGACTATGGCGAGCAATTTTGTAAAGTTGAGCTAAGCTCTCGCCCAGAAGTTATTAAAATTTAACAAATTTATTAGCGAGGCATTGTATGTCAAAGCAATCTGAGCAAATTGCTATGCCAGAAGTATTGCTAAATATGGACAAGCAACCAAGACGTATCGGCGTTGAACTTGAAATGAGCGGGTTGTCCATTGACCAGCTGGCCGCCGAAGTTGCCGACTATCTGAACCTTAAGGTAGAACGCAGCAGCAGATATCAATATACCCTTACCGGCGATAAAGCTGGCGACTGGATTGTTGAGCTGGATTTTCAGCTGTTGAAAAAGATGGGCAAAGAAAAACGCGAGTCAGGAGATATCGGCAACGATATAGAAAGCCTGCTGAAGCTATTTTCAAAACCCCTTGTACCACACGAACTCGTCAGTCCTCCTATCGAAATGCAGCGACTGGATGAAGTGCAGGAACTTATTGATAAACTCCGCAAAGCCGGTGCTAAAGGGACTTCGGAAAGCGTGCTTAATGCTTTTAGTATGCAGCTTAATCCGGAAGTCCCGAATCTTGAAGCAGCGACTCTGACTAATTACCTCAAAGCTTTTCTCTGCCTTTACGACTGGTTATACGAAGAAGCTTCGATCAACATGACCCGACGCATCACCACTTATGTCGATCCTTTCCCCAGAAAATACGTGATGAAAGTGCTGGCCGCTGATTATCAACCGGATCAGAAAGCGTTAATTATCGATTATCTTAAAGATAGTCCAACCCGTAACAGGGCACTGGACTTATTACCTTTGTTTTCCTTTATTGATGACGACCTGGTACGTGAATATACTCAGGACCCACTAATCAAGTCGAGACCCGCCTTCCATTACCGTCTTCCTAACTGCGAGATACACCTGCCTGACTGGGGAGTTCATTTAGCCTGGAATGGCTGGTTACAGGTAGAAGCACTGGCCAACGATGAACAACGTCTGCAGGAATGTTGTGCCGCCTATTTAAAATGGCTTCAGTCTCCACTCTGGAAGCGCTGGCTAACCCCAACAAAACGAGACTGGCGAAAACAAATACGAAGCAATTGGTTAACTGATGCCAAATAAACCCGTTATAGCTATTACCGGCCCTGCCCGGGGAGCCCTCCTGCCACGTTTTTGCGTAGCAACTATTGTGCGTTGGTATGGAGCTCAACCATTGCAATTGCGCCCTGGCGATAATATCAGCCGTCTTGATTACCAGGGGGTTGTGATTACCGGGGGCCACGACATAGATCCGGTGCTGTATGCTGCCGAACAAGAAGTCAAACCCAAACATGATAAGCAACGGGACGAATTTGAAAGCGCGGTTATTGAATACGCACTGGAACATAAAATGCCATTACTGGGTATTTGTCGAGGGGCTCAGCTATTAAATGTGCAACTCGGTGGAAACTTATTTCAGGAGCTACGCAGTCGACGTGAGAAGACTTCTAACCGTTGGACATCGTTACCTTTAAAAACCCTGAAGGTTGAGGCGCGTACTCAACTGGAGAAGCATCTCGGCTGTCGACAGTGCCGTATCAATAGCTTACATAACCAGGGTATTGATAAGGTGGGTCAGCGAATGATCATCAGCGGTCGGGATCTTGACGGTATCGTACAGGCTATCGAAGCTCCGGAGGAAGAGTTCCTGATTGGAGTGCAATGGCATCCGGAATTTTTACTCTTATTACGCCGTCAACGGCGCCTGTTTCAGTCACTCATTCAGGCCGTCCGCAAACAACTGAAAAGCAATTCCTGAACCCAGGCAGAATTGCTCCAGGCTTTTTAGTTTGGCGTTGGGTACAGCTACCGTTAACTGCACAGACTCCGAATAGTCGACTTTTTGAAGTTCTCCCCCCTCAGTATGCAACCAATGGCGCAGCAGTTGTTCAAGTGAGAAGTCCATATTAAGAATACAGACAGTAACCGGCTGCTCGGTTTTTAACGGTAATTCAGACAATACCTTCTCAGTGGCCCCTGCATAAGCCCGCACCAGTCCCCCAGCGCCCAACTTAACCCCGCCAAAGTAGCGAATCACTACCACCACCAGGTTACCAATACCTTTGTGTTGCATCACACTCAAAATAGGTTTGCCAGCCGTACCTGAGGGTTCGCCATCGTCATTCATAGCGGCACTGGTAGCAGACTGTGGGTTACCAATCACATAAGCCCAGCAATGATGACCCGCGTCAGGGTATTCCCGGCGAGCCTCAGCAAGTAACTGTAGCGCCTCATCGCGGCTGGTTACCGGCGCTGCCCAGGCAATAAAGCGGCTTTTCTTAATAACCAGCTCACGGGATAAGCGCTGTGCAGGCACTGGGAACATTAATGATGCGCGTATTCGAGAGCGGATTTAAGATCAGCAAGCAAGTCTTCGGCGCTTTCGATACCTGTCGACAAACGCAACAAGTCATCAGGCACCGGGCTTCCTGCCCCTTCAACGCTGGCGCGATGCTCAATCAAACTCTCCACACCACCAAGCGAAGTAGCCCGTTTCCACAGTTGGGTTTCAGCTGCCGTTGTTATAGCGGCCTGTTCTCCCCCCTCAACCTGAATAGACAACATACCGCCAAAACCTCCTGGCATTTGCCGACAGGCGATCTCGTGACCGGGAAAATCGGTCAGCCCCGGATACCAGACCCGCTTTACCTGAGGCAACTGTTGCAGTTGTTGCGCCAGCCACAGTGCATTATTACTGGATTCCCGCACCCGGATAAATAAAGTCCGCATGCCCCTCAATAATTGCGTAGCGTCCTGTGGGCTAAGCACCGCGCCGCCATGTTTGCGCAGGCTTCTTATGCGTTGCCAGAAGTCATCCTGACGCTTGGTCACTAACGCACCAGCAATCACATCTGAGTGGCCGTTCAGATACTTAGTGGCTGAATGCATAACGATATCAGCCCCCAATGTCAGCGGCTTACTGAGCACTGGCGTTGCACAGGTAGAGTCGACGGCCAATAAAATATTGTCAGCTTTTGCTAAACTGACAATCGCTTCAATGTCGCTCACAGTCCATAAAGGATTACCCGGCGTTTCCAGCCAAATCAGGCGTGTCTGTTGAGGCTGAATGGCGGCTTCCACAGCTTTCAAATCAGTGGTGTCTACCAATTCGACCAATAAACCCCATTCACGGGCAAACCCCAGCAGCCAGTTTCGTAAAGACCAATACATAACTTTTGGCGCTATTACATGGTCACCTGGTTTAAGTGCCTGAAATACTGCAACTGCGGCAGCCATTCCCGAGCTGAAAAGTAACGACTCAGCGCCTTCTTCAAGTTCTGTTAACAGCGCTTCAACCGGTTTATAAGTTGGATTATCATCCCGCGAATAGACATTACCGGAGGTATACTGATTATCAGCATCTCGTTGGTAGGTGGTTGCGCTATAGGTGGGTAAAACCAAAGATTTAGTGCCTTGATCAATAAGGCCCAGAGCCTGTGCGGACGTTGTCTGCACAGACCAGTTATTACTTCTTGTGGTCATGCCAGTTCCTAATTCAATTCCCCAGTTGCGCTGGGCGCGCCTTTACTTGCCGCGTAAATCGCTTAAAGTTGTGCGTATTGCCTGCAAATCATCAGTTAACTGCTCATTGCGTTTATCTGGCATATTTTCAGAGTCTGCCGTTAACATCTCATTTGCATCAATTTCCCAGCTTTCCAGGATCTTAACCTTGTCCTCTACTGACAAACCTGGCGTGGTCGCAACTTCTCCTGGATGTTCAAAATATTTGCTTGGGTTTTGAATCACTTGTTCAACGTTCATAATGCGCCTCTGTCATTAAAACTTACGCTGTTAGATATCTATAAAGCTAAGCAGAATTCAACACTTACGCAAGCTTACTTTACTCAGCTAGCTTTGCATAATATTCTCATCGCTATCAAACGCATTTATATTACAGCTTGTCTGGAGCCAGATTACGAGTGAATATTTATACCCAGCAAACCCGTGATTGGGTGGCTCAGTTTATTGTACCCCTCAATATTTGCCCTTTTGCCCGCAAAGAAGTGGAAAATAATAAAATTCGTTACGAAGTTCTTAATTTCAACGACGACAACAGCTTTTATGAGCTTTTTAGTCAGGAATTAAACTGGCTTCATGAAAATCCTGAAACCGAAACCAGTCTCATTATACTGCCTCAGCTTGTTGATAATTTTGATGCTTTTCTGAATCAAACTGGATTCGCTCAGCAAATTTTACAACTTGAAGGGTACAGCGGTGTATTTCAGTTGGCTAACTTCCATCCGGCTTACGTTTTCGCCGATGCTGAGGAACAGGACCCGGCAAACTACACGAATCGCTCGCCCTGGCCCGCTCTGCATATTTTACGCGAAGAATCCCTGGCCCGCGCTATTCGCGCTCATAAAAACGCCGAGCAGATCCCAGTTCAGAATATGCGCCAGTTAAGAGAATTGGGCAGCGACGAAATCAAAGATCTTTTAACCCGAATATTTAGTCCCGGAAGCAACTCCTGCTAGTCTTATAAAAAGGTGTCTACTGGAGTATTCTGAATGAAAGCCTTAAGTTTCGCTCTGGCGTTATGTTTAACCATAGTAGCCATCGCAACAGCAATACTGTCCGGACCGCTTTATCAATCTGGACAAATACAGCTGGAAGGAGCACTGCAAGCGCTCCAGCTAGCCTCAGTGCTCGCTGTTGCCGGGGCCCTGTGCGGCATACTTGCCGCTATTCTAATACGACCGCGAAAGCCTTTTATGCAGGGCATACTGGCACTTTGCCTGCTGTCTGCGGGAGTTAGCTTTTATGTGACTTATACAACGTTACAAGACGCCCGTGAAGCACCCCATATTTCTGATGTCACTACCGACACCGAGAACCCTCCGCAATTCGACGCCCTGCTCTCACGTCGCCAGGAAGCAAGGGTTCCTCACGAATACCCTGGAGAACAGATCGCTGAACTGCAACGACAGCATTATTCAGATATTCAAACACTTCATACAAACGTCACATCCGCTTCTGTTTTCAGAGCAGCTCAGCAAGTAGTGCAGACAAAGGGCTGGCAGCTGGTTGCCGTAGATAATGACGGCGGTATTATTGAAGCCTCAGATACTACAAGCTGGCTTGGATTTGAACAGGACATTGTTATTCGAATACAGCATGACGGACGGTCTACAGTAGTCGATGTACGCAGTGTATCAAGAAATGAAGAACAGGATTTAGGTACTAATGCAAAACGCGTTCGGGCGTTTTTACATGAACTACAGGGAAGATTAGGTATAGCAGGTTAAGCAGAATGGTCGGCGATGCAGGATTTGAACCTGCGACCCCTTGGACCCAAACCAAGTGCGCTACCAAACTGCGCTAATCGCCGACATATATATCTGGGGGAAATGGGGTGGATGATGGGACTCGAACCCACGACAACCGGAATCACAATCCGGGGCTCTACCAACTGAGCTACACCCACCACTGTAGTGCTTATTTCTGGACGCTTACTCTACCAAGAAGACCTGGCGCGCCCGGCAGGATTCGAACCTGCGACCCACGGCTTAGAAGGCCGTTGCTCTATCCAACTGAGCTACGGGCGCGCTGTGTTGCCTGCGGCTTCACTCAGAAAGATGGTCGGCGATGCAGGATTTGAACCTGCGACCCCTTGGACCCAAACCAAGTGCGCTACCAAACTGCGCTAATCGCCGAACTTTCTACGCCCGTTGCCAAACACTTTTCAGTGCCTGTCAACGGGGGCGAATATTACCTTTAAGGCCTGGTATCGTCAAACCTTTTTTCACCCTACCTGCGCGTTCGGCTATTTTTACAGCACCACTGGCCAGCTTTTCATCAAATTTGACAATTCCTAAGGCTTTATCTGTCTTTAGCGCGCTTTTTTTGGCACAATATCAAGCCTTCAGCGGCAATCTTCGTAGTCGACCAGTGGTGACATAGGATTATGGCAACAGCAACCTTGATTGATGGCAAAGCCATCGCTAAAGACGTACGTCAACAAGTTAAGAAAAGTGTAGCGGAACGGGTCGCTCAGGGTAAGCGCCCTCCCGGCCTTGCTGTCGTACTGGTCGGTCAGGATCCTGCCTCTCAGGTTTATGTGGGTAGTAAGCGCAAAGCCTGTGAAGAAATAGGTTTTATCTCCAAAGCCTATGACCTTCCTGTCACCGTCAGTCAAAGCAGCCTCGAACAACTCATCGATGAATTAAATGCAGCACAGGATATCGACGGTATTCTGGTTCAGCTACCGCTGCCTGCGGGGCTGGATGCAACCAAGATTCTGGAGCGCATACAACCCAATAAAGACGTTGATGGCTTCCACCCTTACAATATCGGCCGACTCGCTCAACGTATTCCTATTTTACGGCCCTGCACTCCCAAAGGTGTCATTACACTGTTGCAGTCCACCGGTATCGACCTGCATGGACAACACGCTGTAATCGTCGGTGCTTCCAATATCGTAGGCCGCCCTATGAGCCTCGAACTTTTATATGCTGGCGCAACTACTACCGTATGTCACCGTTTTACAAAGAACCTGCAACAGCACATCGAACAGGCTGACATTGTCGTAGTTGCTGTAGGCAAAGCCAATTTTATTCCGGGTAACTGGATAAAACCCGGCGCTATCGTGATTGATGTGGGCATTAACCGTCAGGCCGATGGTAGCTTATGTGGTGACGTTGAGTTTGCTGCTGCAGCTGAGCGCGCCAGCTATATAACACCAGTACCTGGAGGGGTCGGCCCCATGACTGTTGCCTGTCTGATGCAAAACACACTGCAGGCCTGCGCCGAACTGAACGACCATTAGTCAGTAATTGCGCCCGCTATTTCCAGCGGCGCAATCATTTGAGTCGCCGCCGTCACCTGAATAGCCAGCATAGGTTCACGACCTGAACTCTGGAGGTTGCAATACTGCTGTGCAGGACTCGTTGAGCTGCGCAAAAAAGGTTGCAGCGTCTGAGCCATCATAGGCACCAGCAGAGACTGGCACCAGGTAATACCTACTTTGAATATACGAGCCCGCAGCCACGCCTCCCTTTCTGTCTCGTGCAGGGAAGCAAGCCTTGCCCCTGCAAAATCAGAGCTTAACTGATAAAACACACGTCCCTCAGAGACCACCCTGTCTCCTTGCTCGCGAATAAGCCGGTCAGAGGGATGCAAACGTTTAATATCCGGAATATGCAACCGGGATCCCGGCAAAGGTCGCATACGTGACTCCAGAACCTGCAGCATCGCCAGACTATCGCCTCCTGTCAGACTGGCCTGGCGCACGACGTGCAAGCTGGCCGCCTGTAACATTTGCTGTGCCAGTAATATCCACAGCCCCTGTACTGCAGCAGCCAGCATCAGCAAAAACAAAGGCAGCACAATGAGCGTCTCCAGCATGCTCTGGCCTTTGCATTTCATAACACAACTCCAGTCTCCAGAATCCGCGGCGTCAGCAGCAGCAAGGTTTCCGAACGCTGCCTAACCTGCTGTCGATGCCCACCAAACAACCATGAGCCCAATGTTTTTTGTTGCTGCCATTGTTGTCGGGTACTTTTCAAACCGGAAATTAATAAAGTTTCACCATCCGCGACCATAGCTTTCATAAAGAATTTTTTGCGATTGGTATGCGGTGTCTGAATAGTTTTATCACCAGAAGTGACCTGCTCGATGCCTTTTAAATCCGAGAGGCTGGTAGAGAGCTGCATAAGCACCTGAGCACTAGCTATCTTAGGCAATAAATATAACTCGAACCCGGTGGTCACCACCCCGGGAATTAGTAAATCACTACTGCCTACATTCGGCGTCGAACTGCTTCCGGCGGAAGCCAGATAGGTCGCATTGTCTTCCAGTACAATTTTAGATATCTGATTATTCAGACTCACCAACCGCGGATGGCTACTGACTTCAACCACGCCTTGTTGCGATAATGCATTAATAAGTATCTGAGAGCCTGCCAAACGGCCACTGCTGCGTTCGATACCTATTTGTGAGCCTCTGTTAGTCAGTGAACTCACCAGGCCACTGGAGAAGTTTACAATGCCGCTATGCGAAGCAGACTGATACACCAGCTCCCAGTCTATGCCCGCCTGTTCCTGATCATCAAAAGCAATGTCTATCACCTGCACGTCAACGGCTACCTGCCGGGTTAACCGCCGATTCTGCTGGATCAGATACTCACGTATCTGTTGTACGTGCTGTGGATAATCACGCACCAGAATAGAAGTCGAGCTTTGATTCAAAGCGATGTGGCCATGGGCCGATAAAAGTAATTGCAATGCTGCTTCTAAATCATTCCATACCGACAATGACTCACTGGTAAAATTCAGATATTGAGCACTGTCATCGCTCAGGCCAGACGGCATGAGCTGATGCCCCGACATCGCCGAAGTCTGATTCAAACGGCGTTCATCATCACCCAGAAAGAAGTTAGTTGACCCTGCCAGAAAGGCCACATCAAACTCCGCCACTTCAAACTGACGTAAGGTAAGCACATGATCAGTAGCACTGAAATAGAAACCAGTAACCAACCCCAACTGCGTTATTGCGTCCCCAACAAGCCCCTGAAAAGCCAGGCTTACCGGAATATCAGGATCAATATCATCCAGCAATCTGACGCTGATCGATAAAGGATAAAGCATTTCACGCAACGCCTCCTGCAAAGGGTAGTTATCGAAGATGAAATCAGTGCTTTCGGTATACCAGGCAGGTCCTTCATACTGAGGCATAATTAATGGTGGTACAAAGTAGCCTTGTTCGCGCACTACATGCTGCCTGGCAGGCGTCGTAGCTGGGACAGCATATGCTTCAGCCAAACGCTGTTCGGCGCTAACCACTGACTCCTGATAACTGCCGCGCAACGCGCAGCCTGACAACAGAACGAGTACCGCTATCGAGCTTATGAATAAACCACGCATTACCAGCCTCCCCCCAGCTGCGGTAGATAATCTACCACCGCTGTGTGGTTCGCATGCAATAACACACGAAGTTGATAAGGCTCTAACAGGCGTTCCAGTATGCTGTCCCAGTCGTTAGCCTGCAGCTGATAACGTGAAGGCCAATGGTGTTCGGTAGCGGCCAGCCATACTACAGATTGCACCTGCAAATGCTGCTGTAACAGCGTTTCAAGCTGCGGCTGTAATGGCCCGGGGGACATGCTGAACGACACCCCTGACACCTGTTCCGGGCTGTTAATCTTTGTATCTGGTAACACGGAGGGGATAAATAAAGGGCCGCAATCCTGCGCGGGCCAGGTGGCGCCAAATGGTATAGCTGCCGCCACAATAACCCAGCAAAATTGGCCTGACAACGATCTGAAGGCTTTCCTTAGCCGTTCCTGCATCAGCTTGCTCCTTGCTGAAAATAAACAGTTGGAGCAAAAATTTAGCCAAGCGCAGCAAGCTGCGCAAGTATATTAAGAGGCTTTAGTTGTACGCTTTGTCGGCTTTTTCTTTTTCACCGTCTTAGCAACTGCCTTCTTAGCAGCTGGTTTCTTAGCCGCTTTCTTGGCCTTGACCTCTTTCCACTGCCCACCTTCATAATGGGCCTGCCAGCCTGTCGGCTTTTTATCGATTTCAGTCACGACGTACTGCTTTTTCTCCTTGCGACTAAAACGCACTATTGCATCATGACCGTCCGGGTCTTCCTGTGGCGCTTCCGCCAGATAATGAAACTTCTCAGGAAGGCGTTCTTTAAAACGCGCCAGCTCTTTCACCGTGACCGCGCGAGTCTCACGTGATTTCGGAAATGTACTGGCCGACATAAAGATTCCCGATGCGCCGTCACGCAACACAAAGTAAGCATCCGACTGCTCGCAAGTCAGCTCAGGCAAATGCACCGGGTCCTCTCGGGGTGGTGCGGCTTCACCGTTACGCAGTAACTTACGGGTATTTTTGCATTCTTCGTTAGTACAGCCAAAGTACTTTCCAAAACGACCGCTTTTCAGCTGCATGTCACTGCCACAACGATCACATTCAATCAGAGGACCGTCATACCCCTTAATTTTAAAGGTACCTTTCTCAATCAGTTGACCGTCACACACCGGGTTATTACCACAGACGTGCAATTTACGCGTTTCGTCAATCAGATAGCTATCCATCGCGGTACCGCATTTAGGGCAACGCTTTTTCGCACGCAGAGCCAGAGCTTCGGCTTCTTCGTTATCTTCATCTACTTTTACCGCTTCATCTCCAGACACCAGGTTCATTGTCTTAGTGCAGCGTTCTTTGGGTGGCAGGTTATAACCGGAACAGCCCAAAAATACGCCGGTGGAAGCCGTTCTGACACCCATTTTACGGTCACAGGTGGGGCAGTCTATATCAGTAAGCACCATCTGGTTGTCCCGCATGCCGCCTTCTTCCGGTGGCAGTTCGGCACGCTCTAAATGCCCCTTAAAGTCTTCATAAAACTCATCCAAAGCCTCTTTCCAGTCCGCTTTGCCATAGGCAATATCGTCCAGGCGCTGCTCCATCTCAGCGGTAAAGTTATAACTCATCAGTTCAGCAAAATTTTCAGTCAAACGATCAGTTACTATTTCACCCATTTTTTCGGCATAAAAGCGACGTTGTTCAACCCGCACATAACCCCGATCCTGAATCGTCGAAATAATAGAGGCGTAAGTTGAAGGTCGACCTATGCCACGTTTTTCCAGCTCTTTCACCAGGGACGCTTCACCATAACGCGCCGAAGGCTTAGTGAAATGCTGCTGCGGATCTAAGGCTTCCAGGGCAAGTATCTGACCTACCTTCACATCCGGCAACGACCCGTCATCATCGCCCTTACGTTTGGCCGGTGGTTGTGCTTTTGTCCAACCGGCAAACCGCATGACCCGGCCGCGGGCTTTTAATTCGTAATCACCGGCGCTGACGGTAATAGTTGAAGAGTCATATTCAGCAGCCGTCATCTGGCAAGCTACAAACTGACGCCAGATAAGTTCGTACAAACGTTCAGCATCACGTTCCATGCCTTGCAACATGCCGGATTTAATCATTACATTGGAAGGCCGGATGGCTTCGTGGGCTTCCTGCGCATTGGCTTTCTTGCCATAGAAATTCGGTTTCTCAGGCAGATATTTAGGTCCGTATTCGTCGTCTATAAACTTACGAACGCCATTTAATGCATCCTGGCTCAGGTGTGTTGAGTCAGTACGCATATAAGTAATATAACCCGCTTCATAAAGGCGCTGCGCCATGGTCATGGTTTTCTTCACACCGTAACCTAAGCGAGTGCTCGCCGCCTGCTGCAGAGTCGAGGTAATAAAAGGGGCTGACGGTCGACTTTTGGTCGGCTTATCGTCTCTGGCACTGACTTCATACTGCGCATTCTCCAGGTCCTTCACTGCCGTAGCCGCCATATTTTCGTTCAGCGGTTTAAAGGCTTTACCCTGATGACGGGCAACTTCCATGCGCAAATCGGATTTTTCCTGCGCAGTAAGATCAGCATGAATATCCCAGAACTCTTCGGGCACAAAAGCTTTTATTTCGCGTTCACGCTCTACGACCAATCGCACCGCAACCGACTGTACCCGGCCTGCAGAAAGACCCCGCGCTATTTTTTTCCACAACAGCGGCGACACCATAAAACCGACCACACGATCTAAAAATCGTCGGGTTTGCTGCGCTTCCACCCTTGCTACGTTAAGTTCCGCAGGTTGCGCAAAAGCTTCCTGAATTGCTTTTTTCGTAATCTCGTTAAAAACCACACGCTGATAACGATCGTCTTCACCACCAATAATCTCTTTCAAATGCCAGGCTATCGCTTCCCCCTCGCGATCCAAATCCGTCGCGAGATAGACTTTGTCGGCATTTTTTGCCAGGCTTTTTAATTCTTTAACGACCTTCTCTTTGCCCGGAAGTACTTCATAACGAGGCTTCCAGCCGTGTTCAGGATCTATACCCATGCGCCCGACCAGATTCAGGTAATCACGATCCCGGCGATAAGCTTCTTTTTCTTCCGGTGACATTTTACGCACTTCAGAAGGTGCTTTAGTCGGAGCTTTCTCCAGACTTCTGGTTGGCAGATCGCGCACATGACCGACGCTGGATTTAACCACGTAGTCATTACCAAGATACTTATTTATAGTCTTTGCTTTTGCGGGTGACTCGACAATAACGAGCGATTTTGCCATGACGATTTTTAACTCTTTGGTCGGAATAAACTAAGCAACAGGCCTCTATATAAGCCTTACTATCCAGTTTATCAAGCGAATGTTCAGGTGAATTCCTTTTTTAAGATATATCGGTAATTCACCGCAGTGACAACCCAAGTCGAACAAATTAAATGAAAATTCGTTGGATCTGCATACTTATACAAACTTAACGACACACCCTGCAGCCCTTTTAAATAAAGGCTTTCAAAGCCACTCCAGACACGTATAATAGCCCCAGTTAATTTTTTTGATTGCCAGGGAGTGACCACTCAATGCAAGATTTCGAAGTCAATTTTGACGGCCTGGTGGGCCCGACTCACAATTATGCAGGGTTATCCTTTGGTAATGTTGCTTCCCTTAGTAATGCCAAGGCCAGCTCCAGCCCGAAATCGGCAGCAAAACAAGGCCTGCGGAAGATGAAAGCTTTGCACGATATGGGCATGCAACAAGGCGTTCTGGCGCCTCAGGAGCGTCCTGACGTTGCTGCGCTGCGCCGCATTGGTTTCGGCGGTTCTGACCATGAAGTATTAAGTAAAGCTGCAGAGCAGGCACCTGCTATTTTTCGTGCCTGCTGCTCCGCTTCAAGTATGTGGACAGCTAACGCCGCGACCGTGTCTCCGGGTTCTGACACAGCCGATGGCCGGGTTCATTTCACGCCAGCGAACCTGACCAATAAATTCCATCGTTCTCTTGAACCTGGGGTTACTGGCAATATTTTACGCGCAATGTTCAATAATTCGCGTTATTTTAAACATCATCAGCACCTGCCAGATAACGAGCATTTCGGTGATGAAGGAGCGGCTAATCATACCCGCCTTTGCGGAAATTACGGCAAAGCTGGCGTTGAAGTTTTTGTTTACGGCCGTTATGCCTTTGACAGTAGCAAACCCGCACCCGTTCGTTTCCCCGCCCGGCAAACCTTTGAGGCTTCTCAGGCAGTTGCCCGTTTGCACGGATTGAGCGACGAGAACACCGTATTTATTCAGCAGAATCCTGAAGTGATTGACCAGGGTGTATTTCATAACGACGTGATTGCGGTAGGTAATCAGAATGTACTCTTTTATCACCAGCAGGCGTTTACTGATACCGCCACTAAATGTCGCGAAATTGAACAAAAGCTGGGCCATGACATGCACTTCATTGAGGTTCCTGATAGCGCTGTCAGTGTGCAGGATGCCGTCAACACCTACCTGTTTAATACACAGCTGATAACCTTACCCAGTGGCGACATGATTATTATTGCGCCCAGCGAGTGCGAAGAACATCCTGGAGTTGCGGCCTACCTGAAAGAACTGACGCAAAGCAATACACCCATTAAAGATGTGCGCTATTTCGATGTGAAACAGAGTATGCGTAACGGTGGAGGTCCGGCTTGTCTGAGATTACGCGTTGCTCTCGACGAACAGGAACTGGCAGCGGTCAATCCACACTGCCTAATGGACGAGACATTGTTTGAACGTCTTAACCTATGGGTAGACAAACATTATCGCGATGAACTCGCTGTAGACGATTTGAGAGATCCTCAGCTTTTAAATGAGTCGCGCGCTGCTCTTGATGAATTAACTCAATTAATGCACCTCGGCTCCGTTTATCCTTTCCAGCAAAATTAAGCTTCCCTGAAGAATAAAAAAGCCCGTCACTTCATTTGAAGTGACGGGCTTTTTACTCTGCGTCTGTTAATCAATCATCTTCGTTATGCATCTCAAGATTAGTTTCTTCCTGAGATTCTGCGGAACGAACATTGTCATTACGTTCAGCATCAATTCTGTCCAGGTAACTCTGGCTTACGTCACCAGTAATGTACTGACCATTAAAAACCGAGGTTTCAAAGCTTTTCAACCGTGGATTTTCTACCTGAACCGCGGCCACCAGATCTTCTAAATCCTGGTAGATAAGACCGTCGGCTTTAATAATGCTACATACTTCCTGAACTTCACGGCCATAACCAATAAGTTCATTGGCACTGGGCATATCGATACCATAAACATTCGGAAAGCGGATTTCCGGCGCGGCTGACGCAAAATATACATTTTTCGCCCCCGCTTCACGGGCCATTTCAATAATCTGCTCTGAGGTGGTACCCCTGACAATAGAGTCATCAACCAGCAATACATTTTTACCTTTAAACTCAGCACTGATCGCATTCAGTTTGCGACGCACCGACTTACGTCGCTGAGTCTGACCCGGCATGATAAAAGTACGGCCGATATAACGGTTTTTGACAAACCCCTGGCGATAAGGAAGGGCCAGAACACGCGACATTTCCAGCGCGATATCACAAGCAGTTTCTGGAATTGGAATGATAACGTCAATATCCAGATCCTGATATTCCCGTTTAATTTTTTCGCCCAGCTTACGCCCCATATTAATACGACTGGCATAAACAGAAACGCCATCAATAAAGGAGTCCGGCCTGGCAAAATAAACATACTCAAAAATACAGGGGCAATGCATAGGTTTATCAGCACACTGGCGTGAAAACAGTTGTCCCTGTTCGGTGATATAAATAGCCTCACCCGGTTCTACGTCACGCATGAAGGTGAAGCCGGTACCGTCAATAGCCACACTTTCAGAAGCCACCATATATTCAGTGCCCTGCTCAGTCTCGCGCTTACCTAAGGCTAGTGGCCGAATGCCCCAGGGGTCACGAAATGCCACCATACCATGGCCAATAATCATCGCCACCACGGCATAGGCACCTCGAATCTGCCGATGCACTTTAGTGACCGTCGCAAAGATATCGTCTTCTGATAAACGCATAGTATCTTTTGTTGTCAGCTCATGGGCGAAAATATTGAGCAGAATTTCTGAGTCTGACGTGGTGTTAATATGACGGCGCGCCTGGTCAAATAATTGCTGTTGCAATTCTTTTGAATTAGTCAGGTTGCCATTGTGTGCCATGGCGATGCCAAAAGGCGAGTTAACATATAAAGGTTGAGCCTCAGCGGCACTGGAAGAGCCGGCTGTAGGATAACGTACATGGCCGATGCCTAAATTGCCGGTCAGCCGTTTCATATGACGAGTATGGAAAGCATCACGTACCAGGCCATTGCCCTTGCGCAAACGCAGCGTGTTCTGATCAATGGTCATTATACCTGCAGCATCCTGCCCTCGATGTTGTAACATCGTCAGGCCGTCATACAGCGCCTGATTGACCGGTTGCTTACCTACTATGCCGACAACACCACACATGCCTTAAATCCTCGTTAATCGTCTTGCTGTAAAAAACTGGATGAATTTTCCAGATAACTGAAAAACCATTCAATATAAATTCCAAAATGGGGGATAAGTAGCGACTTCCGCCACCAGGTTTCCTCTGGTAACGCGGTAAAAGAATCCGCAAAAAAGAGTAATGCACTGACCACCAATACTCCTCTTAAACCACCAAAGACCAGTCCTAAGACCCGGTCCGTGCCTGACAACCCGGTTTTCAGTACAAGCAGGCCTAAGATGTAATTGAGAATAGCCCCTACTATCAGGGTTATCACAAACAAAATGGCAATGGCGGTAGCATTGCGGAACATATCATCTTCAATTCGGGTTAGAAAAGCGGCCAGATCCAGATAAAAATGGCTGGCAATGAAAAAAGCCCCTATCCATACCGCTAAGGACATAGCTTCTTTCACAAAACCACGAGCAAGGCTTATCAGTGCCGAAAGCACGATAATTCCTATAATAAGAAAGTCGATCCATAGCATCAAAATTATTCCGGTGTCGGCTGGTAACGTACAACCTGACCTTCGAGTCCAGTTATTTCCTGCAGTTCCGTTAATTGTGCACGCAAGGCTTCAGCATCCAAATCCGGACCCACTAATAATATATTGAGTTCGCCACTCTGATTTCGGGTTGAACGACTGTAAGCACTAAAACCGGCTTCCTGCAGCTCTTCTACCAAACGATTAACGTTTTCAGCATTGCGAAATGCGCCTAAACGAATAACCCAGGCCGGAGCCCCGTTACTCTCGTCTGCCTGCGGCAGCCTGCCAGCTACCGGCTCCCGGGGAGAACTGAATTCTTCCGGCTCAGCAGATTCTTCATCAACAGCAGTAAGCGCTTCTTCTGCTGGTTCAGCAGCTGCTATCTGTTGTTCAAAGTCTTCAGGAAATTGGGCGCGTTGTTGCTCTGTGCTCAGCTCGGGACGCAAAGGAATGGTTTCCAGCTCATCATCGCGCTGAATCTTGTTACCATCCAGTAGATCTGGTAAAAATATAACGGCCAGAGCTACAATAATAACAGTGCCTACAATGCGATTCTGTAATGGACTTGCCACCAGCCTAGCCCTCCACTTCGTAGATTGCCTGGATCGTTAAAAAGGAGCCAAAGCATAACACGATATCGCCTTCTTCGGCATCTGATAACGCATTTTGATAAGCCTCTGCAACACTCTCAAAGCTTTTTTTACACTTACTTTCCAATTCGTCTGCCAGTTGCGCCGCAGTGTTTCCTCTGGGGCCAGGTAAAGTCGCCAGATACCAGTTACTGACCAATGGGGTAAGCGGAGCCAGAGTGTTTTTCATATCTTTATCACAAAGCATGCCGCAAACCGCGCGAATAGCACGGCCTGGCCAGCGCTGCTGTAACTGCCTGGCTAAATATTCGGCCGCATGAGGATTATGCGCAACATCCAGAATTCGCATGGGGAGGCCTGATAACACCTGCATACGACCAGGCAGCTGAGCTGTTGATAAACCCAGTTCAATAGCGCCCCGTTCTGGCGGCTGCGCCAAAAATCCCAGGCAAGCCAGCGCGGCTGCTGCACTTGGCAGTGGTAATACGGGTATTGGTAATTGCTTCAGGGCAAGTTGCGAACTTGCAAAGTCCCAGCCTGAACCTGTCAGTTCATAATGATAATCGCGATTCAGACAGTATAGCGAAGCTTTAATATCAGTTGCGTGTTGCAAAAGTCGTTGAGGCGGCTCAGGATCAGCGCAAATAGCAGGTTTGCCGGGGCGATAAATACCTGCTTTTTCAAAACCAATCTGTTCTCTGTCGTCGCCCAGAAATGCTACATGATCGATGCCTACGCTAGTGACTATGGCTATATCAGGATCGACAATATTAACCGCATCCAGACGTCCGCCCAGTCCTACTTCAAGAATGACAACATCTAGTTTAGCTGCTTTTAGCAGTTGCAAAGCAGCCAGAGTGCCGTATTCAAAATACGTCAGAGACGCATCACCACGGGCCGCTTCGACAACGGCAAAAGCGTCACAATGCTGCTTATCGCTAAGTTCTGCTCCGGCAACGCGAACACGTTCGTTATAGTGGAGAAAATGGGGGGAAGTATAGCTGCCAGCTTGATAACCCGCCGCTAGCAGAATTTGCTCCAGAATGCGCACTGTGGAGCCTTTACCGTTTGTACCAGCAACCGTTATCACCAACGGAGCTGGTCGCAGAACGTCGAGCGTAGCAGCCACCTGGCTGATACGCTCTAATCCAAGATCTATGCTTTTATAATGCTGAGCTTCCAGATACTGCAACCAGTCATGCAGTGAGCGACCGGAGCTATCTGACGTTGTACTCACAGCTCAGCGTCACTTTCCTGTGTATCCAGATTCGGACTATCGAGCGCCTGGAACTTAGCCAGTAAACCGGCGATACGGTCACGCATTTCGCGACGATCCACGATCATATCAATAGCACCATGCTCAAGCAGGAACTCACTACGCTGAAAACCTTTTGGTAGAGTTTCACGTACAGTTTGCTCAATAACCCGCGGCCCGGCAAAACCAATCAACGCCTGAGGCTCACCGATATTAATATCGCCCAGCATAGCCAGACTGGCTGACACGCCACCCATCGTAGGATCCGTCAAGACCGAAATATAGGGCAAACCTTCTTCGCTCATACGAGCCAAAGCTGCCGAAGTCTTAGCCATCTGCATCAACGACAACAAAGCTTCCTGCATGCGGGCACCACCAGAGGCTGAAAAACAGACTAGTGGAATTTTATGTTCAATACAGACTTCAGCCGCCTGCACAAAGCGAGCCCCTACTACCGACGCCATAGAACCACCCATAAAGGCGAATTCAAAAGCGACAGTAACAACAGGCACACCTTTTACTTTGCCACGCATAGCGACCAGAGCATCTTTTTCACCCGTCGCTTTTTGTGCTGCCGCAATGCGATCTTTGTATTTCTTCGAATCACGAAACTTAAGCACGTCCTGCGGCTCAAGATCAGCACCAATCTCTACCTGTTCGCCTTTGTCCAGAAAAGCATCCAGACGCTCACGGGCTGACAGCCGCATATGATGGCCGCACTTTGGACATACTGACAAATTACGTTCTAAATCCGCGCGATATAAAATAGATTCACAGCCCTGGCACTTACTCCAGACACCTTCAGGAATATTTCGGCGTTTGTTCGCTTGCGGTTTAGCAAGAATCTTCTCAATCCAGCTCATAACGTGCTTAACCTTAAATACTTAATTCTGCCGCAATTAAACCATAACTAAGACTTTATTTGCAGCAAAAAGTGGTCTTAGTTGTGCGTATTCAGAAACAAAGGGCCCATGGGCCAGCGTGGTAACGCAAATTTTTCAGGATAACTAACGTCGACAAGGTACAAACCATGCGGTTTTGCTGTCGCGGCAGCCAGTTTACGGTCTTTGCCTGCGAGTAGCTCGCTCAGCCAGTCAGGTTGTTGCTCTTTCTTACCTATCACTATCAGAGAGCCCACAATATTACGCACCATGTGGTGTAAAAATGCGTTTGCCTTAACTTCTATAACGATATAATAGCCCATACGCGTAACCGATATTTCCTGTACATTCCGAAACGGCGTATTCGCCTGGCAATGAGCAGCTCTGAAAGCACTAAAGTCGTGCTCGCCTAATAAGGCGGGCGCAGCCGCCTGCATAACTTCCACATCCAGAGCATGGTAGCTGTGGGTAACACCAAAAGGGAAAATACCCGGGCGGGTTGGACTGTCGTAGATAATATAGCGATAACGACGCGCTGAGGCGCTGAAGCGTGCATCAAAGTCAGCATCCACTTCATGCATCCAGCGCACTGAAATATCGGACGGCAGATTACTATTCACGCCAATGGTCCAGGCAGGTTCTGCACGCTGGCAGTCCACATCAAAGTGCACTACCTGCCCTGTGGCATGCACACCTGCGTCGGTTCGGCCGGCGCAGATTACGTCCACGGGATGATTCGCAATCTGGCTCAGCGCTTTTTCGAGTTTGCCCTGCACTGTTGGCATGCCTTGCTGACGCTGCCAGCCATGATAATTTTGCCCACTATATTCGATACCTAACGCAATACGCATTACCACCGCCCACCTGTTAACTATGCATTATTGCCTGATGGGCGCACATTATACGTAAATTACACAGGCTTTCAGCTATCAATACGTTTTAACAGCTCCTGCGCTTCCTGTAGCAGCTCTCCTTCCGCTTCTTCAATCACGGCCTGGATAGTTTCCCGGGCTTCTTCTGTTTCTTCCATTTCCAGGTAAGCTCTGGCCAAATCTAGCTGAGCAGCCAGGTTATCTTCCTCGTCAGCCTGACGTGAACTTTCATCGTCATCATCGTCGGCTTCATCATCTGCCTCCGGTTCACTCTCATCTGCATCATTCAGAATGTCATCAATATCGATAAAGTCTTCAGCATCTTCGGCTTTATTTTCGGCAGAAACCTCTTCTGTTTCTGCCGTTGAATCTTCCTCATCGTCCGCCGAAAAATCTAGCTCTTCACCCGCTTCGAGATCCTCAGCTTCTTCATCCTCAGGGGTTTCCGGCTCCTGTGCCGCTTCGCCCGGATCTTTTTCTTTGTCTTCTGTAACCACACTGTCAGACTGAGCTAGCAATGAATTAATATCATCGTCATCAATGTCATCATCGTCCTCTTCCATGCCAAACTCACTAAGCATGGCATCAAAGTCCATTTCGTCATCGCCAGTTTCGTCATCAGCATCTTCTTCGTCATTCGCAAAAAGCTCTGCAGGACTGGGTTCTTCCTCTTCCGGCTGTTCTTCTGCCGGACTTTCAGGTTCCGTGACCGTATCGTCATCTGCGTCTACGGTTTCTGGTTCCGCTGACGCGGCTGCAGGCGTTTCGCCGTCATCTTCTTCCGCATCGCCCGCATTTAACAGGTTATCAAGTTCAGACTGACTAATTTCATTTTCATCGCTTTCTTCTTCGGAACTGTCCGCTTTATCAATGTCATCGTCATCCAGTGAATCAAAGCTTTCCAGATCCAGATCATCAGTATCATCATCCAGCTGGATACCGTCATCTTCATCTTCCTCCGGCACTAACATCTCATCTTCCAGTGCCGACAAATCATCACCGTCATCGTCGTCATCAAGCTGGTCAAAGTCGGCCATCGCATCATCCAGCTCAAAATCATCGTCACTATCATCCGATACCAGCTCATCGTCTGCGGTGCCTGCAGCTCCAGCAGTGCCACTATTCGCGCGACCGCTTTTAGCGACAACTGCAGCACCCGCTGTGGCAGGCTGACGACGACGTAATAACAATGTAGCGCCTATGATCATCAGCAATGCCGGCAAGAAAGCCAGAATAGCCAGCATCACCGGATTCGCCAGTAAACGGTCAACCAGCGTTTCTTCTTCGGCAACCGCACGGGTTGCTTCCTGCTCCAGGCGCAGTTCTTCCTGCTGTTCTAAAATAGTACGTAGCTGGCTTTGAAATTCCTGCTCATTAACCATGCTTCGCTGAATTTCACTCAGGGTCTGAGCAATACCGTCTACCCGTTCACGTAGTTCTTCGTTCTCTCGATAAACTCTTTCTGTGCTTTCAATAGAATTGCGCATCCGCTCACGTAATTCCGCAAACTCACTGGCGTATTCAGAGCGCACTTCACCAATAGCCTGTTCCGCACCGCTACGCGCCTGGCTTAAAATTTCCTGCTGCCGTTGCTGAGCCTGTTGGGTTTGCTGCTCCGACTGCCGTAATTGCTGAGAGCTGCTTTGCAGGCGCTCCCCTAATTCAATCTGGCGACGTGCTGCTTCCGGATTTATCATCTGAATTTCCTGCAGACTCGGCAAGCGCAGAAAATAACCAGTTTCCATTTCATTCGGATTAGTTGTTGGGAAAGCCTGTGGGTTGGCCTGCATTATCGCGGCCATAGTTTGTTGCACACTAACACTGGAATGAGGTCGGTAAGTATTAGCTATACTCCAAAGTGTATCGTTGCGGGTAATGGGCCCATAATTCTCTTGTCCCTGGCGCACATCCCGTTGCTCAGAACCTTCAGCTCCACGAATAATAATGGAATCAGCCTGCGCTAATACAGACGTTGGCCAGGCAATAATTCCCAGTACTGCTGCTACCAATAAAAGTCGTGACCGCATCCACCCACTCTTCATAATATTTCCTACACCGCTTATTTTTGTTTTAATTATTGCCCGGGCTTCAGGTTCGACAGGCGTGCCGGGCAGACTCTCACTATAAACCAGCAAGGCTTTCCAATCTATAACGGCACGCCGTCAATTTTCTTAAACCAGATTACCAGTAGTCACGCAGTAAAACTTCACCAATCTGCACACTATTAGTAGCTGCACCTTTGCGGATATTGTCACCTACAACCCACAGATTAATGCCATCCGGGTGGGTGATATCATTACGTACCCGGCCCACAAACACTTCATCGTTGCCGGCAGAGTCGCCTACCTGAGTCGGGAAGTCTTCCGCTTCTGCCATCAATTTGACGCCTTCGGCGTCACGTAACAACGCTTTAACCTGTTCTGCATCAATAGGTTGCCGGGTTTCCAGGTGAATAGCTTCGGCGTGGCCAAAGAATACCGGTACCCGCACAGCCGTAGCATTCACCCGAATACTGTCATCAGCAAATATCTTCTGCGTTTCCCAGACCATTTTCATCTCTTCTTTGGTGTAGTCGTTATCCAAAAATACATCGATTTGAGGAATGCAGTTAAAAGCTATCTGCCGGCTAAAAGCTTCAATAGTAGGTTGTTTACCATTAAGTAACTCAGCAGTCTGTTTAGCCAGTTCTTCCATGGCTTTGGCGCCAGAACCTGAGACCGACTGATAGGTAGCCACGTTTATGCGCTCAATACCCACCGCATCATGAATAGGTTTTAAAGCAACCAGCATCTGAATCGTAGAACAGTTCGGATTGGCAATGATGTTACGCACACGAAAGTCAGCCAGCGCATGCGCATTAACTTCCGGTACCACTAATGGAATCTCAGGGTCATATCTGAAGTGCGACGTATTATCAATCACCACACAACCTGCTTCAGCCGCTAATGGAGCGTATTTTTCAGAAACACTGCCTCCGGCAGAGAAAAAAGCAATATCTACTGTGCTCCAGTCAAAGTGTTCGACATCTTCCACAGTAAGACTTTCACCTCGAAAATCGACTTCGCTACCAGCCGACCGGCTGCTGGCCAGAGGTATCAGCTTGCTGACTGGAAATTTACGTTCTTCCAGACACTCAATGATTTGTTTGCCAACCAGGCCGGAGGCCCCCAGAACTGCTACATTGACTGATAATGACATTCACTTTCCTCTCAAAAATTACAAATTAAAACCTAATTGCTGCAAACGTTCTCGTTCATCGTCCGACAACCTGTCGCATTCGAGGTGCCGGCTCATCAGCTCATAACGGGGAGGATATTCTTTGCGTAAAGCATCAAACCCTTGAGCATCAACGCCCCGTTCACGCATCTTTCTATCATCCCGCCAGATAGGGTAGTTTTCTAACGCCCAATGCGCCAACTGTTGTTGGTTCAATGTCGAATCACAATGCCAGCTTTCTGCACGCAGGTCAGGCATCAGCTTTTGCCAGTCAGGCGCTGCCTGTTGCCAGGCGAAATAACGGCTGCAGGCCTGATATAACATCTGCGTAGCACGCACTTTACCATTCAGGCTGTATCCTGCAATATGGGGAGTAGCAATAGCTACTTTTTCCAACAATGGCTGCAGTATCTGCGGCTCCCCTTCCCATACATCCAGAATCAGCCACAGCGGTTTTTCCTGCTGCCGCTGCAATAACGCCTGATTATTGATAACCGCACCACGACTGGCATTAATCAAGACCTGCGAACTACCTAACTGAGCCAGTTCCTTATGCGCCAGCAGATGCCTGGTTTTATAACGGCCATTATTCTGCAGGGGCACATGCAAACTAATAACGTCCGCCTGCAACACTTCCGCCCAGGTCATATACGATGCCGCCTGCTTGCCTTGCTCCTGCAAGGGGGGATCATAGTATCCTACCTGCATTCCCAAAGCACTCAACCGCTTGCCAGTGGCAATCCCGGTATTACCGGCGCCCACGATAGCCACCCGACGACCAGCCAGTTGCCAGCTTTGTTGCTCAGCCAGTGCCAGAAGCGCCGTCAATACATATTCACCAACCGAGTCAGCATTAGCACCAGGGGCACTGGCAAAACCTATACCCCGCTGCTGCAATGCCTCCATATCAACATGTTCAGTACCTATGGTCGCGGTACCGACAAATTTGAGCTTAGAAGCTTGCTGCAAAAGCTGCTGATTAACCTGAGTGACTGAACGTACTAATAATACTTCAGTCTCTGCCAGGTCCTGGATACTGGGCTGGCGTCCTGAAAACACGGTGACCCTTCCCTGCACATTAAAAGCCTCATGCGCCAGCGGAATATTCTCATCCACCAGAAAATTCATTACCCCTGCTCCATTCTGAACGGCCTGCCTGAACTGCATAAAAAAGGGCGGCCAGAGCCACCCTTTTACTATACAAAATTTTTGCTTTATTAACTCTGGTATTTACGAAATACCAGACTGGCGTTTGTACCGCCAAAACCAAAGCTGTTAGACATCACCAGATTAAGTTCAGTCTCTTTCATCTCACGGATAATCTGCATACCTGCAGCCTGCTCATCCAGCTCGTCAATGTTAATGGACGGTGCAACAAAACCATCACGCATCATCAACAAGGAGAAGATAGCTTCATGCACACCAGCAGCACCCAATGAATGACCTGTCATCGCTTTAGTTGCACTGAGCATCGGCGTATTATCACCGAATACCGCACGAATAGCTTCGAGCTCTTTTACATCGCCGACCGGAGTACTGGTACCGTGGGTATTTACATAATCCACTTCAGCATCCAGATCACGCATCGCCATTTTCATGCAGCGTACAGCCCCTTCACCAGATGGCGCCACCATGTCATAACCATCAGAGGTCGCGCCATAACCGACTATTTCGCCATAAATTTTGGCGCCACGAGCCAACGCGGTCTCCAGTTCTTCAACTACCAGCATGCCGCCACCGCCGGCCGGCACAAAACCGTCACGAGCAGAATCATACGTACGGGATGCTTTTTCTGGCTGGTCGTTGTATTTAGTGCTCAAGGCACCCATAGCATCAAATTCCATACCCAGGGTCCAGTGTAGCTCTTCACCACCACCGGCAAAAACACGATCCTGTTTACCCAGTTGGATTAACTCCAGCGCATGGCCAATGCAATGGGCGCTGGTAGCACAGGCAGAACTGATAGAATAATTCACACCTTTAATCTTTTTCGGCGTAGCCAGGCAAGCAGAAGTAGAAGATGCCATGCATCGCGGTACCATATAAGGGCCGACTTTCTTAACTCCACGCTCACGCAACAGATCGGCGGCACCCACCTGATGTTCACCGGAAGCTCCACCCGAACCGACAACTAAGCCTGTCATTTCATTTGAAACTTCATCTTCAGTCAGGTTAGCATCTGCGATCGCCTGCTCCAGAGCAATATAAGCGTATGCGGCTGCATCGCCCATAAAGCGCAGCGCTTTACGATCAATTAATTCTTTCGTATTGAGTTTAACTTCACCCCATACCTGGCAGCGTAAGCCCATTTCGGCGAAGCTTTCAGAGCGGGTAATGCCTGAACGACCATTACGTAAAGAATCTAAAACTTCTTGCTGATTGTTGCCGATACTTGATACCACACCAAGCCCGGTAATGACTGCACGTCTCATCTGTTTTGTGTCCTATCTTGCAATTTGCCGCTATCATAGCGCGTTATCGGGTAAACGAAAATGGTCAGTTGAGTGGTCAGCTTTGCCAGACACTCAAGAGTAAACTTTTGTTACCATAATACTTCCAGTCTGACAGCAGTGAGTTACAAAGGCGTGAAATATAGTATTGAACCAGCAAGAGTCCACTTTAATCAGCATGGTATGCCTGTATCTGACGCCTTCGACGATATCTATTATAGTAACGAAGATGGTCTTGCAGAAAGCACTTACGTCTTTTTACAACAGAATAATTTAGCCAGTCGTTTTCAGCACTGGCAGACAGACACGCCTTTTATTATCGCCGAAACCGGCTTTGGCACTGGCCTTAATTTTCTACTCGCCATGCAGCTCTTTTTACAACAAGCGCCCAGTCAGGCGCGTTTGCACTTTGTCAGCTTCGAGCGTTTCCCATTAACCCGCGATGATTTACAAAAAGCCCTTAGTCAATGGCCACAATTGGCAGAATATTGCGGGCAACTCATTGCTCAGTATCCCCCCTTAGTTAGCGGCTGCCACCGAATGTCGCTAGAGGGGCAGCGCGTAACTCTGGACTTACATTTTGGCGACGTGCTCGATAGCTTGCCTGATTGGCAACAAGCTCATAAGGACAGCGTCAATGCCTGGTTTCTGGATGGTTTTGCGCCGGCTAAGAATCCCCAAATGTGGCAGCCAGAGCTCTATCAGGCCATGGCCAGAAGCGCAGCTGCGGACTGTACTTTAGCAACTTTCACCGCCGTCGGCGCCGTACGCAGAGGGTTACAGGACTCAGGTTTTACTGTGCGCAAAGTAAAAGGTTTTGGCAGCAAAAGAGATATGCTGGCTGGCCATAAACTGGCACCTGCCGCCCCCCGTCATCGCAAAAAGCAGCGCATAGCTATTGTTGGTGCAGGCATTGCTGGCGCCTGCCTGGCTCACCGTTTATCGCGAGAGAACACTGAGCTACACGTTTTTTGTGCTGACTCACAACCAGCGATGGCCGCATCAGGCAATGCCCAGGGCGCTGTTTATCCGCTGCTTCATGCCGACTTCACCACCAGCAGTGCACTATATGCGCAAGCTTTTGTTTACGCCTCTCAGTATTATCAACAGCACAATGCCGCAAACTTTCATACCAGCGGAGTGCTGCAGCTTGCCTTTAATCCGGCACAACTGGAACGGCAGCAAAAAATCATCAGCCGTAAACATTATCCAGAACAACTGGTATGCGCCGTAGATGCTGAGCATGCCAGTCAATACGCTGGTATTTCCCTTACCCAGCAGGGACTTTATTATCCAGTTGGCGGCTGGTTACAGCCCGCTCAGGTAGTCCGGCAGTTGCTCCAGAAATCAGCGGCCAGGCTGCACCTGAACGCTAAAGTAACGGATATCCAGCAAACAAAGCAGGGCTGGCAGTTAACCACAGCGACTGAAACACTGCAGGTTGATCAGCTGGTGCTGGCTAATGGCCATGAACTTGCGAAACTTGATAAACAGCTTAATTCAGCAACCTCAGGGTTACTCGATGTGCGTCCGGTGCGAGGCCAGATAACCCGGGTTGCTTCCAATAATGCTCTCTCTGCATTAAAAACAGTAGTGTGTCATAAAGGTTATGTGACCCCAGCCCAGAACGGAACTCACTGTATTGGCGCCAGCTTTGCTAAGGAACAAGTCGAGCAGCCTGCCCGTAGTCAGGATGATAAGGAGAATCTGCGCCTGCTGACTGAATACGTACCCTCGGCCCAGGCTGATTCCCTGGAAATCCTTGACCAACGCGCCAGTATTCGGGCAACGACAGCCGACCACTTACCGCTGGTAGGCGCTATGCCTCGCTTTTTAGCAGGTAAAGATGCGGGCCGACAGATAACCCACTGGCAAGGATTATGGGTATTGGGAGGCCTGGGTTCACGCGGTTTTACCAGCGCTCCCTGGTGTGCTGAATTACTCTCGGCGCAGATAATGCAGCACACTAAACCATCAGGCCACGACCTTGAGCAGGCGCTACAGCCGGATCGCTTTGCGCGTCGCAAGCTGGTCCGGGGCCAGCTTTAATTAAGAAGACGTTGCCGCGCGCTGCTGCAATTTTTGGTAAAGGTTTTTGACATGAGTCTGATCAGCCGGGGTCAATTCATGACTGGCGTTATCAATAGCCTGCTCCAGAGCTGGCCATAAAGCCTCAGTCTCGCTTTCCCCAGCCAGGATTAAACGTGCCGCGACCAGGTCAAAATGGCCGCGTAAATAACCGCTGGCAAATAGTTCGTCATCATTACCATCGACGATGGCTTCATCAAACACAGGATCCAGCCTATCAATAAGCTCAACCAGATTATTGCCAGATGGCATGCGTCTCTCCACTAACGGATATAAATAAGAGGCCGAATTATAAAGCTTCTGTAGCTAATGTCTAACCCCACTTTGGCGCTGACTCGGGCCACTAAAGTCTGTTAAACTAACACCACGTTCTGATAATGCCTCAACAAGGATTCTGCCCATGAGTTTGAGCATTGGTTTATTCTACGGTTCTACTACCTGCTACACCGAAATTGCAGCTGAAAAAATTCGTGACTGCCTTGGCTCTGATATTATTCAACTGCATGATATAAAAGAAGTACCGCTCAGTAAAACCGCCGAATATGACATTCTTATTTTTGGAATTTCCACCTGGGATTTCGGTGAGCTACAGGAAGACTGGGAAAGCCACTGGGAGGAAGTTGCAGGGCTGGACCTCAGCGGTAAAACTATTGCTTTATTTGGTATGGGCGACCAGAACGGTTATGCCGAGTGGTTTCAGGACGCTCTGGGCATGCTGCATGACGCTATCGCCGATGACAGTATTCAACGTATAGGTTTATGGCCCAACCAGGGCTATGACTTTATTGCCTCTAAAGCTTTAATTAACGATGACAAGGACTTTGTTGGCCTGGCACTTGATGAAGATTGTCAGTATGAGTTGAGTGACCAGCGTATTGAAGACTGGTGCACTCAGATTATGACCGAAATAGCCGAACAGGATTAGATACCCAGTTGCGCAGACAGTAATTGTATACGTTGCTGTGCCTGCTCTTCTTCATAAGGCTGCGCCTGATGTTTACCCCAGATCGGCCCCGGCCAGGCCAGGTCGTTGGTGTAGCGCACTATATGGTGTAGATGCAATTGCGGCACCATGTTACCCAGTGCCGCCAGATTAAGCTTATCGCCATCAAACAGACGCATCAGCGCTTCGCTCAACTGCCTGGATTCGCGCCATAACTGCGCTTCATCGACTTCGCTTAGCTGATAGATTTCAGTAACATCAACACGCCGGGGAACCAGAATAAACCAGGGGTATTGAGCATCATTCATCATTAACAGAGTACACAACGGTAACTCGGCCACCCGGTAACAGTCACTATCTAAACGCGGATCCAATTGAAACTCTGCAGCCATACCTTTCCCCTGCTAACTAAAAATAGTACAACAGGCTCAGCGTCTGTTGCCGCTCACCCGAAGTCAGTGCTCTGAAACTTATTGAAAATGCCAGATGCTCCAAAACCAGATACTCAGCATTCACGCCCATAGTCAGACTATTCTCACGTGCCCGCTGAGAAGGGATCTGCTGCCCTTCATCAGCAGGATTGCGGAATCCGCGATGCATATAACCAAACGACGGCTTTAATGAAAAATAAGCGTTCTGCTGGAACCGATACCCCAGGTCGATGCGGGCGCCGTAAGTACGGCCAAAAAAGTTTTCAGTTTCCGGTTCGCCATCCTCATCTACACCGGTTTCGCGCCGATGACGCAGCTGACTACCTCGACTCAGGGCGGCTTCCACAAACCAGTTATCAGACCGCTGATAAACAAGCCCAGCACCTATTTCATTAAACTTACTTTCGGTATTAAGATCTTCACTGAGCGGTATATCACTGTAGTGAGATTGCATGCCACTGACAAAAGCTCCCCAACCGTCAGTTGCCTGAACCGGTAAGGCAGGCAGTGCCAGTGCCAGTGCCGCAAACAAATAAAGCAAACGCATGCTTAGTCAACTCCCTTTAGTGGCGGGGACTATTTTCATCACCGCCAAAAATAGTACCGAAATAGCTGTCAGGCAACCACTCAGGGCGCTTGTCTTCGTTGGCAATTTCATCGCCAATAGCGAAGTTTATCTGCGCAAAGAGAGCACCGAAATCATAGCGAATACCACCATAAACTTCAGTTAATGTCGCCACGTCATCGGTTGGACGATGATACTGCTCTGCGAAAAACTGTCCCCAGACTTCGCCACCCTCTTCATCTTCATCCTGAGAAGTAAAGCCAGTCATTAAAAATACCGCCGGAATACCACGGGTCACCAGCATATAGTGATCTGAACGAGTAAAAATGGCTTGTTCAGGCATAGGATCCGGACTTGATTTAATGTCATAACGAGCAGCCGCACGTTCTACGACATCTCCCAGTGTAGAATGCGTAGCACCAAAAGCTACTACATCGGCAAATGGATACAGCAGTACTGGCATATCGAGATTTACGTTTGCTACCATCTGGCTAACTGGAACCGGTGGGTTTTCAGCAAAATAGTCCGCGCCTAAAAGGCCTTTTTCTTCACCTGTCAACGCCACAAACATCACAGAACGTCTCGGTCCGTTACCGTTGGCGGCTGCTTCAGCGAACATACGAGCGGTTTCCAGCATCACAGCAACACCAGAAGCATTGTCCAAAGCGCCGTTATTAACCTTATTGTCGCTGCTCATATCCTGAGCCAGTCCCAGGTGATCGGAATGCGCCGTATACACTACATATTCATCAGCCAGCTCAGGATCAGAACCTGGCAATACTGCAATTACATTCGGACTTTTCATCTCCTGATGCACAGACTCACGAGTTAAGGTGGCACTGACGGGCAACGCAAAACCAGTCGGGCTCTCGCCCGCTTCAAGCTGTGCCAGAATATTCTGCAGACTCTGTTCAGAATTTTCAAACAAAGGCTCCGCGGCTTCGTAGTGCAAATAAGCACCGCCTTGCAGGTTATCAAAAGCACCAAACACACTACCGTCTTCTTTTAACCAACGCATACTGGGTGCATTCTGATACATCAATGAGACTTCAAAAGGACGAACTTCCTCTCGCTCCGGAGTATGCAGGGTAATAACACCTACCGCCCCGCGCTCTGCAGCCAGTTCCGTTTTAATGCGATTCAGGTGAGCGGCGGCTTCACTCGGCAAATCCGCTGGGCGGCCTGTAAGCATAACCACAATTTTACCGTCCACATCGAGATCGGCGTAATCATCAAGTCCAAAACTTTCTGATACTAAGCCATACCCGACAAATACCAGTTCGGCCTGGACCGACTGCTCTTTATGAGTCGCACTAGGGCCTGAGAAAAATGCCTTGGGGTAAGCAATTTCAATATCATCGCCATTAGTATGCAGCGTAAAAGTCGGACTGTTTGGCACTAAACGAGTCTGCCGCGCAGGCATCCACTGATAATAGCCATCTTCACCGTACGCTTCTAACCCCAGAGCTTTGTAATTAGCAGCTATATATGCAGATGCAATTTCATGGCCCCGACTTCCGGTATCACGCCCCTCCAGTAGATCATCTGCCAGGAACTCAAGATGCGCCTGAATAGCACCTGCGCGCGCCTGGGGTTCTGCCGGTGTTGTTGAAGCAGACCCGCAGGCCAGTAGGGAGAAACTTAAGGCAATGCCTGCCAGCATAGTGAACTTTGTCATAAACAACCTTTGTGAATAAAAAGAATAAGTTACTAGTTATATATAAAGTGTACCTTGTTCTATCAGCGACCACCATATCAGCTTGCCTTGAGGCTTCTCGTCGTGTAATGTTATATTATTACAAACACAATCCACCAAGGTGAGAGTAGTTAGTTATGAAATTGCAGAAACGTCCCTTGTCACTACTGATTCCCGCATTTTTAATATCCGGTGTTACCTTCGCTCAGGACGAACATTTAGAACTAGAGCGCATTCTGGTTACCGCCAGTCCGTTAGAGCGTACCGCGATTGAGTCAGCGCAACCTATTTATGTACTTTCTGGTGATTTCTTACGCCAGTCTCAGGCGCCAACCCTGGGTGAAACCTTACGAGATTTACCCGGTGTGCAGAGCTCTTACTACAGTCCTACCGCCAGCAGTCCGGTAATCCGTGGACTGGATGGTCCTCGTGTGCGTATTCTACAAAATGGTCTGGATGTCGGCGATGTATCCCGCGGCGGGCCTGACCATGCGGTGACTACCGAAACCAGTACCGCACGTCAAATTGAAGTACTTCGTGGCCCGGCCACTTTGTTATATGGAAGTGGTGCCAGCGGCGGTATTGTGAACGTGGTCGATAACCGCGTTCCACGTGAACCTATAATTGGAACTGAAGGCCATGTTGAAGCCGGCGTAGCCGGAGCTGCTAACGAGCGATATGGCTCAGCTTCCCTGCAGCAAGGCACAGAAAACTTTGCCTTTCATATTGATGGTTTTAAACGTAACGCTGATGACTACCGCGTTCCGACTTTTACCGACCCTGATGGTGATCGGGCACAAACGATTGAAAACAGCTTTACCGAAGATCAGGGCGCTACAGTAGGTGCCAGTTATCTTTTTGACCGTGGTTTCGTGGGTGCCTCTTATGGCCGTCTGGAACGTAGCTATGGTATTCCAGGTCACTCACATGACCACGGTGATGATCACGATCATGACCACGGCCATGATCATGGCGATGACGAACATAGTGATGCAGGGATTTATGCAGATAGTGTACAAGATCGCTTTCAGGTGCTCGGACGAGTAGAGCAACCTTTTGCCGGATTTCAAAGTTTAGATTTTAACCTGGGTTATACCGAACTTACCCATGAAGAGCTGGAAGACGAATTTGTTGAATCCGGTTTTGGTCTTGAGCAGTTTGAATTACGCGTCACTGGCCGTCATAACGAAATATGGGGCTGGTCAGGTGCCACAGGCGTCCAGTTTAAACATCAGGATTATACATCTTACGGAGTCGAAGCCTTCACCCCTGACTCTGAGACAGAACTGGCAGGCTTGTTCTGGGTAGGCGAACGTCGAATGGGCGATATCACCTATGAACTAGGTGGCCGTATCGAGTATGTGGAAATTGATACACACGGACTGGAAACCCTGAGCTACCGTCCAATCAGCTTATCAACTGGTGCCACCTACCGTTACACCCCTGAACTACAGTTCTCTGCCAGTTTAAGCTACAGCGAGCGCGCTCCTCAAGCTGCCGAGCTGTTTTCTAACGGTGCTCATTTTGCCACCCGAACTTATGATTTAGGCGGCATTTACAATATTGAAAGCGTAGGCGACGACCACGACCATGATCATGACCACGAAGAATACCAGGTAGTGCTGGCTTCACAAGGTCTGCAAAAAGAAGCAGCAACCAATATCGACCTGGGTGTGCATTATGACGGTGAACGTTTTCACTTTGATGCCAACGTGTTTTATAACCAGATTGATGACTTTATTTACGCTAGAAATCTTGGGTTCACCAGTGGACAGCTTGATGGTGATGCCGGTTTAGGTGGTCACGATGATCACGATCATGACCACGCTCACGATCATGATGACAGCGGCCTGCCTGTTTATCAGTACGTGCAACAAGATGCTGACCTTTATGGTTATGAGATAAGCGGTCATTATTACCTGACTGAACACTGGCGCATTGGTGGTTTTTCTGACTACACCAGAGCTAAGTTCAGTGGCGATGCCGGCAATGTTCCTCGCATACCAGCGCAACGCACCGGCCTTAACCTGCGCTACACTGAGAGCAACTGGGATGCCACTCTGGGCTACACTCAGTACTGGGCTCAGAACGATATTGCCGAAGGTGAAGTCGGAACTGATTCTTTTGGTATGCTAAATGCCTACCTTAACTTTTATCCGCAAACCACCGGCGGTCAGAACCTTGCTGTCTATCTGAAAGCCGAAAATATCAATAATCGTTTAGGTTTTGTGCACAACTCTTTCATCAGAGATTATGCCCCTATGCCAGGTATGAACATTGGTGCGGGTATAAGACTTACATTCTAAATAAGTTATCGAATAACAAAGCCGACCCTTTCGAGGTCGGCTTTTTTGTATGTGACTTTTATTTGCCGGTCTGAAGCCCCATATCAGTTATAATAATCAATAATTAATCTAAGTAAGGGAGCAATAATATGCGCTTTTTATCTCGCCGGCTGGTAATGCCAAACGATCTTAACTTTGCGGGATCGCTTTTTGGTGGACGAATTCTGGAGTGGATAGACGAAGAAGCTTACATTTTTGCCAGCTGCCAGTTAGACGCCAAAAGCCTGGTAACCAAACACATAGGTGCGATTAGTTTTGAAGCCTCAGCGTTTCAGGGCGACGTGGTTGAATTCGGTCTGGCGATTAAAAGCGTGGGCCGCACTTCGCTGACCGTTACCTGTGTGGTACGTAACAAAGGTACCAAGCAAAATATATGCGTGGCCGATGACATTGTCTTTGTGCATATCGATGCTGAAAGCCGTTCGTCAACACCCCATGGTAAAACAAAAGCTGAACTGGATAGTATTAAGCTCGAAGCTCCAGAATAATTTTTCCGCCACTCCTCATTTTGTGAAATTAACTGTCTAAGCTTAGGGTAAAAATTTCACTTAATGAGGCACATCATGAACACCTTCAAAGTTGCTATGCAGGGCGCTCTGCTTATTCTACTGAGCTGCCTGTTAGTAGCCTGTAGCAATCCTAACGTCACCCGCGCAAACTACCATATGATAGGTATTGGAATGCACCTTAGTGAAGTGACTCAAATCCTGGGCGAACCCGACTGGTGCGACGCACCACGTCGCCCCAACGAGTGTCGCTGGGGCGATGAAGAAAAAAACATTGAGGTTGTTTTTGTAGCACGCCGGGTTGTCGACAAACGCGCTACCGGTTTAGGTCACACCAGATAACGGCCGGCAAAAGCCAGTACTGGCGTGGCGGAGGGCTTGCCGTGCTGCCAGTCACCGGTGTCTACACCGCTGCCGGCTATATCAATATGAGTATAAGGCAGTGGTTTTTCACTATTAGCACCGTGTTTATCCAGCCCTGAGGATATTGTCAAAAAGGCCATTGGAAACTGATGACCACGTTTGGTCGTTGCCGAAGGCCCATTATTTGACGACAGAACATCATCCGCTTTCGTATGCCCGCGCACAAAATCAAAGTCTTCACGACGGCTTGGCGACAATTCAGTAGGATCAGCCCAGCTCTCACTAGCCTGCATCAGATGCGCCGTAGCACCGCTAAGCTGCGCACTCGCATTAGGCACCAGTGCTGTATACGGGCCTTTGCTTAAGGCAGCATGCCCCGTCAGCGTAGCCACCGTGAACAGACTGGGTTTAACTGCCTTAATCGCTTCTTCGCGCAAATGTGACAAGCAATCTGCCATTACCAGCCGCCCTTCTGCGTCGGTGTTACCTATACGTACCCGCACACCCGCGTGACTGGTAATAATTTCATCAGAAACAAAAGCATCACTACCAATACTGTTACGAACCGCACCCAGTTCAGCGACTACTTTCAGGTTTTCAGGATTCAGTTCGGCGACTGCTTTGACAAAACCAGCAACACCTGCGGCTCCACCTTTGTCACGGCTCATACCCGCCATGTGACCGCCGGTTTTAAGATCAGCGCCACCGGTATCATAAGTAATAGCTTTACCTACCATAAACAGCGTTTCATCAATGTCACCACTACCGGTGTATTCCAGGCGGATAACACAGGGCCGTTGGCGAGGCGTTGAAAATGAAGCCCGACCCACAGCTGCCAGTAGCGGATACTCATGTTCAAGCTGCATGCGGTCTTCAATGACACTGACTTTAACCGCCGTATTGGCAAAAATATTTTTACAGTATTCCGCGAAACGCATGGGCGCCATACGCTCAGGCTCGGTTCCACAGAGATCCCGAGCGGCCCGGCGGCCGCTTTCAACAGCGTTTAACCACTGGCTATTTAATTCATCCGCAATAAAAGCGACATCGGTAACAGGTTCTATCTTTTCATCGCCAAAATGCTCACAGGCTTCCAGTGGTTCATAAAGCTCCTGACAAAAACCAAAGAAACTAACCGCAATGGCATTATTAAATGCCTCATTCGCTGGTATGTCCTGTACCCAGATAACAGGTCGTGTGGAGCCTGCCTCAACGGCCAGACGTGCAGCCTGTCGCGCGGCATCATAATAACGACGCACGTCATCGTAATCTTCCTGCAGACTGCCAACAGGGGCTAAAATTAACCGCTTGCCCGGAACTGACTCGCTGATCAGAAGCTGGGTACTGTTAGCCAGCCGTTGGTCACTTTGCTTAGCCTGCTCTACTTCCTGCGCCAGCTTTTCCGGCAACTGGGCAAAACTATTGCCAATAACAATCAGGGCATCCCAGTCTGAATTATTCACCGCATCAAAAGATGTCAGATGATGTACTTGTGGCGTCGCCATAAAGGCTCCTCCCAATTAAAAAGTTATAAGAATTTATTATTGTCGGCGCCAGCGCGTTCCCTGAGCACCATCTTCCAGAACAATGCCCATATCAGTTAACGCATCGCGGGCTGCATCGGCAGCCGCCCAGTCTTTTTCTGTTCGCGCGCGATTGCGCTCGGTAATCAAAGCTTCGATACGCTGCACATCAATGTCTTCGGAACTGGCTCCGGCCTCCTGTAAAAACTGCTCTGCCGGTTGCTGTAAAATACCCAGCACATCGCCATATTCAGTGAGTAGCCCTGCCAGCTGAGCAGCTACATCGGCACTATTTTCACGCTGACGGTTAATCTCCCGGGCCACATCAAACAACACAGACATGGCTTCTGGCACGTTAAAGTCGTCATTCAGAGCGTCTTTAAAGCGCCGGTCAAAGGTTTCTCGTATCTCCGCTTTCGGAGTTACCGCCTGAATATCACGCAAGGCGGTGTACAAACGCTCCAAAGCAGAACGGGCCTGATTCAGATGATCTTCAGAGTAGTTCAGTTGGCTGCGATAATGACCGGAAAGAAGGAAAAAACGCACACTTTCGGCGTCATACTGCTTAAGTACTTCACGGATGGTGAAAAAATTACCCAGGGATTTCGACATTTTCTCTTCGTTCACCTGCACCATGCCGCTATGCATCCAGTAATTGACATACGGGGTGTCATGAGCGCAGCAGGATTGGGCCACTTCATTTTCATGATGAGGAAACATCAAATCAGAGCCTCCACCATGAATATCAAAGTGCTTGCCCAGGTGCTTACCATTCATTGCGGAACATTCAATATGCCAGCCTGGACGGCCTTTGCCCCAGGGCGAGTCCCAGCTCGGTTCATCCGTTTTTGCATGTTTCCAGAGCACAAAGTCCAGCGGGTTCTGTTTATCGTTATCTACCGAAACTCTTGAACCTGCCTGCAGTTGTTCAAGGTTCTGACCACTTAACTGGCCATAATTTTTAAAACTGGACACATCAAATAAAACATCGCCATTATCCTGTACGTAGGCATGTTTCTTTGCCACCAGATTTTCAATCAGCTCAATAATTTCCGGCATATGCGTGGTCACCCGAGGCTCAATATCAGGTTCCGTCAGATTCAATGCGGCAAAATCTTCATGCATGTATTGCGCAAAACGTTGGGTTAAATCATCAATATCTTCATTATTCTCAGCCGCTCGCTGGATAATTTTGTCATCAACATCGGTAATATTACGTACAAAGATTACCTCGTAACCTAAATAGCGCAGATAACGCACAACAACATCAAAGGCAACATAGGTGCGGGCATGGCCAATATGGCAGTAGTCATAAATAGTTACACCACAGACATAAAGCTTTACCTGACCCGGGATTAAGGGCTGAAACGCTTCCTTTTGTCGCGTTAACGAATTATAAAGCTTTAGCATCTGAACAGACTCCCTGAAAATCGTAAAATTAGATGTAACTCACCCATGCACTATGCCAACATCAGCACAGAAAAACGCTGCAAAGCATAGCATTTTCAAGCCATCCGAGGAATACGAATGACACAGAAAGAAAGCACACTGGCAACAGATTTTATAAAATTAAGTGAATCTGCATCCGCTGAAGATATCGAGCGGGCGCATCATCTGGCCCATGAATGGCTGGTGGTAGAAAATTCATTGGACCAGGCCGACATTCGCCATACTATCCCCATCTTTGGTAGCGCCCGCATTCCCAGCCCCGAGGAAACCATAGACACTGACCTGCGGGCTCAGCGTTGTACCGGGTTAACACCTTATTATGAAGAGGCACGTCAACTTGCTGCGCGGCTTGGACAACTGATTGAGCAACGTCAGTTGCACCATACTAAACTGGTTACCGGCGGTGGTCCTGGCATTATGGAAGCAGCCAACCGGGGGGCTCACGATGTCGGTCATGAGAGCATTGGCCTGAATATAGTGATTCCAAAGGAACAACGGGTAAACCCTTTCATAGCCGCCAAACACAGCTTTGAATTTCAGTATTTTGCCATGCGCAAAATGCACTTTCTGAAACGAGCTAAAGCTATTGTAGTGTTCCCGGGCGGCTTCGGTACGCTGGATGAACTATTTGAGACCCTAACGCTAATTCAAACCCGCAAAATGCCAGCCGTGCCCATTTTGCTGTATGGCAAGAAATTCTGGAATACGCTTATCAACCTCGACTACCTGGCAGAGCAAGGAATGATAGACCCTGCTGACCATCAATTATATCACGTGGTCGACAGCATTGAAGAATGCTGCGCCGTAGTTGAGCCTATTATTGAAACGCTGGCACTTACTCACGAATAAGCTTAAAGGGTTTTGCCGGGCTGCCCTTTCCGCTACACTTGGCAGTCTGAGTGTATTACTTATTTTTACTCCTAACAGCGAGAACTGACTGATGCAGGTTAGCTTACAGACAAACCACGGCAATATTACAATTCGTTTATTCGACGACAAAGCTCCGGAAACGGTTAAAAACTTCCTGAACTACGTAGAACAAGGGTTTTACGACAACACCATCTTTCACCGTGTCATCGATGGTTTTATGGTTCAGGGCGGTGGTTTTGAGCCAGGAATGCAGCAAAAAGAAACGGCTGATCCTATTCAGAACGAAGCCAATAATGGCCTCAGCAACAAACGCGGCACGCTCGCTATGGCCCGCACGAATGAGCCTCACTCGGCCTCTTCGCAGTTTTTTATTAACATCAAAGACAATGATTTTCTCGATTTCCAGAGCGAGAGCATGCAAGGCTGGGGTTATTGTGTTTTTGCTGAAGTTGTAGAAGGCATGGACGTTGTAGAAGAAATTAAAAATGTGAAAACCGGCAGTTCAGGTATGCATCAGGACGTACCGGTAGAAGATGTGGTTCTAGAAAAGGCCAGTATCGACGAAGCATGATTACCCACTTTATTTCTGATCTGCATTTAAGCGAGAAGCGGCTCGATATTGCTGAGCTGTTTATTCGTTTTTTGCGTGACGAAGCAACAGAAAGTGACGCTCTCTATATACTGGGCGACCTCTTTGATGCCTGGATAGGCGATGATGACCAGACCGACTTCCATCAATATATTATCCAGGCATTAGCTGAACTGACTCGTTCGGGTACACCCGTTTATTTTATTCATGGTAACCGCGACTTTCTTATTGGCCGGCGTTTTGCCCGCGAAACCGGTATCAAAATTTTAGCTGAAGAAGCAGTCGTCGACCTTTATGGTCAGCCTACTCTCCTTATGCATGGTGACACGCTGTGCACTTTAGACACCAGCTATCAAAGGTTTCGCCGTATTATACGTAACCCAATATTGCTCGCCATCGTCACCCGTTTGCCACTGAGCCTGCGCCGATTTATTTCCGCTAAACTGCGCGCTAACAGTAACAGTCAGCGCCAGCTCACTGCCGCACAGTTAAAACGTATGGACGCTACTGAAGACGCGGTGATTGATGCTATGAGCCGACATCAGGTGGAACGACTCATTCATGGCCACACCCATATGCCTGACGTACATCACCATGAGCTACCTGATGGTACTCTGGGCGAACGCATCGTACTCGGTGACTGGTATGAGCATGGCAGTATCTTAGAAGTCACCGCAGAAACCTATTTATTACGCAGCGATAGCATTGATGACTAAATAAGAGACGACTAAATAAGAGACGACTAAATAAGATCTGTAGCAGAACCTTCAATTGCTATCTCCTGGCTATGATTTAAAGGCTTCCCGCTATGAAAGCGAAATTGATCATCATCAGCCGTTATCAGCTCAGCCTCAACTTCGCCTAACACCTGAATTCGATCCTGCACAGAAGTCAGTGGTGTACCGGCCTGCTCCGCGAGCAAGTCCGCTAAAGCAAGGTAGTCCTGATAATGGCGGGCTTCCGAACGCAATAAAGACGTATAAAAACGCTCCAGCTCAGTATCCAGTAACGGGGCCAGTTTAGCAAAACGTTCGCAGGAACGAGCTTCAATGTAGGCGCCTAGTATCAGCTTATCAATAAAAGCCGCGGGTTCATGTGTACGCATATGACGACGCAACCCTGCTGCGTAACGCGCCGCTGACAAAGGTACAATCTCGATATCCCGTGCCTCCATAATTTCCCACACCTGCTGAAAATGATGTAATTCTTCTTTAATCAGCAACACCATTTTACTCAGTAATTCATTAACCACAGGATCATGATTACGATCTTTAAGGCCCAGTTTAGAAGGTACCGCCGCCTGACTGAAATCGCCGCTACCACGCCCCCGGTAAAGAAAGTCTTCATAAGGCTCAAGCCAGCTCAGCACATGCCCCGCCAACTGGCTTTCCGGCGCATACCGGCGAATAAGAAAAGTAGCACTCTGCGCCGCTTTTAACTCACAGTGCAGATGATCCAGTAACAGCATCGATGTGTTCTCAGGTTTCGCCGCCTCATCTAACCAGGCCTGGGGCGTTGAGCAATGCAGAAAACCCTGCACTGGCTCCAGTAATTCAACCATCTTTTTTTCCATGTGGAGCCTCATATGTTAACCACTTTATAACAAAATGATTTTGAACCCTACTTATTCAGAACCTTTAGTTCTTGACTCTTTTGGCAAGCGAGTCAATATACAGACATAGAGTTAACTTATTCTCTTATTACTATTTATAATAATCAGAAGATCAGGCAGACAAGCACTGATGCTTAAGGAGTCGTTATGATACTAAATCACATCTGGGGTCTCTACGCCCATCCGGTAGATGAATGGAAAACTATTGATAAACGACATGAAAGCCTGCGCTTTTCGCTGTCACATATTTTAATAGTGGCGTTAATCCCCTGCGCTTTTGCTTATTATGCAGCCGCTCACGCCGGCTTTAGTATTGGAGCCCGCGAGTCTATTTACTTAACTGAGCAAAGTGCGCTTATTATGGCCGCGGCTATGTATACCGGGCTCATTGCAGGCGTACTCGCACTGGCTTTTATTATTCAGGCTATGGCAAAGATATTTGGTGCTACCGCAAATTATACCCAGGCGTTAGAACTGGCGGCCTACACGGCTACACCTGTATTCATGGCAGGTATTGGTGCTATCTATCCTGAGCTATGGTTTGTATCTATGGTGTTCTTAGCCGGTGTCGCCTACTCAGTATTTTTGCTCTATACCGGTGTGCCCATTTTAATGCATATCCCCGAAGAGCAAGGCTTTATATATTCAAGCTCGGTGGTAACCGCAGGCCTGGTCCTGATGGTTATACTGATGGTACTTTCTGCCGCGGCCTGGACGAACGGTCTCGGTCCCACCTTTATCAGCCAGTAAAATCACTAATAATAAATGAATAAAAAGGGGCCTGAGTGCCCCTTTTTTGCGTTCTACTGCATGGCTGACAGGCTTTGTAAGCTTTGGCATCAGCAAGAAGTCTGCTAGTCTATGCTCCTTATTTCTTCGCATAAAAATGATAATCAGGACCTCTTATGGCAGCGAAAAAACTTAGCCTGACCAGCCGCATCGTGATCGGCATGCTTGCAGGCATTCTAGTTGGTGTTTTACTTCAGTTAACCATTGCCGATACCCCTTTTGTACAGGTTTACCTTACCGAAGGCCTGTTTAAAATGGCGGGTGAGATTTTCATTACCAGCTTAATGATGCTGGTAGTACCTCTGGTTTTTGTGTCTCTGGTGCTCGGCACTAGCGCACTGAGCGACCCGAAAAAACTAGGTCGATTAGGCGGCAAGGCGATTGGGCTTTATCTCTTTACCACTGCTGTAGCCATTACTATCGCGATATCAGCCGCCTTATTGATAAAGCCTGGCGATGGTATGAGCCTGACCAGCGATGCTTCTTTCGATGCTCAGGAAGCCCCTTCTTTTGTTGATGTCATTATCGACATGGTGCCGAGTAATCCTATCAACGCCATGGCTGAAGGCAATATGCTGCAAATCATTGTTTTTGCTTTGCTCTTTGGCATAGCTATGACACTGGTCGGCAAGCCTGGCGAACGGCTGAAAAATGTTTTTGAAGACTTCAACACAGTCATCATGAAACTGGTCATGTTGTTAATGCATGTGGCGCCTTACGGGGTGTTTGCCCTGATGGCCCGCCTGTTTGCCGATCTTGGCTTTGCTACCATTGGTAGTCTGCTACAGTATTTCCTGCTGGTTTTTGTGGTGCTTATTTTCCATGGACTGGTTGTTTATCCTCTGCTGCTAAAAGGCTTTACCGGACTTAATCCACTTATATTCCTACGCAAACTTCGTAATGCGCAGTTATTTGGTTTTTCTACCGCCAGCAGCAATGCCACCATCCCTATTACCTTAGAAACCGCCAATCGAAAGTTAGGCGTACATAACAGCGTATCTTCCTTTACCGTGCCTTTAGGCGCGACCATTAATATGGATGGCACTGCAATTATGCAGGGCGTAGCCACCGTCTTTATTGCTCAGGTTTATGGGATTGATTTAACAGTAGTAGATTACCTGGTGGTTATAGCCACCGCGACTCTGGCTTCGGTGGGAACCGCTGGCGTACCTGGAGTGGGTCTTATCATGCTGGCTATGGTGCTACAGCAGGTAGGATTACCAGTAGAGGGCATTGCCTTGATTATTGGCGTCGACCGTCTGCTCGACATGACACGCACCGCGGTTAATATTACCGGCGACTGCATGGTCACGACGATCATTGGCAAAAGCGAAGGTCAGCTGGACGAAGCTACCTTTAATGACCCGAACGCAGATGTGGACCGTGAAGAGTCAGCCACCGTAAGCGTTGAAAGTACAACCCGTTCTCCGACACCACGAGAATAGCAACTCAAGGCTCGCCAGCGCTTCTGGCGAGCCTTAACTCTACTTACCGGTACCAGTATGAAGAACGTTGAAACCAACGCATCAGCGTGCTTTCAATAGCTGTGCTGGCACTATGTGAAAACCGCTCCGTCAGATTTTTCTTCGGTTTATAGGTTACCTTAATGACGTCAGACTTTTCAGATGCGGCTAACATCAGATCATCGCTGGTCATAATTTCATCTACCAACTTCTGCTCTAATGCCTGAGTACCAAACCAGATCTCACCCGTAGCAACTTTATCCATATCTAATTGCGGACGATGTTCGCCAACAAAGTTCTTAAACAGCACATGTACATCGTCAATGTCCTGCTGAAACTTCTTACGCCCGTCTTCAGTGTTTTCACCAAATAAAGTAAGGGTTCGCTTATACTCACCTGCAGTGATCTGTTCGTAGTCGATATCATTCTTTTTCAGCAACTTATTAAAGTTTGGTAGCTGTGCCAGAACGCCAATAGAACCCAGTATGGCAAAAGGTGCCGCCACCACTTTATCCGCCACACAAGCCATCATATAACCACCGCTGGCCGCTACCTTGTCGACCGCTACCGTAAGTTTGATGCCTTTATCGCGAATGCGTTGTAATTGGGATGCGGCCAGCCCGTAACCATGTACGACACCACCACCGCTCTCCACACGCACCAGGACTTCATCGTCTTTGTCCGCGATGCCCAACACTGCAGTCACTTCACGGCGCAATGATTCAACTTCATGAGCGTCCATTGAGCCTTTAAAATCAATTACGAACAACTTCTTCTCAGCTTCCGCTTCATGGCTGGCGTCTTTCTTAGCCGCTTTTTCCGCTTTTTTGCGCGCTTTTTTTGACATCAGGCTGTGTCGAATCTGCTGTGTCGTTTTACGCAATTGCTTCGACAGGTTATCCACCGATAACTCGCCTTTATTCTCTTTCTGCCGCATCGCCGCGGCCCCTACAATAGTGACTATCATGAAAACCGCAGCGACAATAACCAGCGCTTTACCCAAGAATATTCCTAGTTCAACCAAAAACTCCACTTGTTTTATACCTCACGTTATTTACTAGTCCATGCAAAGCGGAAAAATATGCTTTGCTCATAAAAAAAGCCAGCAAATGCTGGCTTTTTGCGAATTCGGAAACCTTAATCTCCGGCACGCTCAGCGTCAACATTCAAAATTGTTCCCTGACTTTCCAGCCAGGTTCCGATCATCAGCTGAATGCTTAACGTAGTCATTTCTGCATCACCTTCAGCCTGCTGCAATAGAGAAGCATGCGACGCACCATTAAAGCGCACAAAACCAGATACGGGTTCTTCACCCATAGTAGGCTCAGTCACAGTCTGCAGACCTAACACCCCCGCTAACGGTTCAGTGCCTGCCAACGGCAAACTCGCCTGATTTGGAATGACAGTATCGCCGTTAGCCTGTATTAACAATACGGGCGTTTCAGTCGCCTGCACTTGACCACCATAGTTAATAGGGTCACCCGAGTCGACCACAGTTTGCGCTGCAAACATAAACTCTTGAATTACAGCATCCAGATCTGCGCCAGTAACACCTGAAGCTTCTGCTAGCTGCTCACGAATAATGGGGCCAAATTGCTCACTTTCAATAAGGAAAGGCGCAATACCACCACCCGCCATACCAAACACGGCCTGGTTAACCCCGAATACATCAGATAAAGGGAAACCTTCAGGCATTTGCGGGAACGGTGTATTAGCAATACCTACCATATTAACGCCCGCAATACCGCCCAGCGAATGGCCGATAAACTTCACATTAGCCGGATTAATATTAGCACCATCATAGGTTGAATCTATACGCCCTAAAGCAAAACGCAGCGACAACAGATCTGCCGTGCTCTGGCGCAGATTATCCCGGGCTGTCAGCAGGTTACCCAGGTTTAAATAAACCGTTGGGTCACCTTCAGCTGGATCGCCAGCACTATCAGTATAACTGGCAGAAGCATTCATAGCCCCAAAACCACGCTCACCATGCAACGGATGGTCGATAGCTATCACCGCATGTCCGGACAACGACAATGCACCAGCAATAGCCAGGAATTGTTCTTTATTACCTGTAATACCATGCTGGAAAATCACCACAGGCCAGCCGTCTGCGGGTTGCTGTAAAGAGGGTAAATCAATACCCTCCATAACCGAGCTTAACAGCTGACGTACGTCATTCACGCGACCTTCATCTGGTACTGACATCCATAACGGTGTTGTCAAGCTATCACGAACTAATGGCAATGGATTATGTTTGGTTAAATGACGACCATCATCTAGTACCGAACATGCTTCATCTTCAGGAAGTTCTGCATAAGCTAACTGACCCGAGAAAACAGCAGGGTTTCTATTGTCGTCGAAGTCCGCAACTAACTCTTGAGGCATATTACAAGCCACAAGTTCGCCGCCCGAAATATCGCCAGATTGCAGAGCTAAAGCAACAGTAACAGGGCTCACAAACTCCGCTTCCCAGCGCTGACTAAGCGGCGCCATTGGATTTTCTTCTGAAGGAATACCGCTGAAGTAAGGTAAATCAACACTTCCTGCATAGAGATCGGCCGTATCAGATACTGCATATTCAGCAAAGAAAGGTTCTCCGGCATCAGGCTGTGAGGAAGGGAAACCATCAACATTAGCAGTCAACGCGTTAGCAACCGTATTACCCGTAAATAGCGCCTCAATCCCTGAAGTAATAGTTTCAGCACCCGCCCCCATACGCTGCAAATCAGCCGCCAGATAACTTTGCACAACTTGCAGCACATCCGCCGTTGACTGGGTAGTAAACACTGCAGAATAAACCACGTTGGCAGGGCTCACACCGTTGCTATCCAGTACACTATGATTCTGCTGAATAATGCCCTGAATCTGTGCTCCGTCACCCGTCAACTCAGCATCACTGCTAGCAGCAAAATAAGTTTGCGAAGGGCGTAAAGAACGACCAAGACCATCTTCCGCCATATCCGTTACCGCCACCATGTAACTGGTTTTTGCTTCCAGCGGGCGCAATGGCACTACAGAAATACCAGAAGCCTGCGCCTGTACCACGAAGTCCTCGCCATATGTCAGCTCTTCCTGAACCGCACAAGCGACCACTGGCTGAGCATTTGCGCAGCCTTCAACCTGGAGTTCTCCACCGGCATACACTTTAAACAAACGTACCGACCCGGCTCTCTCTATCGAAGCCGCATCTAAAGTAAGGGCGGCGTGAGTGTCACGCGCACCGGGTAAATCTACGCCTAAAACAATTGGGAAAGACGTTGACCAGCCATCCAGAGCGCTTAGTGCAACCGTAGGTTCTGCTTCGTCACCTGACGCAATATCCAGCGTACCGTCGTTAGTCCCCAGATACAGCAGGTTATTTGGAACTGAAACTGCGCCCGCACCAGGGTCGAAGGTGACGCGCGCGTAAGGCGTACTTGCTTCTTCTTGTGTTACCGGGGCTGACGAGCCGTCAGCTAAACAACCGGTAAGACCAAGTGCCGCGGTTACCGCGGCGGAAATCATTATTTTTTTCATGAGGTTTCCCCAATCCTTGTTGTTCTATTTCATAAGCACCGCATGGGGTACTTATTCTGGGCATACTCTAAACGAGTGTTTACAAAATTTATACACCTCTATCGTCGAAGATTAAAGGTTTTTCGATCAAATTTTGCTTAACTACTGAGTTCAAATTTAATTACAGGTACACTATGGCATAAGTGTTCTCAGAAAGCAGTTGTTATGGAATATTACCAAACTTTTCAGGCTCAGCCTGACGCATTAAAAAACAAAGTCATTCTGGTAACCGGTGCTGGTGACGGCATTGGCAGAGAAGCCGCTTTAAGCTACGCCGCCCATGGTGCTACGGTGATTCTACTCGGTCGTACGCCCGCTAAATTAGAAGCGGTTTACGACGAAATAGAACAGGCCGGCGGCGCCCAGCCAGCTATTATCCCACTGGATATGAAAGGGGCTACCGAAGCCAATTATCGCGACATGGCCGCTACTATCATGGACCAGTTTGGTCGCCTTGATGGGCTGCTGCATAACGCCAGCATGCTGGGCATATTGTCACCCTTCCAGCATATCGACTTAGCCACCTGGGAAGACATTATGAAAATAAATGTCACTGCCCAGTTTATGATGACCAAAGCACTCTTGCCGGCTCTGCTTGCAGCTGAAAAAAGCTCAGTTATATTCACTTCGTCCGGTGTTGGCCGCAAAGGCCGTGCACACTGGGGGCCTTATGCCGTGTCTAAGTTTGCTACTGAAGGCATGGCGCAGGTGCTTGCGGATGAATACGAAAACAGCAACATGCGGGTCAATGTGATTAATCCAGGAGCGACCCGCACGTCGATGCGCTCAAGAGCTTACCCTGGTGAAGATGCAATGAAGCTGAAAACGCCGGCTGAGATTATGCCTGTGTATCTGTACCTGATGTCAGATGAGAGCAGCCACCTGACTGGGGAGTCACTAGATGCACAAAACCGTTAAGGGCATTACGCTCGCTTTATGTGCCCTGCCGCTGCAGGTTCAGGCCTGGGGCTTTGCTGGCCACGAGTATATTGGCGAAACCGCATATTATTATCTTACCGAAGAGGCTCGCGAGTGGGTAGATCAGCACCTTGAACGTCTCGACGAAGAGTCTTTAGCCACCGCTACCACCTGGGCAGACCGGGTGCGGGGTACTGACGAAGGGCAATGGCTCGGCCCTTTGCATTTTGCCAATATACCGCCCGAAGAAAACCAGATAGACATGCAGCGAGACTGCCCTAACCGCCGCTGCGTGGTGGGTGCTGCTAAAGATGCTGTAGACATTATGTTTGACCCGGATGCAGATGCCATGGAACAGGCTGACGCTCTGCGTAAGTTTACGCACTGGATTACAGACCTGCATCAACCGCTGCATTTAGGTTTTGCTCGTGACCGCGGGGGCAATGACACTCAGGTTATATTTGACGGCGAAGAGAGTAACCTGCACCGGGTTTGGGATACTCAGATTCTGAACCAGATGAATATGCCCTCACCTGAGCAGTTGAGCCACGAAAACCCTTTGTCTGAAACACAAAAAGACTGGGGGCAGGCGCTTATCAACTGGGCCAACGAAGCCAATCATCTGGCTCGTCGCTATGCCTATGAGGACATAAACGACGGCGATCCTATTTCAGCTGAGTATGTCCAGCGTGCAGCCCCAGTCATTGAACAGCAATTATTAAACTCTGCTCAACGTATGGCTCGTATTATCAACGACGCTGCAGCACAACCTTAAGGTTATCCAGTGATAACTCAATTTCCTGCTGGTCAGCTGGTACTGACTTTTCAGCTACCGGCTGGACCTGGTTTCCCTGATACACACGCAAGGTACGTATAGCGGGGTCACTGGCTGTTCGCAGCAACTCAAGCTGATAACTCAACTCAAGTCCTGAACTCTCAGCCTGCAATCCAATTCTGCTTCCCTGATCATGTATGGCTCCAGTCAAAACTACCGGTTGCCAGTCATCCTCGGCAGCTCCGGAAGCCCGGTAACTAATGTCAGCAGCAAAAAAAGCCATGCGATTCGAGTTTACAGCGACACCAAATTCATCGCCCAATACCAGGGTGTCATCTTCCAGATACGCCCTGTCCAGCACCGAAACCTGATGTTCAGTGAGTTCAAGATAGCTTTCCAGCTTCACCTGCTGTCCGGTAGCTGCCGCAAAAAAGTAACAGCTCTGTTTATTCCGGGTGCCTACATACTTGTCCTCATCCCAATACCAACGGACTTCACAGCCGTGTAATTCGTGCAAGTCCTGCAACTTTAGCTGGTCTGTGTCAGCGTCATCTGCAATATGATAGAGTGTTTGCTCTATGTAGTCGCCGCGACGCGGCAGACTTAAACTATAAACCTGACGGCGCACAACTTCTTCGGGCTGAAACAGAAAACTTTGCTGGTTTAACAACGTCAGCTCATCCAGCTCTTCAATCTCAATTTTTTGCGTCCGCTGCATGATCGGAGTTGCCGCAAGACCTGGATGGCTAATGGACTGCTGATAGTTGCTGAAGTCACCGGAGAGCCAGGTTGCTATCTCTTGTTTGTGTTGTTCCCGACTCATGTCGGCATGACTAACAAGACTGAACAGCATAGAAGCCGCGGAAAGAACATAAACAGTACTGCGCATAGAAGACCTTCTTGAATTGTTTGCCTGTTTAGGATGCAACACTATATCATAAGCTTATAAACGACACTGAATTTGGGCAATAATGAGTAATTTATGTATAAAGCTAAAAGTTTGAACAAGATCAGTCTCCTCGTTGGTGGTTTGCTACTGGCTTCAGCCACACAGGCTTCAGTTACACATCTGACTCCACCTTCCCTGGAACAGGGCAACTGGCAAAGTATAAATGCATTTGATGACCAGGTTATCTGGCTGGGCAGTAGCCACGGCGATGTGGCGCGCTCAACCGACGCTGGCGAGACCTGGGAATTAAGCCGGCCAGTAGGTCAGGTAAGCCAGCATCCCATATATCAGATAAAAGCGATAGATGACCGCCAGGCGTTTGTAATGAGTTCAGGCCGTGGTGACGCATCCCGCCTGTTTCGTACCCGCAATGGCGGTTACAGCTGGAGTCAGTTACATCGAGGCAATGGTGATGAGCACCTACGCTGCTTTGCGCTTATCAATGACGGCGAAGGCTGGATTCTGGGCGACACTTTGAATGATGAGTGGCACATTGTCCGAAGCTCTAACGGACGTACCTGGCTGCGTTCACGTAGCGGTTTCTCAGAGCCAGCACTGCCTGGTGAAGGCGCTTTTAATGAGAGCGGCAGCTGCGTTCGTTTTGCCAACGACACCTGGATCATGGGCACCGCGCACGCCAGTACAGCACGAGTGATGATCAAATCACGCTCCGCTTTACGTTTTAATGTCATAGATACCCCCTTGAGCTCAGGTTCCAATGCTGGTGTAACCAGCGTCTGGCCGTTAAATCATCGTAGTTTTCTGGTCGCTGGCGGAAATTTTGGCCGCGCAGACGCCGAACCTGAACTCTTTTTATATGAAAATAATGAGTTTACAGAACTGCCTCAGGCGCCGCTCAGTGGCGCTCTGACTAACCTCATTAAATATCAGGACAATATACTAGTCGCTAATGAGTCTGGGATCGCATGGACTGCAGACCGGGGCGAAAACTGGCAGCAGATATATGACCAACCGGTGCAAAGCCTCTCCTGCACCTTTGCTGATGGTTGCTTCGCACTATATGAAGAGCAGCTGATACAACTTCAAATCAACAATTAAGACTCACAAAAAAAGGCGCGAAAGCGCCTTTTTTAATGGATTTGATTCTGTTGCCACTCTTTTAATTTTTCCTGTCGCGCCTGCTTAGCGGCATGCGCTTTTTTTTCGTCACAGGGATTATCACAGTCACAGGCCTTCTCAATACCCATAGCACCCAGGCCGCCGCAACTGCCGGAAATACTCTTTTTCTGCACCAGGAAACCAATAGCCATCGCCGCAAAAACGATAAGCATCAGCACAAAGCCTAACAAGAAGGTTTCCATTACACACCTCTACATCTTAAATGACTTGATTCTACTTAGGCATTATAACTGCTTTGTAGTTCTGAAAACAGCATAAAAAAAGCCAGCACTCGGCTGGCTTTTCAGGCGATAACTTAGTAGCTACTAGCCACCAAAGTCATCCAGCATGATATTTTCGTCTTCCACGCCTAAATCTTTCAGCATGTTAATAACGGCCGCATTCATCACCGGAGGTCCACACATGTAGAACTCGCAGTCTTCCGGCGCTGGGTGGTCTTTCAGGTAGTTTTCATAAAGTACATTATGAATAAACCCGGTATCCCCTTCCCAGTTGTCTTCCGGCATAGGATCAGAAAGCGCCACATGCCATTCGAAATTGTCGTTTTCTTCTGCCAGCATGTCGAAATCTTCGGTATAGAACATTTCACGCAGTGAGCGAGCACCATACCAGAAGCTGATCTTACGCTTAGAGTTCAAGCGACGCAGTTGGTCAAAGATATGTGAACGCATCGGCGCCATACCTGCACCACCACCAATAAAGACCATTTCCGCTTCAGTTTCTTTAGCGAAGAACTCACCAAATGGACCTGAAATCGTGGCTTTATCGCCTGGTTTAAGGCTCCAGATATAAGACGACATTTTACCTGCAGGCAGGCTTAAATCATTCGGCGGTGGCGTAGCAATACGCACGTTCAGAATAATAATGCCTTCTTCTTCAGGGTAACTGGCCATTGAGTAGGCACGAATCACTTCTTCGTCGACTTTAGATTCAATGTCGAAGAAACCAAAACGTTTCCAGTCCGGGTGATACTCTTCATCAATATCAAAGTCTTTGTACTTAACGTGATGCGGTGGAGCTTCTATCTGGATATAACCACCGGCACGGAAAGGCACTGATTCGCCATCCGGAATTTCCAGAATAGTTTCTTTAATGAAAGTCGCCACGTTGTCATTTGAACGTACAATACAATCCCATTTTTTGATGCCGAAGACTTCTTCCGGCAGCTCAATTTTCATGTTCTGCTTAACATTCACCTGACAGGACAGACGAGCGCCTTCACGGGCTTCACCACGGGTAATATGGTCACGTTCAGTCGGCAGGATATCACCACCGCCTTCTTTAATATTAACCGTACACTGACCGCATGAACCACCGCCACCACAGGCTGATGATACGAAGATACCGGCATTCGCCAGAGCACCCAATAGTTTAGTACCTGGCTGCGTTATAATCTTCTTGTCTGGGTCATCATTAATGATAATTTCTACGTCACCAGAAGGTACCAGTTTTGATTTGGCAAACAAAATCACCGTCACCAAAACCAATACAATAATGGTAAACATGCCTACGCCAAGATATATTTCTTGCATCGACTTGTTCCTTTTAAATCTGTTTCATTACAACCAAGGGCTACAAAGATACGCCAGAGAACGACATAAAGCCCAAACCGATCAAGCCAGTACTGATAAATGTGATACCCAGACCGCGCAAGCCATCAGGAACATCCGCATATTTCAGCTTCTCACGTACAGCTGCCAGCAAGGTGATAGCCAATGCCCAGCCGAAACCACTACCGATACCAAACACTATACTTTCTGTAAAGTTGTAATCGGCCTGGACCATAAACATAACACCACCAAAAATAGCGCAGTTTACGGTAATCAATGGCAGGAATATGCCCAGAGCGTTATACAAAGCAGGCAAGAACTTATCCAGTGCCATTTCCAGTATCTGAACCAGTGCTGCAATAACACCGATAAAGGTCAGGAAGCGCAAAAAGCTAAGGTCAGCATCCGGGAATCCGGCCCAGCCAAGAGCACCTGGTGACAATACAAAAGTATTAATCAGATTACTGATTGGAACCGCCAGTCCCAAGACCACGATAACGGCCACACCTAAGCCCATGGCAGTGGTTACTTTCTTGGACACTGCCAGGAAAGTACACATACCAAGGAAGAAGGACAACGCGAGGTTTTCAACGAAAACCACTCGAACAAATAAACTTAAATAATGTTCCATGATTCGTTACTCCTTCGCTTCTACTTGCTCGGTACGGAACGTACGCAGAACCCAGATAAAACCACCAATAATAAAGAATGCACTTGGTGGTAACACCAACAATCCTACTGGCGTATACCAGCCACCTTCAGTAATCAAAGGCAGTATCTGGAAACCGAACAGGCTGCCAGAACCGAACAGCTCGCGGAAAAAACCAACCGTCAGAAGTACAACTGAGTAGCCCAAAGCGTTGCCGATACCATCCAGGAACGACTTCAGTGGTGGTTCTTTCATAGCGAATGCTTCAGCACGGCCCATGACAATACAGTTGGTAATGATCAGGGCGACAAACACCGTCAACTCTTGCGCAATTTCATACGCAAAGGCTTTTAGTAGCTGGTCGACTACGATTACCAGACTGGCAATGATCGTCATCTGCACAATAATACGTACGCTGGAAGGGATATGGTTACGAATAATCGAAATAGACAAGTTAGACAAGCCCATTACGAAGGTTACCGCAATACACATAACCAGAGTATTTTCTAGCTTAGCGGTGACTGCCAAAGCAGAACACACACCAAGAATCTGTAAAGCAATGGGGTTGTTGGCGAAGATAGGGCCAAACAACACCTGCTTCATTTCTTTAGCACTTGCCATTATTCAATCTCCCCTTCACGCAGTTTGGTCAAAAACGGACCGTATGCTTTGTCGCTCAACCAGAACTGGAAGGTTCTGTCTACACCATTACTAGTGATAGTCGCGCCTGATAACGCATCCACTTCGTTCTGGTCAGGGTTTGCACCTTTAGTCACACGGATTTCAATAGTGCCATCATCGTCGACTGCCTGCTTACCAATGAAGTTATTGATCCAGCGAGGGTTCTGGATTTCGCCACCCAGACCTGCGGTTTCGTTATGCTCGTAGAAGTTCAGACCGGCAATAGTTTTGCCATCGCTTTCCAGAGCCAGCAGAGCATACATCATGCCCCACAGGCCCGCTCCACGAACCGGAAGCACGTAAGACTTAACCGTCTCACCGTCTTCCTCGTAAGCGATATAAAACATAGTGCGCTGTTCAAGATCCCGAATACCGGCGATGTCTTCGTCACGCCCTAAACGACGTTTCACTTCGCCCTGGTCCTGAACATCAGCAGCCTCAGCCAGCGCTTCTTCACCCGCTTCTACCAGTTCCTGAGTTTCCAGATTTAAACGGTATTCGCGAACACGCTCAGCATAAATGCTTTCTGCCGTATTCCCAGTGAACTCAATGCCAGCTGCCGTCAAAACACTGCGCTGCATAGCTAACGCCGCGTTCGCTTCCTGCCGCTCTTTTAAGCCAACCGCGGCGCCCGAAACGATGATTGAACACACTAAACAAAGTGCAATCACCACAATAAAAGTTCTGCCTATAGTTTCTTTGCTTTTAGCCATGACGTAACTTCCTCCGCTTCACATTCGCCTGCACCACAAAATGGTCAAACAGTGGCGCAAATACATTGGCAAACAGAATGGCCAGCATGATGCCTTCTGGGAAAGCTGGGTTAATGACGCGAATCATTACCGTCATGAAGCCAATAAGAATACCGTAACCCCATTTACCTCTGTTGGTAAAGGACGCTGAGACTGGATCGGTGGCCATAAACATCATACCGAACGCAAGCCCCCCTACTACCAGGTGCCAGTACCACGGCATAGCGAACATTGGGTTGGTCTCGCTACCAATAAAGTTCAGCAGACCGGAGAATAGAATCATACCTACCAAGACACCAGCAACAATACGCCATGACGCAATGCGGAAGTAGATAAGCGCTAAACCACCAATCAGGATAGCCAGCGTTGAAACCTCACCAACAGAGCCAGGGATACGACCAATGAAATGGTCCATCCAGGCAGCCATGTCTGAGTAATCAACATTATCGTTAAAGGCCTGAGTCAGCGTCGTAGCACCGGAGTAACCATCAACTGCCGTCCAAATCTGGTCACCAGTAATAGCTGCCGGAAACGAGAAGTACAGGAATGCACGACCCGTCAATGCAGGGTTCAGGAAGTTACGGCCAGTACCACCGAAAATTTCCTTACCTACTACAATACCGAAGGTAATACCCAGAGCGACCTGCCACAAAGGAATAGTGGCTGGCAGAATCAGTGCAAATAATACCGAGCTAACGAAGAAGCCTTCGTTCACTTCATGTTTACGGATAGAGGCGAAAAGCACTTCCCAGAAACCACCAACGGCGAAAGTCACCGCATAAATAGGCAGGAAGAAACAGGCGCCATACCACATGTAAGTACCCCAGCCAGAAGCGCTGGTAAACTCACCGCCAAACATCCGGAACAGGCCAACCTGCCAGATATCAGCCAACTGATAACCTTGTTCCAGGGCCAGAGAAGCCTGAAAACCTACGTTGTACATACCATAAAACATGGCTGGGAAGGTCATCATCCAGACAAAGATCATGATACGTTTAAGATCAACGCTGTCCCGTACGTGGGTAGTCGACTTAGTTACAATACCGGGTGTGTACAGAATAGTGGCCACAGCTTCATACAACGCGTACCACTTTTCATATTTGCCACCTGGCTCGAACTGAGGTTCAATTCGTTCTAAATAATTTTTGATGCTCATGCTTAGCCTTCTTTCTCAATGGTAGTGAGACACTCACGAAGTGCCGTGCCATACTCATATTTACCGGGGCAAACATAAGTGCACAGAGCCAGATCTTCTTCATCCATTTCTAAACAGCCCAGTTCCTGGGCTGTCTCGATATCACCCGAAACAATAGAACGTAACAATAGCGTTGGAACAACGTCCAGCGGCATTACACGCTCATAGTTTCCGATCGGCACCATAGCGCGCTCAGAACCATTGGTTGAAGCTGTCATGTTGAATAGCTTTTTCGGGAACAGGTGGCCTAAATAAGCACGCGTAATCGAATGCATCTCTTTACCTGGCCATATCCAACCCAAAGGCAATTTTTCATCGCCTTCACCCAGTACAGACACCTGGTTATGAAAACGACCTAAAAATGCATGCGGCCCATCAGCTTTGTGTCCATTCAGAACAGACCCAGATACCACGCGCTGATTGTCACCTTCGACTTCACCTTTAAGCAGTTGATCCAGATTGGCTCCCAAACGGGTACGCAATAAACGAGGATTCTTAGCACCAGGACCGCCAAGCGCAACCACTCTATCGGTGAATATTTCACCGGTAGTGAATAACTTACCGATAGCAATTACGTCCTGATAACCGACATGCCAGACCTGAAAGCCCATGTCAGCACCTTCCAGGAAGTGAATATGGGTACCCACGTTACCCGCTGGGTGTGGACCCTTAAAGGTTTCATGAGTAACAGGCGCATCACCAGCGTCAATCTCTGCATCTGGTGCAGTAGCCAGGTATAGCTTTCCTTCTGTCAGGCGACTAACCACTTTCAAACCGTCAATAAAAGCCTGCGAGTTCTCTTTAATGACTGCAGCAGGGTCACCTGCTAATGGATTAGTATCCATTGCATTAACAAAGATAGCTTTAGCTTCTGCATCAAGTTTAGGGGAGCGTGAATAAGGGCGGGTACGCAGGGCAACCCACATACCAGACTCCACCAGATTTTCCTGTACATTTTCACGGCTTAGCTGGGTCAGCTTAGCGGAATCGTACTTGGAAAAGGTCTCCTGCTCGTCACCATCGATATCGATAACAACGGATTGCAGAACACGTCTGGCACCACGATTAATAGCCGTTACTACACCGGAAGCTGGAGCCGTGAATTTTACACCTGGATTCTTTTTATCTTCAAAAAGAATCTGACCTTTTTTGACCCGGTCTTCGACCTGGACATGCATGGTCGGGCGCATTCCCACGTACTCTTCACCCAGTGTAGCTACTGACTTGACGGCAGGACCGTCTTCAATGATTTGCTGTGGAGCCCCCGCAATTGGGATATCCAGTCCTTTCTTTATCGTAATCATACGCGTTAGCACTACTCAATTTAGGGAAGATTGAAACTTAAATTTCAGCCTGACAGCCGAATTCCTCGATAAAAAAACATAGCTACACCCCCGTGTCAGAGCCTTCTTCTAAAGACCACACGGGGGGTTTTGTAAATTTGTCTTGCTCCTAAGGCCCGCATTTTAGCATTTTTTTACACAGGCTTGCTATGGCAACCAGGGAAATTATTTATTCTTACCCCAGCTCACTTGCGGATCAACATCGGCATCATAATCAACACCTTCAAAACCAAAACCGAACAGATTCAGAAAGTCCTGATGGTATCCCTTATAATCAGCTAACTGATGAAAATTATCCTGAGTCACCTGATGCCACAACGTTTCTATTTTGCCCTGTGTCTCGTCATTCGTCTCTTTGCCATCCACACGTAACCGCCGTGCTTCATCGAGATTAGGTTGTGAACTATATAAACCCTCAACAAATAAACGATAAGCCTGTTCGATACAGCCCTCGTGAGTCCCGTCTTTTTTCATCACACCGTACATTAACGAGATATATAAAGGCATTACCGGAATAGCAGAACTTGCCTGAGTAACCAGCGCTTTTAAACCCGAAACATAAGCTTCCAGGTTAATCTCCTGATATGACTGACGTAAGTCGTTAGCGGCCCGATCCAAATCTTCTTTAGCCAGACCTATAGTGGCGTGACCATAAATGGGCCAGGTTAACTGCTTGCCAATATAGGTGTAAGCCGTTGTTTTACAGCCGTCCGCAAGAACACCAGCCTCATGCAGAAATTTAATCCAGCGTTCCCAGTCTTCGCCGCCCATGACTTTAACAGTATCCGCAATTTCTTTCTCTGTAGCAGGTTCCAGAGTTATTTCGTGCACCTTATCTTTATCGGTATCGTAGGTTTTAGTGGTATATGCCTGACCTACAGGTTTTAGGGTGGAACTGAAAACCTCGCCACTTTCCGGGTCTTTTCGCTTAGGCGACGCCAGGCTATAAACGACCAAATCAACCTGCCCCATGTTGGCTTTTATCGCCGCAATAGTCTGCTCTTTGATCTCATCAGAAAACGCATCACCATTAATAGACTCAGCATATAAACCAGCTGCATGGGCTTGGTCGTGAAACGCCGCGGTATTATACCAGCCAGCTGTGCCCGTTCGTTTTTCGGTGGGTTCTTTTTCAAAACAGACGCCAAGCGTATCCGCTTTATTACCAAAGGCAGACACTATGCGTGTCGCCAGGCCGTAACCTGTAGAGCAGCCAATAACCAGGACACGTTTCGGGCCCTGCTTAAGTTCAGGTTGTGCTTTTACATACTGTATTTGTTGTTTTACGTTTTCGGCACATCCAACCGGATGGGAGTTGGTGCAGATAAAACCTCTGATCTTCGGCTTGATAACCATGGAATAACCTTATTTTCGTTAGTTTTCTGATAATAACCATTGTACCCCATGCATTGCGGGTAACACATCTGAGTAGCTAACAGCTACTTACTACCGCCCAGGCAGGCGGGGGAATCGGGCGCTTGCTGTTCCTCCTGCCATTCTTCAGGAGTGTAGGTATGCATCGCAAGCGCATGAACAGGGCCTGCCAGTTCGTCCGCTAATAATTTATTAATTTGCCGGTGGCGTGCCAGCAGACGCTGACCTGAAAAGTGAGTGCTAACAACAATAACTTTAAAGTGGGATTCAGTCGCCGAGCCACCATGCATGTGGCTCTCATTAACAACTTCAAGATAATCCGGCGTTAAATTCTGCCTTAGAAGTGATTCAATACGTTGTTCTACTGACATACGGCTGCTCCTTTATCTGAGTCGCTAGTATAAGTTAGTCACGCAGTCGGCGAAAGGTCAGGTTTATGCGGCTCTCACTAACTTTTTTGCGCACCGGCAGACTATGTTGCCAATAGTGCTGAGTGTCGCCAGACATAACCAGCAAACTACCGTGCTTTAATGTCAGACTGCATTTATGCTGCAGCTTACGGTGACGGAGCAAAAAATCACGTTCCGCTCCCAAGCTGACCGAAGCAATCACCGGTTGCTCTCCCAATTCGGGTTCATTATCACTATGCCAACCCATTTTATCATTGCCATCGCGATAGAGATTGGCAAGTACCGCGTTGGTTGCGATATCCATTTTTTGCAGTTCAAAACGCAGGTTATCCAGTGCGGGTGTCCAGGGCATTGCGTTAAGAGTTTTTCCTGAATAACGATATTGAACGTCAGGATCGCCATGCCAGGCCTGCAGGCGAGGAGTTTTATGCCAGCGGCCAAAGACCTTAACATCACCCTGATGCCAGTCCAGTTCATCACGCAGCCTCTGCTCTAAATCAGAAGCCCGGCTTGCATTCAGCCAGTTCGGCAAATAGTAAACGCTCGCCTGAGGCAAGTTCAATAAGTATAAATCGGAAATCTGCATCCCTGAATGATCCGCCAAACCCATAAAAAAAGCCAGTTCAGTATGAACTGGCTTTGCTGACTATTTTTTAGAACCGATAACTCAATTCCGTATAATAATAGCCCCCGTTAAATCCAAAAGGCGCATTTGTATTGGGGTAACGGAAAATACCATTAAACTGATTTTCAGGAAGCTGTTCATCCGGATACTGATCAAACAAATTCTGAGCCCCGGCTCTTATCGACCACTGTTCGGTAATTTGGTAACGGGCAGATAAATCAACCACCCATTTGCCGCTAAAGTTAGTACGTACTCCCTGATTATTTTCCAGTTCATAATCACCAAAATAGCTGAATGCCAGGTTGGTCTGTAAACGATCATAAGTGTGGGCAAGCGAGAGGGTTCCGGTGTGACGTGGCACCGAACGGGTCATTCGGGTTCGCTCTACATTATCAAACAGCCTCTCTTCAAGGCCATCCAGAATCTGAGGCAGGTTCACCGCATCAATCTGGGTTTCATTATAACCATAAGCCGCCTGTGCACGAAGGCTGCCGTACTCGCCTAAATTAAAATCCTGGGTTGCCACAATATCCAGGCCACGGGTCGTCGTGTCCACCGCGTTAATAAAGAAACGGGCATTATCAGCACCGGCTTCGGCCAGCGCCTGCTCAACGGCTGCTGAGTCAGAAGGTACCAGTGAACTGGAAAGGATAATGCGGTCATCAATTTCAATCTGAAACGCATCAATGGATAACGAGAAGCCGTTATATCCACTCCATACCAGTCCCAGGCTGTAACTTTGCGACTCCTCCGGCTGCAGATTCCCCACTTCCAGAGCCTGGGCTACATCGCTCAGGTTATTAAAAGTACCCGACTGTTCAGGTACCAGCTCTCCGTCGCGATTAACAAACAAAGTGGAAATATTAGTAAAATACAGTTGCTGCACACTGGGCGCACGGAAACCGGTATTGGTAGTCGCCCGGACTGCCAGCTGATCGGTCAGGTCATAACGGCCAGATAATTTCCAGCTCCAGTTGTCACCAAAGTCAGAATAGTCTTCATAACGCAATGCTGCGCCCCACTGAAACTTATCCGTTAACGCATTCTCCAGTTCCACATAAAGACCCAGGTTATCGCGCGATTCATCCACTTCAGAATCAGGACTAAAGCCGGTAAAGCCCTGGCTGCCTGCCGGGCGATCCTGATATTCGCCCTCCCCCCTAATATAAGATTGCTCATCACCGGCACGAATGGTGTAAGAGTTTTCACGGAAGTTAGCACCCAGAGCAACGGACAGATCCGAGTAATTATAAAAAGGGATAAATCTGGAAATTTCTGCATTCAGATTCAATTCATCAGTTTCCAGCGTGCCGGCATTAAACTCGTTGGGCGACGTTGGACCCAGCGAGGCATTCAGGGAATTTTCAAGGCGGTATACAAACTCACTTTGGCCATAACCCAGGCTGACATCGGCTAACCACTCTCCCAGGTTACGCCGATACCCAGTCACAAAAGAGACGTCCGAAGTTTCCGGACTCAATAAAGGCAAAAAGCCATCAGGGTATACCTCGAGCAAATTACGGTTGTCCAGAGCTCTTCGGTAAAAAGCACCGGATTGTGTTGTGCGTTCGCTGATACCACCAAAAGCATAAATATCGCCTTCATCCAGAACATAATCAGCGTTAAAGAATAAGGCGATATTCTCAAAGTCAGCATCGCCGACATGATGGCTTAAACGATCAAAGGTCTCTTCGCGGGGATCTTCAGACCCATCCTCCAGCAAAGGATACTGTTGCCGAGGATCCAACCCAGCCCTGTTCGTTCTGTTCTTATTGTGATATTCAGCAGATAAAGTTAAGGCACCACGGCCGCCCAGATTAAAGCCGGTACTACCGTGCAATTTAACCTGCTCTCCATCACCTTCATACGTCTGACCAAGGTTCAGGTTAATATCACCACCGGAAGCGTTATTCTTTAAAACAATATTAATCACACCCGCGATAGCATCCGAACCATACTGGGCGGCCGCGCCGTCACGCAATACTTCAATACGCTGGATAGCAGAAATAGGAATCGCATTTAAATCAGCGTTGGAACTGCCCCGCCCGGTCGTTCCGTTAAGATGCACTAAAGCGCTACTATGACGACGCTTACCATTAATAAGCACTAAGGTGTGATCTGGAGAGAGCCCCCGTAACGAAGCGGGTCTTACCGCATCCGAACCATCCGTAATCGAAGAACTGGGAAAATTAAAGCTCGGTACTGCATACTGCAGTGCCCGTGCGGTTTCAGTAAAACCACTGGCTACCAGATCTTCAGCGCTGATAATATCAACAGGAGCACTGCCATCAGTAGCAGTGCGCTGGCTCAGGCGAGAACCTATCACCGTAATACGCTCTGCCGGCTCTGCAGTGGCTGATTCCGACTGCGCTATACCATTTGAACTTGCTGAACCCAGCGCTACAACAATAGCAACGGATAAAGATTTTACTTTCATACTGACCTCTTTAGACATCTATACGTTTATACAGCTAATATAGCTTACAAAAACACAGGGGCTTAATATCTTTTTTTAGTAAGATATAACTATTATTTCCTTATTAACTGAACCCTATGCGTATTTCTGCCACTTTTATCAGCAGCCTCTTTTTGCTAGCCATCGCTTCAGCTCATTCATCAGATGAGGAGCTCAGTACTGACTTTCACATGCGCTACCTCAGTACGGAATCATCCAGATTAAGTGGGCAGGAAAATTCCTTTAGTCTGAACGAATACCAGATAGAGATTGAACGGCATGCTTTTCTCTTTGAAGTCGACCATAGAGATTACAATTGGCGACAGCGAGAGGTTATTTCTGGAGATCCAGACTGGGGCTCATTAACCCGGATTGCTCCTGGTCTTCAATATTTTGGTGAAGTTACTGACAACTGGTCAGTCTGGGCAAAACTCTATGCTATCGCCGGTTTTGAAAACTCGATCACTAAAGATTCGCTAACGTACAACCCGCAGTTAATCGCCCTCACACCATACAATGACGACATAATGCTCTTTGCAGGTGTCGGCGCCTTTTATCACCCCGTTGATCCTGTGTATTATCCAATACTAGGACTTAACTGGGATGCTGGTAACGAAAGTCGATGGTCTGGAGCCTTGGGGTTCCCTGAAACTATGATTCGCTATCAGTTAAATGACGACTGGTCGTTAAAAGCAGAATTTGAAGTTGAGATTCGTTTCTACCAATTGTCGAATTCAAATCAATTTTCCCCCGGTGGCTATGTCAAAACTGACGACCTGCTCCCAGGCTTGCAGCTTGAATTCGCCCCGACTTCCTCTTTTAGCAGTTACCTTGGCTTGCAGTACTCATTTGAACGTACGTTAAGTGTCTATAACAGCCAACGTGACTTACAAGAGAGAAATCAGGTCACCAGCGGCTGGGGCATACGCTTCGGCCTGGAATGGGTAATCAATTAAACCAACACCACTTGCCGTGCGATGTCTGACGCCCGATACATACTGGTAGGGCAGGCTCAGCCTGCGGTGCGATGTCGTTGCGCCCGCGATGCGGTATTCATTTGCGGTCTGGATACGTTGCACCGTAGGGCAGGTTCCACCTGCCGTGCGATGTCGTTGTGTCCGCGATGGGGTATTCATTTGCGATCTGGATACGTTCCACCTGCCGTTGCGGTGGTTGGGGTATCGGCAATGCTGTGGTTGTCGGGTATCAGATACGTCGCGGGGTTTCGCGGTGGTATCCAACCTGGACGGCAGGCACGGCCTGCCCTACCGAGGTGTTGGGGGACACGGCGGGCTTTAAAACGAAAAAACCCCAGCCGGATGGCTGGGGTTTTCTTCGTTTGGATGCCTGGCGGTGTCCTACTCTCACATGGGGAAGCCCCACACTACCATCGGCGCTGACATGTTTCACTGCTGAGTTCGGAATGGATTCAGGTGGTTCCACGTCGCTATGGCCGCCAGACAAATT